>CAMOGQ010000204.1 GCA_946614165.1 uncultured Lachnospiraceae bacterium
TCATCTCCTCTGCAAGCCCCATCCATTCAGAAGGAATGGGTGGGGTGATTGACAGGAGCGGCTTCGAAGGCCGCAGAGGCCCTCACAGAGAGGCCTCCCCGCGCACCCTGTCATATCCCTCCAGGATAGCCAGAGAGCTGCTGGTCCCTATGCGCTCCGCTCCCGCGTCGATCATGGCAGCGCAGGTCTCCCAGTCCCGGATCCCGCCTGCCGCTTTGACCTTAACGCTTTCTCCCACGGTCTCCTTCATAAGCCTTACATCTTCCGCCCTGGCCCCGGAGGTGCCAAAGCCCGTACTGGTCTTTATATAGTCGGGCCCAACTTCTTTTGCGATCTCTGCCGCCGCGCGGATCTCTTCCTTTGTCAGGTAGCAGTTTTCAAAGATGACCTTGGACAGGACGCCCTTTTTCCTGCAGACGGAAACAATGGTCTCCATCTCTTTGCGGATGTAGGCAAGGTCTCCTTCCTTCAGCTTTCCCACGTTGAGGACATAGTCGATCTCGTCTGCCCCGTCCTCTATGGCCCGGAGGGTCTCATCCGCCTTTTCTTCTATGGTATTCTGTCCCAGAGGGAAGGATATGGCCGCTCCTACATGGACGCCTGTCCCTTTCAGGAATTCCCTGCACATCCTGACCGGATAGGGATTTATGGCCACCATGGCGCATCCCATGGACACTGCTTCCTCACAGAGCTTCTCAAAGTCTTTTTCCGTGGCAAAAGCCTTCAGATTGGTATGGTCGAACATGCCCGCGAGCTGTTCTCTGGTAATCGTGCTGCTGTTCATATATGTTCCCGTCCTTTCAGGGCTCACTTTCTTATCCCGCATGCACAGGCGGTGCAATCCACGGAAATATTTTAGCACGGATACTCTTCTCTGAAAATCTGTTTTCCGCCTGTTTAAAAGCCCCGCCCTGAGGGGATACGGCTGTTTCTCCCGCAGCTTCCTTTTCTTCCGATCCCGCATTCAGATATTTTCCCCTCCCCGGTTGAAGCCCAAGAAAAACCGGCTGCGGATGGGAAAGCTCCTGTTCCGAAGATCCCGGTCCGGGTCTGCCGGGACCGGGTCCCGGTTAAAGGGATAAAAGCGAAAAGAAGGAGCCGGCAGGGCTCCTTCCCTTATACGTCTAAAACATGACCGCAGCTTTTCCTCAGATGCCTCCGCACGTCAGCTTCAGGCCGGGGAAAAATACCTTTCTTATTTTCCTCTTCCGTGGCACCTCTTATACTTGAGGCCCGAGCCGCAGGGACAGGGATCGTTCCTGCCCACCTTGACCATTCTTCTTTCTCCGTATCTGCCTGTGACAGGCATCCTGTCGATGGTGCTGTAATCCACGTTGGCTCCCAGGGCTCTCAGCTGATCCTCCGTCTGCTTCAGAAGTCCCGCCGCTTTGACAGAGCCCGGTACAACAGTAGGAATGAATCCTTCCCTGGGGCGGGTCTTTTCGAACAGTTCCTGGGGCCTCCACCCCCTTCTGGCTCTCAGGTTCACATTGTTGAGGAAGGCAGTCGCATAGGACAGGAACCGATTCATCTCCTTCAGGACCCCCTCATAGGACTTGTCTCCCGCTTCACTGCTTCCTTCCGAAGAAAACGATACAAGGTCCATGACCGCATGAATGGACTCCATGTTGTCCAGCTTGTCGGTGGATACCTTTCCCCACAGAGAGATCAGGGGAGAAGGGTCCCCCTTCCGTTTCCGGATCTCCTCTTCCAGCTTTGTCATCTCCGGCGTCCTGATATAGCCCTCCTGCACCAGCTGCTCCGTTTCCTGCCACTCAGGTATATAGTAATCCAGATCGTCCGGAACATCGTCCAGAAGAAATGACCGTTCCTTCTTATCCAGATGAAGAGAAGCATAGGGGTTTCCGGTCCTGTCAGCCTCCTTCATGATCTTTTCAAGAGGCGTCCCTTCCAGCTCCGAAGGCGTGAAAAAGCCGTAATCGTCATCGCTGTCATCCAGCCTGCCTTTCACATAGTCCGTCAGGACCGATCCCGATGCCCTGAGTTCCTGCATCCCAGCGATCACATCCTCATGGGTGATATGGCATCCCGGCTTTGCCTCATACATTCTTTTCAGGGCCGTAACAGAAAAATATCCGTAGAGGAACTCTCCAGCCGCAGCACAGGTTTCCAGCCATTTAAGATCCATACAGCTTTTCCTCCCTTTCTGTCCTTAAAGGAGATTCCTGTCACTGGCATCGTTCCACTTCCAGTGCACGATCTTAGACCATTCCAGCATCTGCTTTTTTTTCGCCTCGGCCTTATCTCTCTCTTCCATGTCCATGGATTCCAGATCCGGATTGACAGTCTCCAGAAATTCTACAAAGCCCGGCATTCCGCCCACGTCGTCCATGACCATTTCCCCGTCCCTGGCGATCAGTACTGGCCGGTAGGTCTCCCGGCATCGGATATTGGCTCTGTCCAGAATATCCTGGTTTATGTTAAGATCCCTGCAGTTGGCTGAGGCCGTGATCTTAAGCTGCCATCCGTCACCGTAGTCATACTGATACAGGAGTTCCGTCGCAAAAGGCCTGGGATTCACCTGGTTGAGTGGAGAATCCTCATTTTCACGGATGGTCTCATCGATCTGATCCCCGATGAAAGAAAGCTCTTCCGTGACCGTCCGGCAGAGATTTCTGCCGATAAAAAGTTTTTCGGGGTCATTTTCGTTTTCCGCATCTTCAGAAGATACCGGGAAACGGAAGTCTCCCCGGGGCAGGACATTGAGTCCCGGGCACAGCACCGCGTTCAGAGGAAGCCGCTCCAGAAGTTCGAAAGGGTCGCTTCCGAAGGCTTCAAACAGGACGTCCATGGGAGCGTCCGCAAATCTGACTTTTTCTATTCTTTCCTTTTCGCTGAAAGACCTTTCCTCTTTCTGCTCTTCCTCTTCCCGGACCCATCCTCTGAAGCTGTGTTCTTTCATGTACAGTCCGGGAATGACTTCTCCTGCTTCTCCCGTTTCCGGATCCCTGCGGTATCCTATATACATCAGGGTATCCTCGTGCACGTCCTGCATATCTTTCATGCAGCTGTAGAGTCCTTCTTCCCTGCACTGGGACAGATAGGGGCCGGTATACTTTGTCCTGAACCAGTTCTTAAAGCTCCCTTTCTCGTAATCGTCCGCCCAGAAGGGGGCTTCCTCCGACATGAGGGGACTGCGGAAAATGATGCCCACCATCTTCCTCCAGTTTTCAGGGCTGTTCCCGCAAAGCTCCAGGACCCTTTCTTTGCTGAGGAAAAAGTGATGCAGATGGGAATTTTCCCATCCGAAGGCTGTCTGAATGACATAGTGGAGGGCGTAGAGGGGTATATCGGAAGGAACCACCAGATCGCGGCTGATGGCTTTCCCCTTCAGCTTCCCGTATCTGTGGAGGATCTTCAGTTCCTCTTCCCCCGCTTCATAATCCATTTCCAGATGAAGCCTCCACACAGTCGCGGGGGTAAGAGGGAGCCTTTCCCCGGAAAGCTGTTCCAGTTCCGTCCGGTTCCGGGTGCTCAGAGCTCCTGAGAAAAGCCCCAGGGCATCTTCCAGGGAGAGGATCAGATCTGTCATTTCCTGCGTCCATACCGGCCGGGAGCGCAGTACCTCTAACTGCTCCATTCCCTTTTCTTCCCGTTCTCTTCTGCTACGGTCACTCTCCTCCGTCTGCAGGGCGGATTCCTCCGTGACCAGGTCATGGAGATTTTCCCAGGTGATGCGGGGCGGACGGGAATAATCCTCTTTGTATGACAGAGCCGTTTCCTTCTTCCAGGAGGATTTCCAGTTCTTGCTGCCTTTTTCAGGCGTCTTTCCCGTTCTTTCCTTCTTCATTTCTTCCTGTCCGGACTTCCTGGCCTTTACATCAGCCCGGAACTGACGGGCCTCGGCGGCACGTTTTGAAGGCTCTGCGGACCCGTGGAACTCTGTGGTATAGGGAATACATGCGGATACCGTGGCGGAGGAAAGACCAGTCTCCCGGGCAATCTCCTGCACCGACATTCCCTTGCTGCGAAGTTCCCATACCCGATCCGCGTCAGCCGGTTTATACAGTCCCTTGGTCACCAGCATCTTTATGACCTTGGTCCTGGTCATGCCGAAATGCCTGGCGGTCTCATTGATGGAATACTTTCCCTCCGTCAGTCTTCCGTTCCTTTTTTCTCCCGCCAATTCACCGGTCTGCAGATAATAGGCTGTGACCTCCTCAATGAGTTTTAAATCAGCTTTCGCTAAAGCCATATGCCATGACCTTCCTTTCTGAGTATTATATCCTTCCGTCCATGCCCCGGATCAGAGCCTTCCGGACAGGCTCCGGCAGAAGAAGCCTCCCGCGCAGAACAAAACGATTTCTGTAAATCACGTTTCAGCATGTGCATCTTTATTTATTGTAGGCTCGCATACGACCAAAGTCAATGGAATTTGTAATTTTCCACGTTTCAGCAGGTTTCCGCAATTAAAAACAGGGAAATCACTGAGAGATTCCCCTGTTCATGGTACGGCTTCTCATCCGTCCTCCGCATAATAATGAGAACTCTGCATTTGAGTTCCACTAAAAGTTCCATTTTTTGATCCGAACCT
>CAMOGQ010000205.1 GCA_946614165.1 uncultured Lachnospiraceae bacterium
TTGTTCATGGCCCTGGCTTCCAGTTTTTCTACGATCCCCCTGGTGATCTTATAGTTCTTCAGCCATGCAAAGATCCTGGTGATGAAAAGAAGAATAAAGGGAATAGGAAGAAGATTTCCCACCACGCAGATGGGAATAGCTTCCAGGATATCCACCTTCAGAAGGGAAGCGACCAGAAGCCCGCCCCTGCATTCCAGGATGGGCATCAGAGATACGATAAAAACGACTGCCTTGGCAGATAAATACTTTCCAAGGGTTGCGGCAAACCATGCTGCAAGACTTTCCATAAATTAAAACTCTCCTATTTAAATATATAATCCTTCAGGACCTGAACCAGGTCCTGATGCAGAAATGCTCCCTGACCCGGCCCAGTATCCGATTGAGTTATCTGATACGCTGCCGCCCCAGGTTCCCTTCCGAATCCTGAAGTCTTTCCGTTCAGACTCTGTACCTGTTATGAACAGGTCCTTTCATATCCGATTCATATCTAACCGGTTCTGTTTGTCCTCAGCCTAAGATCTCCTTCATGGCTGCGACTACTTTTGCCATCTGCTCATCGGTTCCGATGGTAATACGCAGGTACTCGTTAATCCTGGGCTTGTTGAAATAGCGGACGAAGATTTTCCTCTCCCGAAGGGCCATGAAGAGATCCTTAGCGGACATCTTAGGAGGCTTTGCAAAGACGAAGTTGGTCTTTGAATCAGGGAAGGTAAAGCCCAAGTCTCTGAGATCCTGCTTGAAGCACTCTCTGGTCTTTATGATCTTACCCGTGATTTCATGGAAGTATGCCGCGTCTGTCACAGCCTCTGTTCCCAGTTCAATGGCAGGCAGGTTCATGGTATAGGAATTGAAGGAGAACTTCACGTCCTTCAGATAGTCGATGATCTTCTTATTGCCGATGGCAAAGCCCACTCTCTGTCCTGCCATGGCTCTGGACTTGGAGAAAGTCTGGACCACCAGCAGGTTGTCATACTTTTCAAGCAGAGGAAGGGCGCTGGTCCCTCCGAAATCCACATAAGCTTCGTCCACGATGACCACGCAGTCGGGATTGGCTTCTATGATCCTCTCCACCTGGTCTATGGGCATTTCTACGCCCGTGGGAGCATTGGGGTTGGGGAAGATAATACCGCCCAGGTCCCCGCCTGTCCTTTCGGGCAGGTAGTCCCTTACATCGATGGAGAAATCCTCCTTCAGAGCCGGCTGCTCATAGGGAATTCCATAGAGTTCCGCCCAGACATCATAGAAGGAATAGGTAATGTCGGGGAACAGGATCTTCTTACCGGACTGGAAGAAGGTCATAAAGCACATGGCAATGACATCATCGGAACCTACGCCTACAAAGATCTGGTAAGGATCCACCTTATAATAGTCTGCCAGGGCGTTCACCAGCTTTGTGGCATCCATATCCGGATAGAGACGCAGGTTGCCGTAATGCTCCTTTAAGGCCTCTGCCGCACGGATCACACCGGGGGCCGGGGGATAGGGACATTCGTTGGTATTGAGCTTGATCACATCCCTGTCTTTGGGCTGCTCTCCCGCCACATAGGGTTCTACTTTTCTGACTTTATCTTCCCAGGACATATATATCTCCTTCACTGCATAATCATTTATATTAAGGAAGTCTTCCGACTACAAAAATACATTGTATCTTATAAACCATCATCGGACAATCCTTTTATTTTGCCGTAAAAAGACTTGATTATATCCGATTTTAGGATACAATGAATAATGTGCATCCGGGAGCCCCATATCCCAGATGTTTTATACATTTATTCATTTAAAAATGTATAGAAAGGACCGGAAATATCCGGACTACATAATAAGGAGGAAACTGATTATGAAAAAGAAACTGATTGCTGCCCTGATGGCAGGAATGATGGCGCTGTCTCTGGCAGCCTGCGGCGGCTCCAAGCCTGCAGCCGAGCCTGCAGCAGAGCCCGCTGCGGAAGAAAAGACCGAAGAAGCAGCCGCTCCCGAAGAGACTACTGAAGAAGAAGCTGCTCCCGAAATCAAGCTGATCTCTGACGGCTATCTGACCGTCGGCACCAGCCCTGACTTCGCCCCCTATGAGTTCTACTACATCGGCGAAGACGGCAACCCTCAGCTGGCTGGCTTCGATATCGCCCTCGCAGGCCGTATCGCAGAAGAGCTGGGCCTTGAGCTTAAGGTCGTTCCCATGGACTTCGACGGCATCCTGATGGAGCTGCAGAACGGCAACGTCGATATCGGCGTGGCAGGCTTCTCTCCCTCTCCCGAGCGTGCAGAGACCTTTGACTTCTCTGATCTCTACTACATGGGCGGACAGAGCTTTGTCATCCGCGGCGCTGACAAGGACAAATACACTGACTATGCAGCATTCGACGGTCTGCCGGTAGGCGCTCAGACCGGTTCCATCCAGATGGGCCTGGCTGAAGCCAACACTCCCAACGCCAACATCACCGGCCTTCCCAAGGTCACAGACCTGATCAACGAACTGCTCTCCGGCAAGCTGGAAGGCGCTTTCATCGAGACCGCTGTTGCCGAGCAGTACATCAAGAACTATCCCGATCTGATGATCGCATGGGAAGTTCCCTATGAAGAAGCAGAAGGCTCCGCCATCGCTCTGAAGAAGGGCAACGAAGGCCTCCTGGCAGCCATCAACGGCGTCATCGCAGAGGTTCTGGAAGACGGCTCCATGGATGAGTACATCACTGTAGCCCAGGAACAAGCTTCCGACGACGAAGCTGTCTACGAAGGCATGCTGGATGAAAACGGAAACGTTCAGGAATAATTTCTTTCTGATCTGTTCCGATCTGTAAAAAAGAAACAAATAACGGCAAGGTCCTCTCTGCCAGACACAGAGAGGACCTTATTATATGAAAGGTAGTATCGTTTTATGACCATCAGCATAGACAACCTGGAAAAGCTGACCAAATATCTGCCCATGCTCTGGCAGGGACTTCTGGTCACAGTCCTTCTGTCCCTTTTGACAGTTGTCATCGGCTTTGTCATCGCTTTTGCCCTTGCCCTGATGCTCCTGTCGGATGTACGTCCCTTCCGGCATCTGGCCAAAGTCAAGACCGACGATATCAACAGGCTCAAGAGGCTGGAGTTCATCTCCCGTTTCAATCCTGTCAAGCTGATTGCCGGCGTATACGTGCAGTTCGTCAGATGTACCCCCATGCTGGTACAGATCTTCCTGATTTACTACATCGTATTCGGCTTCATCTCCCTTCCCAAGTTCACCTTCTTCGGATTCATCCAGTTTGAGCGTTTCTTCCCCGGCGTCGTTGCCCTGGCACTGAACTCCGGCGGATATATGTCTGATGTCATCAGAGGCGGTATCGAAGGCGTAGATCTGGGACAGACCGAAGCAGCCAGGTCCCTTGGTATGTCCAAGGCCCAGACCATGTTTCACATCATCATCCCCCAGGCCATCAAGAACATCCTTCCTGCAGTAGCCAACGAATTTGTTACCATCATCAAGGAAAGTTCGGTCTGCTACACCATCGGCGTACAGGATATCATGTTCAACGTCAAGTCCATCCAGTCGGCTTCCTTTATTATCGCGGAGCCCCTGCTTATGGCGACCTTCCTCTACTTCTGCCTGTGCTTCCCGACTTCCAAGATCATTCAGTATTTCGAGAGGAGGATGAGAGCAAGTGACAAACGATAATGCACTGATCAAGGTCAGAGGTCTTAAAAAACACTATAACTATGGAGCGATCCGCGCTCTGGACGGCGTAGACCTGGATATCTATCCCGGCGACGTAATGGTCATCATCGGCCCCTCCGGTTCCGGTAAATCCACCTTTCTCAGAAGCCTGAACCTCCTGGAAGAGCCTACCGACGGCACCATCGAAGTGGACGGACAGATCATCACGGACGGCAAGATCAACCTGGACCAGTTCCGTCAGAAGATGGGCATGGTCTTCCAGCACTTCAATCTCTTCCCTCACAAGACCATCCTGGAGAACCTTACCATCGCTCCCCTGATCGTCAAAAAGGAAGACAAGGCCAAAGCCGAAGAAAAGGCCCTGCAGCTTCTGGACAGAGTCGGTCTTAAGGACAGGGCTTCCGCCTATCCCGTACAGCTCTCCGGCGGACAGAAGCAGCGTGTCGCCATCGTGCGTGCCCTCTGCATGGATCCCGAAGTCATGCTCTTTGACGAGCCCACCTCCGCTCTGGACCCTGAAATGGTCGGCGAAGTTCTGGACGTTATGAAGACCCTGGCCCAGAAGGGTATGACCATGGTCTGCGTTACCCACGAAATGGGCTTTGCCCGTGAAGTTGGCAACCGCGTTGTCTTCATGGAAGACGGCAAGCTGGTGGAACAGGGTACCCCCGATCAGATCTTCAACCATCCTCAGAGCCCCAGACTTCAGGATTTTCTGGCAAAGGTCCTGTGAGTTCCAAAAGAAATACTTCCATTGTTCGAAAGACTCTTTACAGATAGGGCAGTTTCCTGTAAAAAACTGTTTCCTGCAAGAGACAGCTTCTCAAAAAACACAGGAACGTATATTCCGACGTTGTTGGACAATCATTCTATTTTCTGCCGGACAATAGCCGC
>CAMOGQ010000206.1 GCA_946614165.1 uncultured Lachnospiraceae bacterium
ATCTGGGCCATGCGGACCAGGCAGTCCTCGATCTGGCCGGAGATATCGCTGACCATGCGGTCCGAGATCTCCTCGTTCCGCTCCTTTGTCAGGGATTCCATGAACTGGTCCCGGACCTGGTCGCTGATCTTCTCCAGGCGGCTGTCGAAGCTGCTCATAGGGAAAAGCTTCCGCAGAGGGACGGGCAGATCTGTTTTAAGTACAGCCCCCTGGATTTTATCCTTGCCCAGGAAAAGGACCAGGACGGAAATGACGATGCCGGCGATCACGCCGGGCAGGCCGCTGGAGATGATGGCGATGCCTCCGCCGCCGCAGAGGAGCCCCACCAGGACCGTGACGATGGTATCGATCATGTAGGTGATCTCGTCTACCGCGAAGACGTTCCTGGCATCCACTTTGATATCTATGTCGGACAGGGCCAGGTAGGAGGAGAGGCTCAGGGCCCTGTAGGGCACGTTGTAGCGGATGCAGATGGGCTGGGTCAGGGTCTCCAGGGCGTAGGAGATATGCTTCATCCAGGCCGTTACGGGTTTGGTCAGAAGGGCTCTGGTCTCCTCGGTATGGAGCCAGGCCGTGATCTCATTTTCGAGAGCCGCGTCAATGTCGCAGAGCCTGCGGATCTTACCCTCCCGCCAGCGGATGATGCAGGGGAGGACAGCCTCCTTGAGGATGGGAATGGTCAGGGTCTCCACCGCTCTTCGGTAGAGATCGTCCAGGTTTTCTTCCACGATGCGCTCCACCGTGGAGGAATCCTTCAGGTTGTCGATCTCCTTGCGGAAAAGGCGCATGTCCTCATCGATCCTGCCGCACCAGGCAAGGCCTCTGGCCACGGAGTATTCGGGCTCCGCACTGGTGATGACCACCACGTCGGGATAGACCTCCCGGCACCAGTCGGCCAGGGCAGGCAGCTTTGATACGCCACCTGTCAGGAAAAGGAGCTCGGGCTCGGTGCCTGTGATCTTATCTCTGGTATTGCGGAGGCTTTCCGTAAAGACCTGGTGGAAGGAGCGGCCGCCCAGGGCGGGGGCGTCCTTATAGAGGATCCTGTCGGCCACGGCCCTGTCGATCCGGAGGGTCAGATCCAGAGACTCTTTTCCCAGGATCCGTACGGTCTGGGTGCAGCCGTACTTTTCCCAGTATTCCTGATCGGCGAAATACTTTTCCTTCAGGCGCCTTGCGGCAAATTCGCAGTAGCTGCGCCAGGGCTCGCTTTCGGCGAAGACCCTGCGGAGCTTTTTTTCGTCCGGGGAGGCGCTGACGGAGGTCTCCAGCAGCAGCTCGTCCATGATGCCGCCTCCCAGGCGGACTTCCCCTGCGGTCTGCAGCTCCACTTCCCTGCCTGCGGAGATATAGGCAAAGTCTGTGGTGGAGGATCCCATATCCACCACCAGGACGGGGTGGGAGAGGATGTCGTAGCCTACCTGCAGGTGCCTGGACTGGCAGGCGCTGACCAGGGCGGCCCGGGATTCGGAAATGATCCGGACCGGGGGATAGCCCAGTCTTGTGAAGATGGTCCGGTAGCGCTCCCTGGCGTTGGGGTCCCATCCGGCAGGGCAGCCGATATAGAAGCAGGAGTCCTCTCCCTTTATGACGGAGCCGGACTCATAGAGCTCTCCCAGGACTCCGGAGGCAAAGCTTCTGATGTGGGAGGCCGAATCGGGATCCGTCAGAAAGCCGCTCTTGAAGCGGAGATGGCGCTCCACGGCATCGGGATGATAGCAGGCGTTTTCGCCGATCACCAGGTCCCTGTCGGTGAGCCTGGCCCAGGCCGTGATAAAGCTTCCCGCTCCCGCAACGGGCAGGATGGCGGGCTCCCGGGGGCCGTCTTTTACCAGAAGGGAAACGGCGCTTTCGGCGTCTCCCAGGTCAAATCCGTAAAACTTTTCCATAGGGCATGGCTCCTTTCTCAGCGGGTGCCGGCAAGGCCCCGCATCAGGACCAGGGTGCCGCTTTTGAGGGCGGGTCTTATGGTCCTGTCCGAAGGGGCCGGCATTCTGTCAAAGAGGGAAGCGGTATCCAAGCTGTATTCCACCAGCTCAATGCCGTGCCGGTGCAGGTAGAAGCGGATCTCTGAGATCATATCCCTGGCGTAGGCTTCTTCCGGCCGGCTGTAGGCAGCCTCCAGAAGGCCCGATAAAAGCTGTAATTCGTCTTTTTTCACAGGGGAGGCATTCCTGTCCGCCATGCCCGGAAGATCGCTCTCGGGGGCGGACAGAGCCGCTTTTTTGCTTACTTCCTCCAGGTTGTGGTCCACCACGTTCAGCATCATGGAGAGGCTGTGGTAGACCTTTTCGGAATCGGTCTCGGCTTTTACGATGACTTCTCCCGGGACCTGGGGCATGGTTCCTTCCGCGGACCTTCTGCCTGCCAGAAAGATCCCTCCCATGCCGGCTATTACAAGCAGGGCCGAGATGGGGAAAAGGGTCAGGGCGGCGATATGGCCGGCACCCAGGGCCAGAAGGAGGGTCCCGCCTGCAGCAGAGCCGATCCCCGCCGCCAGGGGCAGGGTGACTGCCCTGGAGACCTTTCTTTCCTCCTGGCGGGAGGCAGGGGTGTATATCTTTGCCTCTCCCGCGGTGTCCAGAAGGGGCAGGGCGGCCCTGGCCGTCTGCATGGCGTACCAGGCTTCCTCGCCGGTCCTTTTGTCTGTATTGGCTTCGTTATACTGGAGCAGGATCCGGTTCAGTTCTTCCTCGCAGACCTGGATGACCCGGTCTGCCCCGGAGGCAGAAGAGAGCCTCTGCAGGAAGCGTTCTTTGTCCCTTTCCAGGAATTCATAGATGGTCATGGCAATGTCCTCCATACATTCTAAGTATAGCAGATGGAGGGGCAGGGCGGATGCGGAAAGTGTTTACAGACGCGGGGAATCAGTAAGAAGAAGCCATGAGAGGGCCGCTTTTTTACAGGGCCCTTTTGCCCGGCCTTGAAAGGAGTAGAGATTTCCTGTAGTATCCTAAAAGAAGACCGGGCCTTTGGGAGATGTGTCCGGACAAAGAGGAGGAGAGCCATGATACAGGATATAGGGCCCCACAGGCTGCATAATGAATACAGGACGGGCAGAAGGCCGGGGGCGGGAGACCGGGTCTTTTTCTTCGATGGAAGGAGCCTTCTGGTGAAACTGGAGGATGGGACCTTTTCCCTGCCCGGGGCAGAGGATGCGGGAGATAAAGAGAGCCTGATCTACCTTTTTGCCCTGGACGATACGGGGTTCTTCCTGTCCCCGGGCCCCTGCCCGGCGGACCTTGCCGGAAAAGGCTTTATCTTTATGGATATCCGCAGCCTTCGTCAGGAGGGGTACGGCCCCAAGGAGATGTACTTTGCGGCCCTTACGGCCCTGCAGCTGGCCTCCTGGTACAGGGACAACCGCTTCTGCGGGACCTGCGGCCATACCACCGTATTATCCGATAAGGAAAGGGCCGTTGTATGCCCTGCCTGCGGCAGGACCATCTATCCCAGGATCGTGCCCGCCGTCATCGTGGGAGTCACGGACGGAGACAGGCTCCTCATGACAAAGTACGCGGGCCGGGGCATTCCCTTCTACGCTCTGATCGCCGGCTTTACCGAGATCGGAGAGACCCTGGAGGAGACGGTGGCAAGAGAAGTCATGGAGGAAGTGGGCCTGAAGGTGCGGAATATAAGATACTATAAGTCGCAGCCATGGGCCATCGCGGACGATATCCTGGCGGGCTTTTACTGCGACGTGGACGGGGACACCACCATCCGTCTGGATACCACGGAGCTTAAGGAAGGAGTCTGGATGAAGCGGGAGGAAGTGGTCCTGCAGCCCGACGACTACTCCCTGACCAATGAAATGATGCTCATGTTCAAGGAGGGGAAAGAGCCCAGGGCCTGAAAAACATAAGAAATGCTGCCGTCATCCGGCAGGCGTGCAAAGAGCGCCGCTCCGTTTTTCGGGGCGGCGCTTCTTTGCATAAATGCGGCTTGGGATCTGCTGAAAAATCCTTTTTTTTAACTTTAACAGGCCTGCAGCCTCTTTAATTGCGGCTTGCGTTGGAGCCCCGGCCTTCTCCCTGCTATAATATTACTTATAAACGTCTTTGTTTTAACAAAATGCCGATATAATGAGTTTCCGGGCCGGAAGAAGGCCCGAAAAAAAGTGAGGTTGTCTTTATGAAAAGAAACGACAGGTGGCTCAGGCTGGCTGCCCTGATGATCCTTATTCTGATTTTCGGAGCAGTCCTGCCCGGGAACGTACGGGCGGCAGAAGTTAAGAACGAAAAGGAGGAAAAGGCAGAAAAAGAAGCAGAAGCTCCAAAGGAAGAATACAGCGCCAAACTTATGCGTCTTCTCCACTTTGAAGGACCGGTGGAGCTGGAGGATGCCTCCGGAAGCGGATAAGCGCCTTGCCAAGGCGGCAGAGGAACTTGGAAACGTGGTCATAGCCTCTATGGCCAGGTACGGGGAGAACATTGTCTGGGAAAACGGCCGTGTGCAGGAAGTCCAGACATCAGCCGTACTGGACTTTTACGAACCGTTAAATAAAACCGTATAAAACAGGTCAGCGACTCCTGTTTCTGTTGGTTTA
>CAMOGQ010000207.1 GCA_946614165.1 uncultured Lachnospiraceae bacterium
GACCCATACCGGGGCCATGTCCCATACCGGGGCCGTGTCCCATACCGGGGCCTCGGTCCATGGGTCCCATGCCGCCCATGGGAGGACGCCTGCCGAAGGGGCCCATGCCCCAGGGATGGAAGAAGCCTCCCATATACCAGGGAGTAAAGAATCCCCCCATACCCCAAAACACCATACGCCTTACAAGATAACCTGCTATAATCATTAATACGATCATTCCTAACATAATGGACCTCCAGTCCTGCACTTAAAGGGCCTGCATTTGAAAAATGTTTTTTTATAAGATCCTGTGTCTGTCACTGATCTTATGATGGACATCTTAAAGGAAATCTGTGTTCAGACTGTGGTAAAAACTGGCTGAATCTGTGAAGAAAGTATATAAAAACTGTGAAATACCGGCCGGGAAAGAATTTTGCGGCCCCTGGAGAAGCATCTGATGAACATACTGAATCTGGAGCATGTGACAAAACGATATGTATCTAAGCCCGTCCTGACAGACGTCACCATCGGCATCGAGGATACGGACAGGATCGGTCTGGTGGGGATCAACGGGACCGGCAAGTCCACCTTTCTGTCCATAGTGGCCGGCACCCAGGAGCCAGATGAAGGCCAGGTCATTATGAGAAACGGACTTCGGATCGCCAGCCTCCCCCAGGAACCGGTATTTGATAATGACAGGACGCTGCTTGAAAATATCGTCATGCAGACAGGAAGCCGGGATGAATACTGGAATACGGAAGGACAGGTCCGCAGCATGCTGCTGCGGCTGGGACTGGCGGATCCGGAATGCTCTCCGAAGACTCTGTCCGGGGGACAGAAAAAGAGAGCCGCCCTGGCGGCAGCCCTGCTGACCCCCTGCGACCTGCTGATCCTGGACGAGCCTACCAACCATCTGGACCTGGCCATGGTCACCTGGCTGGAGGAATATCTGCGGGGATGGAAAAAAGCCCTCCTGCTTGTCACCCACGACAGATATTTCCTGGATGCCGTGACCAATGAGACCATAGAGCTGGACAGGGGCGGCACCTACCGTTATGACGGAGGCTACAGCGAATACCTGGAGATGAAGCAGCAGCGTCTGGACTTTGCCCTGGCCGCAGAGCGAAAGATGGCCCAGCTCTACAAGCAGGACCTGGCCTGGATGATGCGGGGAGCAAGGGCCCGGTCCACCAAGCAGAAGGCCCATATACAGAGATTCGAAGCCCTGCGGGACCGGGAAAAGATCGTGGAAGAGAGACAGGTACAGCTCTCTGCTCTGCCTTCCAGGCTGGGCAATACGGTCATTGAGATTGAAGGCATTTCCAAGGGATATCAGGGAAAGATACTTTTTGAAGATTTTTCCTACCTGTTCGGGAAGACCGACCGGATCGGCATTATAGGCCCCAACGGCTGCGGCAAGACCACCCTGCTCAGATGCATTATCGGAGAAACAGAACCCGACAGGGGCAGAGTGACCATAGGCCAGACCGTCCAGATCGGGACCTTTTCCCAGGAAAACATTATGCCGGACGAGACCCTTCGGGTCATCGACTTTATCAGGGAAACGGCGGAATATATCCGGACTCCGGAGGGCCTTACCTCTGCCTCGGCCATGTGCGAGAAATTCCTCTTCGATCCGGAAATGCAGTATGCTCCCATAGGCAAGCTGTCCGGAGGCGAAAAGAGAAGACTCTGCCTTTTAAAGGTGCTGATGGAGAACCCCAACGTGCTGGTTCTGGACGAACCCACCAATGACCTGGATATCCAGACCCTGCAGGTCCTGGAGGACTATCTGGACCACTATGCGGGAGTCGTGGTGGTGGTATCCCATGACCGCTACTTCCTGGACAGGGTCGTTACCAGGATCTTTGCCTTTGACGGCTCTGATCCGGTACTTAAGCAGAGCGAAGGGGGCTTTACGGATTATCTGAGACACTTCGGGGCTGTGCCCGGCGAGGGCGGTGCGGTCTTAAGTTCCAGAGAAGTAAAAGGAGCCGCGGCACCGGATCAGGCAAAGCCTTCCTCCAGGGATACCTGGAAAAAGGAAAGGACCAAAAAGAGCCTTTCCTACATGGAGCAGAGGGAGTATGACAGCATAGAAGGGGAGATCGAGGCTCTGGAAGAAAAGATCTCTCTTCTGGATGAACAGATGGCCGCATCGGCCACGGACTTTGTGAAGCTGGCAGAATTCTCAAAGGAAAGAGAAGAGGCGGATGCCCTGCTGGAAAAAAAGATGGAACGGTTCATGGAACTGCAGGATCTGGTGGATTCCTTTTCTTCTACATGAAGGCCGGAAAGGAGAGCAGCATAGATGAACGAAGTAAACAATACGCTCTTTATCCCCCTGTACGGTAAATCCAGAGTCAGCAGGCAGGGAATCATCTTAAAGGATCCTTCTGCGGAAAGGATCTGGGAAAAGGAAAGCTTTCCAATCCGGGGAAGGTCCGCTTCCAGGTGGCTTGCCTACAACATGGCCATGCGGGCCCGGGTATTCGACGACTGGACCGGAAAGATGATAAGGCAGAACGAAAACGCCCTGGTCCTCCACGTGGGGTGCGGACTTGACAGCAGGTGCCTGCGGGTGGGGACCGATTCCTGCTCCGCCTGGGTGGACTGTGATCTGCCGGATGTCATAGAGATCCGGAGAAAATATTTTGACGAGATGGAAAAATACCATATGCTGGCTCTGGATGCTTCGGATCCCGCGCAGACAGAGCTTCTTCCAGATGCCGATAGGCTGGTCCTGGTCATGGAAGGGCTCAGCATGTATCTCACGAAGGACCAGCTGAGAGGCTTTCTCGGGGCCCTGCATGACAGATACAGAAAGCTTCATATCCTGATGGACGTGTATACGGAATTTGGCGCCAGGGCTTCCAGATATAAAAATCCTGTCAACGACGTGGGAGTCACCAGGCTCTACGGCATCGATGACATGGAAAGCGTGACAGGCGGCCTGGGGATCAGAGTCGTAAAGGAACATTCCTTCACGCCCCCTGCCCTGGTAAACGAACTTCCTCCGGCTGAAAGGCTCTTCTTTAAGATGCTCTTTACCGGCAGGATCTACGGGAAGATCTACCGTCTTTACGAGCTGGAAGCATGAAAGCTGAAAAAAGATATGAAAACAAAACGAATATAAGAAAGATATCAAAGAGGACTGCCGGCCGGCAGTCCTCTTTGATGTTCCTTTTCAGGTCTTATTTCTGTGCAGATAATACGAAGCGCTCGATGACCTCGGCCACGGCGTCATGGCGGAAGTCATTTTTCGTTATGTAGTCGCACTGATCCTTCATGTCGGGCAAGGTGTTGGCAACGCCGGCCCCAACTCCCGCATCCAGGATCATGGACAGATCGTTCAGGTTGTCGCCGATGGCGATGGTATCCTTACGGTCCACCCCCAGGATGGAAGCCAGCTTTAAAAGCCCCTGGCCCTTGTTGACGCCTTTGGGATTAAATTCGATATAGCGGTTGGCCGAATAGGAGACGTCCATGTCCCGGGTCAGGTCCTTCAGGTCTTCGCCGATCTTTCTGAGATAGGCATAGTCCGTGTTGGTGAAGAGGATCTTCATCATGACGCTGCCTCTGAGGAACTCGATGCTGTCCCCTTCGATCTCGGTGACCTCCATGCGTCCGTTGATATAATCCCGCTCGTCCTGATCGATGTTCCAGACATAGACCGTATCGGCGGTATACACATGGATGCAGACATCGTACTGAATGCCCTTTTTAAAGAGCATGTCGATATCGTCGAAGTCCATGGGGGTGCAGTGGAGAATGCGGTTTCCCTTATTCTCCGTGATCATTCCGCCGTTGAAGGAGATGATATATTCATCCTCCTTTTCAAAGAGGTCCAGTTCCTTCAGGGTCTTCTGGGCACTGTTATAGGGTCTTCCCGTGGCCAGAACGAACTTGATGCCCAGAGGGCGGAGCGCCCTGATGGCCCGGCGGTTCTTTTCTGTTACGCTGCCGTCAGGCAGAATGAGGGTCTCATCCAGATCGCTGGCTATGATCTTATACATGGAGGATCTCCTTTCCTGTTATTTTTAATAAAGTATAGCATACTTTGGAAACGGGTATGGGCGTAATCAGAGATGACAAATGTAATAGAAAGGGCGGATATTCAAAAAACCACATATTTGCCGGCGGGAGACCTGTAAAAAATAATAATAGTGACATTTGTCATGTCTGAAATAACTTTTTTCCTTCAGGCAAATTGAGTATGATACAGGTGGCAGGAACGGTTTTTCCAGATGTATGGAACTTACAGGGAACAGGAGACGGGAATGGGCAGCAGAGACAGATTCTTAAGAGCGGTCATCATATCGGCTTATGTAGCCGTGCTGATCCTTCTTTACTCTACCAGTATGAACTGGATCCGGCTTTCCAAGAAGGGAACGGAGAATTCCCGTCTGATCGGCGCCAGCTATATGACCATGAATAATGAGTTCTATG
>CAMOGQ010000208.1 GCA_946614165.1 uncultured Lachnospiraceae bacterium
GCCGGCCGACTGAAAGGAGGGCCGGGCGACGCCCGGCATGAACACAAAAATGAAATTTGTAAAGCCGATCATCTGCATGGCCGTCGTGCTGGCCATAATCGACTATATTTTCTGTCCCGCCTGGAACATTCAGTACGAGGGCTTCTGGTTCATGTGGATGCTGGTCTTTCTGGCCGGATCCTTTGCTTCCGTGCCCATGTGGAACGACGTGTTCGGGGTCCGGGTCCGGGGCAGACGCCCGAACAGGAGCCCTAAGAAAAAGGCCCCCGCTCCCGGGAAGGAAGGGGAGGAAGAAGAGGAAGATAAGGAAGGCCCCACTGTAGAATCCTTCTACCTGCACGGCGGTGTGGTGACAAGGGGCGAGCGGATCTTCCGCAGGGTCATTCTGGCAGGCTTTGTCCTGCCCATCCTGATCATCTTTCTTGGCCGCTTTTTCTCCGGCAAGCTCTTCCACGCCAGGGCCTATTCCGCCATTCTGAACGTTCAGGACGGCGTGACGGAGGATTTCCCCAATGCGGAGTCTACCTCCTCCATAGCCCTGATGGATACCCAGTCCGCGGCCATGCTGGGAAACCGTGAGATCGGATCCTTAAGCCATGTGGTCTCCCAGTACGACGTCTTTGCGGAAGACTACGTCCAGGTCAACTTCCATAACAGTCCCATGAAGGTGGCTCCCCTGGGCTACGCCAGCATCTTCAAGTGGTATGCAAACCGGGGAAACGGCGTGCCCGGCTATGTGACGGTAGACCCCGTTTCCATGTCCGCCTCCTATAATGAGCTGGAAGAGGGCATGCGCTTTGTTCCCAGCGCCTACTTCCACGAGGATCTGATGCGGCATGTCCGCTGGTCCTACCGCAGCGATATGTTCTGGGACATCCATTTCGAGATCGACGAGGAAGGCAGAGCCTGGTATGTGGCGCCGATCTACGAGCATTCCATCTTTCTTTTCGGCGGCACCAGGATCACGGGAGCGGTCCTGATTGATCCTGTCACCGGCGCCATGGAAAAGAAGGCCGTCCCCGACGTGCCCGACTGGGTGGATGTGGTCTATCCCGGAGATCTGATCTGCGTCCAGTACAATAACTATGCCCAGCTGCAGAAGGGCTTCTGGAACTCCGTTATCGGCCAGATCGGCTGCAGGAGAGTCACCACCAGGCAGGGCAGCGACCAGGAGGAGGAAGGGATCGCTGACTTCGGCTATATCGCCAAGGAGAGCGATATCTGGATCTATACCGGCGTTACTTCCGTCAACGGGGACAGCTCCAACATCGGCTTTATCATGAGCAACGAGCGTACCGGCGAGACCCGCTATATTCCCTGCTCCGGCGCCGATGAATTCTCGGCCATGAGCGCCGCCGAAGGCGAGGTCCAGGAAAAGCGCTATCAGGCCAGCTTCCCTTCCCTGATCCAGATGGACGGCATTCCCACCTATATCATGGTCCTCAAGGACAATGCGGGCCTGGTCAAGATGTATGCCTGCGTCAACGTGGAGCAGTACAATATCGTGGCCACCTCCGCCAGACAGGCGGACTGCGTCGCCAAGTACAAGGCCCTTGTGGCAGGCGACATCACCGGCGAGCAGGCTAATTCCGATACAGCCCTGCCCGGTGCGGGCGCTCCCGCGGATACTTCCTCCTGGGAGAAAAAGACGCTGAAGATCAGCCGCATGGTCCGGCTGGATGTGGACGGGACCACCTATCTTTATATCTGGGACGGACATGACAGGGTCTATCACGCAAGGCTGGTGGACGTCATTGACCTGGCCTTCGCCTCCGAGGGAGATACGGTCAGCGTCCTGACGGACGGCGAGAACTTCCTTCTTGCAAAGCAGCCATAGCCGGCAGGAAGGATCCGTGACCGGCAAAGGGACGAATTCCTTTATAAGAGCATCCTTTACCGGCCGCGGGGCGGATAAAGGGTGCTCTTTTTTGGGTTTTCGGGCAGAAGGCGTCCCGGGCGGAAAAGGGCCCTTCTTCGGAAAGTGGTATAGGAATGGGCGAAATTGTGCTATAATCGCTTGCAGGGACCTGTGCCCCTGGCTGAGACGCTCTGCGAAGGCAGCCTCTGCCTGGGGGGGCGGGGCATACAGGAACCGAAATAATCGGTTATGAGGAGATGAAAAAGATGAAACTGAAACATTTGCTTGTCATTGCCGCGGCCGGGTGCCTTCTTGCCCTGACAGGATGCGGCATGAAAGGAGAGGAAGCTGTAAAGCTGGCACAGGAAAAGCTGGATGAGGCGGCAGAAGCCATGACCGACCAGGAAGTGCAGGACCTGATCCTGGAAGGCGCTCCCTGGGATCTTGCAGGCCTTCCCGCAGAGGACCATGCGGACCTTCTGGCCGGGATCCGGTCTAAGGCCTCGGTCCAGGCATCCTCCGCGGAAAAGACGGAGGATGGCTTTACGGTCACAGTGGATGTGACCCCTGTCACATTTGAATTTACCGAAGAGGAGGTTATGGAAGCATACAGGAACCTCCTGTTTACGGCCAGGGACCAGGGCCTTTCGCCGGAAGATCTGAAAGGGGATGCTTTCAGACAAACGGCGGCGGAAACGTTCCTTTCCATGGCGGCCGGCAAAGCGGCGCCGGCAGAGTCCTTTCAGGATACGGCAGACATTACCGCCAAAGGGGAAATGGACGAGAAGGCCGTTCCTGACATCCTGAAAAAGACCTTTTCCTTTGCATGGCCCGCGATTTCCGAAGAGACCCTGACGGGAGAAGCCTGTGTGATCCTCTATGATCTTCCCGGGACCTACCTGGGGAGGGGGGATCTGACAGAGAAAGTCTCCGGAGAAGTGGACAAGACCTTCGGCGTAGAGTCGGAAGGAACTCTGCTGATGGACATGTATCTGGTGCTGAACGACGACTATACCATGGACTTCTATGTGGATACGGCCCAGTTCGTCCAGGCCACCAGGGACTACTACGACAAAAACCTGGACAAGTGGTTCGGAAGCATGGGCACTACAGTGGAAAAGGTGATCCAGTCCGGCCAGTACAGCTCCAGACAGGAGATCCTGGATTCCCTGCTCAAGTCGGCGGGATATGACGCAGCCACCAACAGCCTGCCTGCCATCGACGATACCTCCTACAGCGGGACCTGGCATTTCGAGGACGGCGCAGTGGCCATCGACGACAAAACGGACCGTTTCGTGCGTCAGGAAGACGGAAGCCTCTTATCCTTCTTCGAGGATATGGAGATCTCCTTCGTAAAACAGTAAAGGCAGCAGCAGAAGAAAACAGAAAGGCCCTGCAGGGGAAGGCAGCGTAAATGCGCTGTTCCCTGCAGGGCCTTTTCGGCTTCCTGTTTTCCTGACAGGATCGGGTTCAGTCGAAGATGGAGGTCTTCATGACGATATAGGTGAAGATGCCCTCCGACAGAAGGGTATCGTCCTGGTCAAAGACGCTGACATCCACCACCGTCAGCATGGAGCCGGATTTGACCAGCCTGGTCCTGGCCTTTAAAAGACTGGTATGGAGGCCGGGGCGCAGGTAGTGGAAGGAAGCGTCCACGGTGGCGATCCGGTTCCCGCAGCAGCCGGCGGCCGCTCCGCCCACCGCGTCGGCCAGGGTGAACATGGACCCTCCCTGGACAGAGCCCTGGGGGTTGGTGAAGGTCTCGTCCACGGGAAGCTCTCCCTCGGCATAATCCTTATCTATTTTTGTGATAGTAATTCCCAGCTTCCTGGCAAAGAAGTTGAAGCTGTTGCGCTGCTGTCTGACCTTTTCGTAGAGTTCCATATCTTTCCTGTGCTCCTTTCCGGCCGCTGTGCTATGATGGTCTGTGACGGATGCCCCACCGGGAAGCGGCTGTTTCTTTTAAAAGTATATCAGAAAAACGGGGCGGGAGGACAGGAACATGAAGCTCTGTATGCTGCGGCACGGCCAGACGGTTTATAATGAGGAGAACCTGATCCAGGGGACCACGGACATCCCTCTTTCCGAAGAAGGCAGAAGGCAGGCCCTCAGGGCCAGAAAGAGGGTGGAAGACCTGGGGCTTTCCTTTGAAAGGGTCTATTCCAGTCCCCTGCAGAGGGCCCTTGTGACGGGAGAGATCGTGACAGGCAGAAGCCGGGAGACCTTCCTTGCGGACAGGCGGCTTCGGGAGATCGAGGTGGGAGCCCTGGCAGGGCGGTCTACTCTGGAAGATACGGAGATCATGCGGAATTTCATGTGCTTTCCGGACCGGTATGTCCCCCTTCCGGGAGGAGAGTCCTTTCCGGAACTGGTAAAAAGGGCCGGGGACTTTCTGGAATGGATCAGGAAAGAGGACCTTCCCGGCTCTGCCCTGGTCTGCACCCACGGAGGATGGCTGCATGCCATGCGCATGTATCTGGAGCCCGGTCCCATGAGGGATTTCTGGAAGCCTCCCATCACCAACTGCACCATGTTCGTTCTGGAAACGG
>CAMOGQ010000209.1 GCA_946614165.1 uncultured Lachnospiraceae bacterium
TCCTCAAGAAATCCCATGAGTTCATCGCAGAAGTCATCCCGGTTATAGTAATCGATATAGCCGCCGCGTCCGAAATGCGAATGAAATATGCTGTCAGCTTCCCGCTTCAGATCTCCGATATCTTCAGGCAGCCCTTCTCCTGACAGCATGGCCCGGATCCTGTGCTCACTCTCTTCGTCCATGGACGCCAGTTCTATCAGGAGCTCTTCCAGCTGCCCCCGGTCCGCGTTCTTTATCAGTTCCTCTACAGGAATCATGTTCCCGTCAGAAACTGTGTCCGCATCCTCGAACAGCACACCCGGGTCTGCCTTTCCTTCCTGCTCCTCAGCTTTGTACAGAACAGCCGCTATATGCTTACACCAGTATCCGCCTTCTGCGTAGGGACATGAGCAGAAAGCTCCTGACACCATAGACCCGCTGAAGCCGATCTTTACCTTATAGTATTCCGTCCCTTCCACCACAGCTTCGATGGAATCCTCTTTTCTGACAAAATTCCGTACTGTCCCCTGTCTGTAATAATCCCGTCCGCGGGCCAGTATATGGGGCTCAAAGTAATCTTTCCACTCAAACATAAGAAACTCCGCACTGATAGACAGCATCTCCTCTTTGAAGGGCCTTTGCAATTCCCTCTACTTCTTTCCTGGCCTCATCGTAAGACCGGTATAACACCATCTCATACACTTTAGCTTCCGGATCATCCGATTTGGAAGCTTTCGCTCTTACCTTAACTGCATAAGCCGTCACCTCTTCCTCACGGCCAAAGGGGCCTTTTGCAGGTAAAGTAACGTTTTCCTTTTCAACATAGACATCTCCTGCCTCGATAAGGTATTTCTTGTTGTAACTGAGAATATGCATAACTATCCTTCTTATTTACCGGATTTCGGTTCTTAATATCAATTCTTTTCACATAAAGCTCTTCTCCGCGCAGAGAAAGAACTTTCTGCCCTGAGCAACATGATTTCTATAATTAAGTCTCCCCATTGATCAGCTCCACCGCATCCAGAAAGGCACTCAGGAAGGCATTACCGTTTTCTGTATCCATGTCATCCGGTACGTCTGTATCGAACAGGTCGATCAGCGCCTGCATACGCTCCTCAGGAGAAGGGTGGCAGTCATCTGTTCCATAGGCAGGCATCTTCTCCCTGTACAGATCCATATTCCGGAATATTTCCATCAGCATACACGGAGCCAGATAATACTCTTCGTAGAAGCAGTCCAGTTCTTCAGGCAGCTTTCCGGCTTTCTGTTCCTGAATAAGACGTATCAGCACTTGAAAACCAAATCTGTCCGCACGGAATTCCTCCTCCCTCGTGGGAAAACTGATTCGGTTCATAATATGGTAAATCTCATACCCTGCCATAAAAGTCCAGACTGCCCAATAAAGGTCAAAGGCCTGGGTTACAGCCCGATCATCCATATGCAGTTCTTCTATGATATTCTCCCATTCTCCATCTGTTTTTTCTCTGCCCACCAGAACATCCCTGACCAGAAAACGAAACATGCTTCTGCATTTTTCTATACTTTCTGGATGATAGCAGACAGCCAGTACTGTAAGAAAAAGATACATCATGGACTTGTCAAAAACTGCATCCAGAAAAAAAGCCGAAGGATCCCCGTCTTTAGCCTTATAGGCAAAAGCACTGCTCTCTGCCGAAACGCCGCTGATATATTCAAAATAAATCTCCAGCTCAAAGCTCTCCACGATGTGGGTCAGAATGATCCTCTCAATGAAGTCCGGCTCATTTCTCCATTTCTCCAGGACTTTCTGATCGAAGATGTCCCGATTCTGCACTGTTTCATCAATTTCTTTCCGACCAGTATCGACCTGTCTCTGTAAAAGACGCAAAAACTGCACGTAATCCATTATTTTCCCTTTCCGGCCAGAAGATCGTCTGTCAATTTGCCGACAGCCTTTTCTCTTTCCTCCCTCTCCATTTCATAGGAAGTGGTTATTCGGACACTTCTGCGTTTTCCGATCTTACCGTTTTCATCCTGTTCAGCCACCTCTACCTGAATCGTGGTCCCGGTACCGCCTTTTTCCTTTCCTCTTTCAGAGACCCTTTTCAGAACGTGCAGCAGGGTATATTTGATCAGATCATAGGCGGCATTGATCCCTATCCCCTGAAGAATCACAAAGGTGACCTGAACGACCTCCGATCCAAAGAGACCGTGGACCAAGACACTATCAAACTCCGTATCCGCCCCACAGGGTGACTCTCTCAGTTCCTTCAGGTCTTCCTCGTCAATAAGAGGGCAGTTGATCAAAACCGTATTCTTCATTCCATGCTCCTTTCCGCATACAGGCCGGAATCTGTATTCTGCCTGTTTCCGCCTGAAAACTCTGTAAATGCCGCGCTATTTATATTTCCATACATATCTGCCAATCTTCCTTCATCATGCACCGCTATTTTACCATCACGGACGCATCCTGTATATTCGCTTGACGCCTTTCTGCATGTGATGGAAAATATAGGTATCGGATACAGAGAAATACAGGCTTCCTTCCCGGCAGACCCAGTATATACCTTTTATGAAATGAGGCAGAAATGGATAAAGTACGTTTTGGCAGAACAGAAATGATGGTCACCCCCATTACCCTGGGTACATGGGGCATCGGAGGAGCCGGATGGGATCCCAACTCAGATGAAACAAGGCTGGACGCCATCGCGGCCGCCGTGGAATGCGGCATCAACTTTATAGATACAGCCCCTGCCTACAATGCAGGAGCTGCAGAGCGGTATATCGGAAAAGCCCTGGAGGATATGGGAAAAGGCAGCCGGAAAAAGGTCCACATCGCCACCAAGTGCGCCAACGCCTTTATTGACGGCCAGTATGTCCGCTCGGGCAGAGGAGACCTGATCCTTCAGCAGTGCGAAGAGTCTCTCCAAAACCTCAGAACTGACTATATAGATCTGATGATCGTGCACTGGCCCGATCCTGTCGTTCCCTACGAAGAGACTTTCGGAGCCCTGAACAGGCTGAAGGAAGAAGGATGCATCCGCCATATCGGCGTCTCCAATTTCAGCCTGGAACAGCTGCAGAGGGCCCTCAGGTGCGCGGACGTAGAGGCTCTGCAGCTTCAGTTCTCCATGGTAAACCAGGACAATATGGAAGTCCTCAGATGGGCCCATGGCCACGACCTGGGCGTCATGACCTATGGATCACTGGGCGGAGGGATCCTGACCGGCCGCTACAGGACTCTGAAGACTTATGAGACCATGGACAACCGGAACCGTTTCTACCCATATTTCAGGGAGCCCCTCTTCTCCAAAGTCATGGATCTGCTGGAAGATATGCAGCCCGTGGCGGACAGGCACAGAGTCACCCTGGCCCAGGTGGCCATCAACTGGTCCAGGCAGAAGAGCTTCGTGGATACCAGCATCTTCGGCGCCCAGACAAGGGAGCGGATCCTCAGCAATGTTTCCTGCCTTGACTGGTCCCTGACAGAGGAAGAGATGCAGGCACTGGACAGGGCCGTTCTGGAAAAACTTGGACCGGCTCAGGCAAAATGATAAGCCGGATATCCGGACCATAAAAGCATTCAAAAAGGCTGATTCCATGAAGCGCAGCTCTGCCGCTGCATTTCATGGAATCAGCCTTTTCCGGTCTCAGGCGGCAGCAGGGTCCTGCCACAGACCGTCTGTATCATACACTGCATAAAAACCAGATTCATTCCCCGGCCAGTTTTCGAAAGACCCGGTCCAGCATATGCTCTGTCAGTCTGTAAATACCCGGCCACTCGCTCTCCCTGGGGCCGCCCACGCACAGGTCAAGGCAATCCGGCAGAGTCTCCAACCAGGCAAGGATACCGGGAATATCCTCTATGCCTGCAGCCGTATACATGGGCTTTCCCAGGCGCATCCCCTCTCCGACGCCAAGATCCGTACCTTCCGACTCTGCTCCCCCGGGCATGACGGTCAGTATGGCCTCCGCATCCCGCATATTCCAGAGGGTCCTCTGGGCAGTTCCTTCAGAGGGCGTCTCCATAAGCTGTGGATAGTCTGCAAGAAGGCCGGGAGCTTTGGGATAATCCTCTGCCCAACCTCCTTTGGGGCACCAGCCGCAGACAGGGATATGATATCTGATCGCTGTGTCCATGGCAGCCCTGTCCGCACCGGACTGGCCGCCGGTCCGTATGGTCCTGATCTTTTTCATCTTCTCTTCCTGCCTCCCGCAAGAGCCGAAATGACCTCCTAGTCCATCTCCCCAAGGTACTTCCTGAAAGCATCATAGTTTTTCCGGTCCTTCGGCGTGCAGTATACGGCATAGGCGATAACGTCAAAATATCCTCTGAACTCTTCGGTCACGCGTCTGTATGCTTTTGCCACCACCCAGGGATTGTTCCTGAAAGCACCGCAGCCGAAAGCACCCAGCACAAGCATATCCACATGGTTTGCAGCAGCCACT
>CAMOGQ010000210.1 GCA_946614165.1 uncultured Lachnospiraceae bacterium
AGATAGAGGATTCGGAAAAGGAGATCGCCGACGGCTGGAAGGAAGTGGCGGACGGCAAAAAGGAGCTGGAGGATGCCCAGAAGGAACTGGAGGACGGGAAGAAGCAGATCCGGGAAGGGCAGCAGACCCTGAAAGAGAAAGAAAAGGAACTGGAGCAGGCTAAAGGCCAGGTGAGGGCGGGCGAAAAAGCCTACCGGGAGGGCCTTGAAAAGTATTCCGGGAGCCAGGCGGCCTACGACGACGGAATGGCTCAGTACCAGGCGGGCCTTGCCCAGTATCAGGAAGGCCTTGCCCGGTACGAAGAAGGAATTTCCCAGTATGAAACGGGCCTTGCCAGGAGCAAGGAAGGAAGAGAGGCCTATGAAGCGGGCCTTGCCCAGTACGAAGCGGGCCTTTCTCAGTACGAAGAAAACAAAGCTGCCTTTGAGGAGGGCCTTCAGGCCTTTCAGCAGGCGGACAGCCTCCTTTCGGAAAAGGAGGCTGCCCTGGAAGGGGCCCTGGCTGCCCTGGACCCGGAGGCGGAGGACTATGAGACGAAACTGGCTGCCCTGGAAGAGCAGAAGGGGGCCCTGGAGGGGGCCCGCCGGGAGCTGACGGCCCGGAAAGCTGCCCTGGATGCGGGAAGCCTGGAACTGGAAAGCGCGAAGGAGCAGCTTTCTGCCACCAGAGAGGAGCTGGACCAGGCCAGGGCCGCCCTGGATGCGGGAGATCTGGAGCTTGCCGCGTCAAAGGAAGTCCTGGATCAGACAAAGGAGACCCTGGATCTGAGCCAAGCGGAACTCTCTGCCGTAAAGGACCAGCTGGACGGGGCCCTTGCCCTTCTGACATCCGGCAAAAAGGAGCTGGAAAGCAGCAGGAAAGAGCTGGAGAGCGCGAAAAAGCAGATCTCCTCCGGAGAGTCGGCCCTGAAGGAGGGGAAAAAGACCCTGCAGAAGAACCAGGACAAGGTAAACGAGGGCCAGAAGAAGATAGACGACGGATGGAAGGATATCCGCGACGCCGAAAAGGAGCTGAAAGAGGGCGAAGAGAAGCTCTCTGACGGAAAAAAAGAACTGGAGGACTCCAGAAAGGAACTGGAGGATGCCCAGGCGGAGTACGACGAGGCCTATCCCGACGCCATTAAAAAGATCGAGGATGCCAAAACCGAGATCGCCGACGGGGAAAAGGAACTGGAAGAGCTGGAGGTGCCGGAATGGTACGTCCTGGACCGGAACCTTACGGAAAGCATCGTGGGCTATGATCAGAACGCGGACCGCATGACCTCTCTGGGCCATGTGTTCCCGGTCATCTTTTTCCTGGTGGCCGCCCTGGTCAGCCTGACCGCCATGACCCGCATGGTGGACGAGCAGAGAGTCCAGATCGGCACCCTCAAGGCCCTGGGCTATCCGGACAGGGTCATAGCGGGAAGATATCTTTTCTACGCCATGCTGGCCACCCTGACGGGAGGGATCATCGGCATAGCCTTCGGCGAATGGTTCCTGCCCCGGCTGATCATCCAGTCCTACGGGATCATGTATACGGGCATGCTCTATGTCTTTTCCCCTGTCAACTGGGACCAGGCCCTTCTGGGACTGGGGGCCGCCGCCCTCTGTACCGGTGGCGCCACACTGATTTCCTGTCTGGGCCAGCTCAGGGCCCAGCCCGCAGAGCTGATGCGGCCCGAGGCGCCAAAGAGCGGCCGCAGGATCTTTCTGGAGAGGATCCCTTTCCTGTGGAAGGGACTGAACTTTACCAGGAAGGCTACCCTGCGCAACCTGACCCGCTATAAAAAGCGCTTTATCATGACCGTCATCGGAGTAGGCGGCTGCATGGCCCTGCTCCTTGTGGGCTTCGGCCTCCACGACTCCATCAATGAGGTGGCAAAGAACCAGTACATCCACATCTTTACCCAGGAGGCCTCCCTTTCCGTGGACAAGAAAACCACGCCTGAGGAATGGCGGGATCTGACAGACGCCGTTAAGGACTATCCCGGCGTGACGGGGGCCCAGAGGCTGAGCCTTCTGTCGGTGGATCTGCAGCACCGGGGCCATATCCGGTCGGCCAGCCTCTATATCCCGGAGTACCCGGAAGAGATGGGAGACTTTTTAAAGCTCAGGGACAGGATCAGCCACGTATCCTACGATTTTCCGGAAGAAGGGGCGGTCATCTGCGAAAAGACGGCCTCCATGCTGGACCTTTCCGCGGGAGATACGGTGACCATAGCACGGGAAGGGAAAAAGAACGTTGAGATCAAGGTCACGGCCATAGCCGAGAACTATGTTCTCCACTACCTTTTCCTGTCCCCCTCCGCCTACAGAGCCCTCTACGGAGAGGAACCCTCCTACAACAGTCTCTACGTTAATTATGAGAAAAAGACTCAGAAGGAGGAGTCCGATATGGGCGCCTTCCTTATGAATCTGAAGGGCTGCACCGGCGTGCGCTTTACCACAGACCTGGAAAAGTCCATCGATGACATGCTGAGCATCCTGGGCAACATCGTTCTGGTCCTGATCGTCTCCGCCGGTCTTCTGGCCTTCGTGGTCCTTTATAACCTCAACAGCATCAACATCATGGAAAGGAGAAGGGAGCTGGCGACCCTCAAGGTCCTGGGCTTCTTCGACACGGAGGTGGCAGCCTATGTCTACCGCGAGAACGTTCTCCTGACCGTCTTCGGCATTCTGGCAGGGATCGTTTTCGGTACGGTCCTGCATCATTTCACCATTGTTACGGTGGAGGTGGACCTGATGATGTTCGGCCGCAGCATCCGGCCGGTCAGCTATGTTTACAGTACCCTGATCACCTTCGGTTTCGCTCTTTTAGTCAACGGGACCATGTATTTTTCCCTGAAAAAGGTGGACATGATCGAATCCTTAAAGAGCGTGGAATGACAGGCGGGGAGAGAGAATGGAACGAATCGTCACCTATACAGCCTCCGGGAAAGAGGAGGGAAAGACCATTTCCGCATGGCTTAAGGAGCTGGGCTTTTCTGCGGGCCAGATCGGACGGATGAAGTTCAGAAAGGACGGGATCTGCCTGAACGGGGAAAGGGCCAGGGTCAACAGGGTCCTGAAGGAAGGAGACCTGCTGTCCCTGCAGCTGATGGACCGGGGAGAAGACATCCGGGAGGGCACGGACAGGGCGCCGGCCCCGGGAAAAGTGGTCTGGGCCGATCCGGACCCGGAGGTTGGGCCGCTGACGGTCCTTTACGAGGATCCGGACATCCTGGCCGTCCACAAAAGAGCGGGCCTGGTCTGCCATCCCTCCCCCGGCCACTACGCGGATACCCTGGCCAATGCCGCAGCCTTTTACCTGAAGGGGCAGGGCATAACAGGAAGACTTTTCCTTCTCGGCCGCCTGGACAGGGATACCTCGGGCATCGTGATCTTTGCAAAGCACGCCGAGGCGGCGGCCATGCTGGGAGACCAGAGAAAAAAGGGAACTTTCCAGAAGATCTATCTGGCAGAGGTCCGGGGAGGCTTTGAAAAAGAGGAGCTGGTGATCGACCGGCCCCTTCGCAGGATCCGGGATACCATGCACATGGAGGTAAGTCCCCAGGGAAAGGAGGCCAGGACCTTCTGCCGCCTTCTGGGGACCAGAGAGGAAAAGGGAGAGACCCTTTCCCTGGTCCGCTGCCGGATCGAGCACGGAAGGACCCATCAGATCCGGGTCCATCTGGCATATACAGGCCATCCCCTTGTAACGGATCCGCTCTACGGTTTCGGGGCCCTTCCCATAGGGATCGGCAAAGAGGTGCCCAGGGCCGCCGACGTGGACCTGCACCTTCACGCTTATATCTGCACCTTCCGCCAGCCCTTTACGGGAGAGGAGGTCACGGTCACGGACCCTGCGCCCGCCTGGGCCAGAAGGTACGAAGCGGAAATATAAGGACAGAAGAAGCGGCTGCAATATCTTCCGGTCAAAGAAAACAAAACAGCGGATGCGCCCCGGGCAGATCCGATCGGTATCGATCTGCCCGGAGTGCATCCGCTCAATTTTTCTTATCGGGCTTCCTGCAGGTCTTATTCGGAAACCGTCAGGGAAGTGCCGTCGCTGGTGATATGGACAGTGCCGTCCCTTGTAGAGAAGACCCGGGCTCCGTTTTCCTCAAAGGCTGCCAGGGTCTTTGCATCCGCAGGGTTCTTGTCGGAGTCGGTGACGACGGCTATGGAGGCCTTTGCGGCTGCCGCCAGCTCTTTTACGGCCTTGTTGTAGACGCCGTGGTGGGGGACCTTGATCAGATCGCAGGTCCTGTCCTTTGCAGCAGAGAGCCACTCCCGGATCCTGTCCTTTTCGGCGTCCCCCATAAAGACCAGGGTATTGTCCCCGTGGGAGACGGTGGTGATCAGAGAGAAGTTGTTGTCGTA
>CAMOGQ010000211.1 GCA_946614165.1 uncultured Lachnospiraceae bacterium
TTCCGGCCAGAATTTCAGGTAAGAAGGGCCGGCTTTCGCCCTTTTCCGTATACAGCGCAAAAGGTACAGCGCAAAAGTGAATATTTTTGCATTTTTTTGGAATCAATAAAGGGAAATTATGCTATGATAACAGAGGGTGTATTCCCGATTTTTATTAATTAAAAGGAGTGACGATTATGGAATATACGATCAAAGCTACACCTTTTCCCGTGGTGGAATGCCAGCTGAATGCCAACGAGAAGATGATCACAGAAAGCGGGTCCATGGTATGGATGACTCCCAACATGAACATGGAGACCAGCGCTTCCGGCGGTCTCAGCAGACTCTTTTCCGGTGAGAAGATCTTCCAGAACATCTATACCGCCAAGGGCGGTCCCGGCATGATCACTTTCGGCTCCTCCTTCCCTGGCAGGATCGCAGTCATTGATGTCGGCCAGGAGTCCTGGATCGTACAGAAATCTGCTTTCCTTGCCAGCGAAGCCACGGTCAATCTCAGCATTCACTTCAAGAAAAAGCTGGGCGCAGGCTTTTTCGGCGGCGAAGGCTTTATTATGCAGAAGCTTTCCGGCAGAGGCCTTGCCTTTGTGGAGATCGACGGCGAACTGGTGGAATATAAGCTGGGCAGAGGCGAGCAGCTGATCGTGGATACCGGCAACGTGGCCGGCTACAGCGAGAGCGTGCAGATGGATATCGTTACCGTCAAGGGCGTAAAGAACGTTCTTTTCGGCGGCGAAGGCCTCTTTAATACCGTTCTGACAGGCCCCGGCACCGTATGGCTTCAGACCATGCCCATCAGCGGCGTGGCAAGTGCACTGATCCCCTATATTCCCACAGGCGGAAGCAACTGATCTGCAAAAAAAAACGCTAAACATGTCCCTTCCGAATCTGCGGATCCGGAAGGGTTTTTTTATCCGGAAGGCTGGGAGCTGCCGCTATCCTGCAGAAATAATGTCCATAGTAAATTTTTATTATATCCGGTGCAGGCGGATACAAATATCCTCTGCAAGAGGGTCTGAAAGCGGCATAAAATAATATCGAAAAGTATGATCCGTTCACAGAGAACTTAAACCAGGTGGAACTGTAATGAAACTGAATCTTGCATCCATCGCGGATAAAAAGGAGTGGAAAGGCTTCGATCTGCCTGCATTCGATATCGCTGCAGTCAGAGAGAAGACCTGCAAAGAGCCGGTCTGGCTTCATTTCGGGGCAGGAAACATCTTCCGGGCCTTTCCGGCCGTCCTGCTGCAGAAGCTTCTGGACGAAGGAATCTGTGACAGAGGAGTGATCGTAGCCGAAGGCTTTGACTATGACATTATCGACAAAGCCTATGCGCCTTATGACAACTTAAGCCTCCTGGTGGTCCTGAAATCCGACGGCAGCATGGAAAAGAAGGTGACAGCTTCCGTGACGGAAAGCCTGAAGGCTTCCCCTGATTTTGCCGGGGACTGGGAGAGGCTGAAGGAAATCTTCAGGGCCCCCTCTCTGCAGATGGTCAGCTTTACCATTACGGAAAAGGGCTACGGCGTATCCCCTGCCGATCTGGAAAGAGGCCTTGCACCGTACCTGATCATGGGAAAGGTCACTGCCCTTCTTTTGGAACGTTTCCTGGCGGGCGGACACCCCCTGACCCTGCAGAGCATGGACAACTGCTCCCATAACGGAGGAGAGAAAAGGAAAAGCTTCGCCGCATGGCAGAGCCTCTGTATGAAAAGTACTGCGGCGACTACATGGACCTGGTGGACCGGATCCGCAGAGCCGGGTAAAAGAAGAGAATAAAAAACGGCGTCAGAGGTGAAAGGCGGTGAGGCTGTGGCAAAGGCTTTGAATATCCTGGTGGTCCTTCTGGAGATCCCGGGCTTTTACAGAAGCATTTCCGACAGGAAGTGGACTATACTTGCCTACTATACCCAGCTCTCCAATATCTGCGCCCTGGTATCCTCCCTCATGTTTGCTGTTCTGGGAGAAAACTCCCTGACCTGCATGATGCGGTATCTGAGCAGCTGCATGCTGGCCATGACCTTCGTGGTCACAGTCTTTGTCCTGATCCCCATGGGGGCCGGCATAAAGCGCATGATGTTTTCGGGAAACGGCCTTTTCCACCACCTGCTCTGTCCGGTCCTTTCAGTGACTTCCTACCTGCTTTTTGAAAAACACGTGAAAGACATGGGAATGGTGCTTATGCCCGTCCTGGCCACCCTTTTCTACGGAGTCTTTATGATGATCCTGAACGGACTGGGTAAATTCGAAGGCCCCTATCCCTTTTTCAGGGTCAGACACCAGACGGGGAGGGCCACTTTGCTCTGGACGGCAGCTCTTGCGGCCGTCATAGCGGCCTTGTCCCTGGGGATCCTTGCCGCTTCCGCGCTGCTGTAAACCGGCGGGAACTGTATGGTCATATTTTATCAGCGGCATGATCTGCCTGACTGGAAGATTTAAAATGCAGCATGCAGGCTGCATTTTTCTTTTACCTGTGCAGATATGAAAAGGTGCCCAAGGGAATACGGAAAACGGGGAAAATTTAATCCTGACGCCGCCTCCGGTCCTTTGGATTTTCTCTTGCGGACAGGCGGATTCTTATATATCATAGGCCTTGTCTGCCCGGGGGCAGAAAATATGCCTATTTCTATCAGGAGATATTTTTATGGAACTTAAAATAAGCAGGCGGGAGGGACAGGTCATATGGGCCTGGTTCCCGGTGACCTTTGCGGCAGCCCTTTTCTGCTGCATCCTCTGGGGGAGCGCATCCCCCCCCATCAAGATCGCCTATGAGCTTTTCCGGCTCGGCCCTTCGGATACGGCTTCCCGGATCATGCTGGCCGGGGCCCGGTTCACCATAGCGGGCATTATGACCATTCTTTTCGGATCTGTCCTCAGCAGAAAATTTCTGATTCCCAAAAGAGAATCCTGGAAGAAGGTGGCCGCATTGTCTGTCTGCCAGACCATCTGCCAGTACTATTTCTTCTTCATGGCCCTGGCCAATACCTCGGGAGTAAGGGGCTCCATCATCAACGCTTCCGGAAACTTCATAGCCATTCTTTTTGCGGTCTATATCTTTCATTTCGAAAAGATGACCATAAAGAAGCTGGCGGGCTGCCTGATCGGCTTTGCCGGGATCCTGCTGATCCTGGGCGGGGCAAAGGCCCTGGCGGAGGGCGGCGCTGTGACCCTTTCCGGTGAAGGGGCCATGCTGGCTGCGGATCTTTTCTATGCGGCCTCCGGCTGCCTGATCAAGATCTTTTCCCGGGACGAGAATCCCGTGACCTTAAGCGGCTGGCAGTTCTTCCTGGGCGGCATTGTCCTCTATGCCATAGGCTCCTTTATGGGCGGAAGCCTGGTCTTTTACTCAGGCAGCTGCATCCTGAACCTGATCTATATGGGCTTTATCTCCGCAGGAGCCTATACCCTCTGGGGCGTCCTGTTAAAGTATAATCCGGTCAGCCGGATCTCCATCCTGGGCTTTATGAACCCTGTTATGGGCGTCCTTCTGTCTGCCGTCTTTCTTGGAGAAGGCAGGGAGGCGTTTTCCGTAAACGGCATCCTGGCCCTTATGCTGGTCAGCGCCGGCATCATCTGCGTCAACGCGCCGGAAAGAAAAAAGGCGGCGGGGGAAGGAAAGAACTGAACTGACCCGCCTTCTGCAGAATAACAGTATGACCGGACCTTAAAAAACATCGGCCTTCGGCTCCGAATGGAGCAGGGAGGTCGATGTTTTCTTTTCGGGATGTTATAATCATATTTGTGATGGAAACATATCGAAATATGGAAAAAGGAGGAGCAGGATGGCTTATACAGCACTGGAAAAGATGCGGAGGGTCAACAGAAAAAGATTCGGGCAGGATCTGGGCCCCTTCCAGCCGCCCATGTACGTGAACCGGAGAAAGAAAAACGATCTGAAATCCGCAGCCCTTCGCTTTATCAGGACCAGATGCGAGGGCCTTCATTTCGATCCCCTGAAGGAAGCGGAAGAAAAGAAGACCGGGAAATACCTGGGGACCAGCCTTAAAAAGAACCAGATCCCCTTCAACATGGAGAGGGACCTGGACCGTCTCTGCCTGGAAAAGTCCCTGGAGACCTTTATCGATTCGGGAACGGACGTGGATGCCTACCTGGTCTATTACTGTTTTCTGGATATCTTTCTGGGAGAATACGGAAAGTCAAAGAAGATGATCGAACTGCTCAGCGAATACGAGGCCAACGGCAGCGCTCTTCTCATGAAGCACAGGGACCACTATTCCCATTCCGTCTATGTGTTTGCCCTGGGCCTGGCCGTCTA
>CAMOGQ010000212.1 GCA_946614165.1 uncultured Lachnospiraceae bacterium
AATCTTCTGTAGCAGTCCCATGCCCAGCGGGGATTTCCGGACTGTGCGGCAATGGTATTGACAACGGTCTCGTTCAGGCCCAGGTTCAGGATGGTATCCATCATGCCGGGCATGGAAGCGCGTGCGCCGGAACGTACGGAAACCAGAAGAGGGTTCTTCTCGTCGCCGAACTTCTTGCCGGTGATCTCTTCCATCTTTACGATGTACTCGTTGATCTCAGCCATGATCTCGGGATTGATCTCGCGGCCGTCCTCATAATACTGTGTGCAGGCTTCTGTGGTGATGGTAAAGCCCTGCGGAACCGGAAGACCGATGTTGGTCATCTCTGCAAGGTTTGCACCCTTGCCGCCAAGCAGTTCACGCATGTCAGCCTTGCCTTCTGTGAACAGATAACAATACTTTTTGCCCATTCTTTTCCTCCTTTGTAATCCCCTGTGTAATGGGTTTTTGACTTGTATCAGGCGGATCCGTCTCCGGGATCAAGGGATTCCCCTTCGGGAACAAATCCGTCAAAAATAAAGACATCGAAGTGGTGTCTGTATTTTTCCATTTCTTCTTCGCTCCTGACCACCCAGGCAGCGCTTTTTCTCCTGAACAGAGACCGGCAAAGTCTCCGGGAGAGATTGGCACGGTACTCTGCATTATAGGAAATAAAATCCGGTCTGGAAAGGAAGTTCAGAAGCAGGAACTGCATGGCCAGCAGGAAAGGCCTGTGGACCCATACCCGGTACTCCGGCGTATGGACGAAGCCGTCCGAGAGCTGTCCCCGCATGATGCCTCTTCTGTGGATCCGGTACCATAAGAGCACCAGGGGGTTGAAGGACTCGATGCAGTAGACGCCGGGATAGGAAGAGAGCAGCTCGTCTGTCTTCCTGCACACCTCCATGCCGGGGGTGTTGGACTTGATCTCCACCAGAAGGGGGACCTGTCCGTCCACCATGGCAAGAAATTCATCCAGCCTGGGGATCCTCTCCTGTGAGGAGAAGAGCCTGAGCCCTTTCAGCTCCTCCCATGTATAACTGCCAAGAAGCCCGTGTTTTCCGCAGGCTCTTGTCAGTGTGAAATCATGAAATATGACGGGCACTCCGTCTCTGGTCAGCTGAACGTCCAGTTCGATGCCGAACCCTTCCTTCACGGCCCTCCGGAAGGCGGGCATGGAGTTTTCGGGAGCCTCCGTATGATTGTTGAACAGTCCTCTGTGCGCGAACATCCTGGTCTGAAAGGCCCTGTCATCCGGTCTTCCGAACATCCTGGGCATGATCATCAGCAGGTAGATGCCTGCCAGTGCCAGGAGGGCCAGTGCCGCGGTCAGCACTTTTATCATTTCCTGCGCTCTTATCCTTTCTTCTGAAACCTAGTTTACCACCTGTCATGTAAAATTACTATTAGATTATTGAAAGCTGTATATTTTTTTATAGTAATTTTAGGAATGTTCCACAAAAAAGCGGCTCCAGGGGACCGGAGCCGCGTAAAACGGGAGAATGACCTCTTCTCCCATTTATTATTTTTTCTTCATATACCGGACCGTATTCCAGGCTCTTTCCGCATCAGAGGAGGAGGTAGTAAAGGCGTCCTTCAAAGCCCTGGTAAAAAGCTCCAGCTCCTTTTCCCTGCCGTACTTTTCCGGCACGGTAACGGCCATGCTGTAGAAATCCCTGGCGGTCTTTGCCAGCTTCTCCTCGTCGCTGGAAGCCATCACCCCGAAGAACTTCTTGGCATAGCCCGGCCCTGTGCAGGTGGAAAGATAGCGGTCCGCGGTATTGCGGTATTCCCAGTAGGCGGCGCTCCTTTTTGCTTCGTCCCAGTCTTCTGCTCCTTCCAGGCCCAGTTCCCGTATGACGGCACTGACCTCCCGCTCTCCCACGGGCTTGAAGAAATAGATGGGCCTAAGGAAGCCGGGAAGGATCACCATCTGCCAGAGAAAGTTGTCCACTCTGTGCGCGGGATTCCTGGGATCGGTATAACGCAGCTTCATAAGCTCTGCCCTGAAGGCATTGGCCCCGTCGTCCTCCTGTTTCTTCAGGCCTTCCTCATAGAGAGCCTTCCTCTTGTCGGGGTCCAGTTCTTCATAAAATTCTTTCCAGCATTCGATTTCCGGATACATGCTTCCTCTCATTCTGGTCAGGGAGTTTCCTCGCCGAACCGGCTGATATTGTCCACTGTGATCTCCGAGTAGGGAAGGCGGATATACTTTCCGTCCGTCAGAGGCAGGTCCTCCATACCCTCTCCCGTAGCCGCTGCCAGAGCCAGATCCAGCATGGCCCTGGCCTGGCCTTCCTTATCATTATACACAGTTCCGATCAGTTTTCCATTCCTGACGCCCTCCAGGCCGACTTTTGTTCCGTCGATCCCGATGATGGCGGGGCGGTCCTCCTCCGGGATCTCCCTGCTGTCGAAGGCGTCCGCCGCTCCCAGGGCCATATCGTCGTTGTTGGCCAGGACCAGCTCCACGCCCTCTCCGTAGCTGTCGATCATCTGCTCCATACGGTTCCGGGCCTGGGCCCTGTTCCAGTTGGCGATGGCGGATTCCAGTTTTTCGATCTGAACGCCCTCTTCGATCAGAGCGTTCACGGAGGTCTCGCTCCTGACGATGGAGTCCTGGTGACCGGCTTCCCCTTCCAGCACCACGTACTGGATGACGCCGTCCCCGCTGCGGTCCGTTTCGGGATGCTCTCTGATATAGGCCGCCGCGGTCCTGCCCTGGATCCGGCCGGATTCGAAGGCATCCGCCCCCACGTAGTAGAGCCGGTTCCAGCTCATCAGATCCTCTTCCACCAGCTCCCGGTTGAAAAAGATGACAGGGACGTCCGCCTCTCTGGCCGTTTCGATGATCATGGAGGGATCCGTTCTGTCCACCAGATTGACGCAGATCACGCTGCAGCCCTTGGCGATCATCTGCTCCACCTGTTCGTTCTGGGTAATCTGGCTCTGGGCGGCATTGCTGCGGACCACACTGACCGGGGTCTCCAGTTCCCCGGCGTTGACTGCGGCCACATCCTCCATGAAATCCTCCATCAGCTCCGAAATAAAGGTATCATATTCGTCATAGACTGTGACTCCTATACGGATATCGCCGGCCCCGGGCGATGCGCCGCAGCCGGAAAAGACCAGGGCCGCAGCGGCCGCGGCGGCAGTCATCCGGATCAGTCTTCTCCATGCTTTCATAATCTCCCCCTCCTTCTTCCTCTACTGCACCAGAGGAAACAGCAGCTTTTCCATGTCGGGATCATGGACATGTTCCGTCGTTACGCAGGCATATCCCACCTGGATATCACTGAGGACCGGCAGATCCTTGGACAGACGCTGGGAAAGCTGGGCCATGCTCTGATAGCCCATGGTAAATTCGTTGGGTATGACCATGCCGCTGATGACGCCTCTCTCCAGCCGGGAAACGGCGGAGGGACTGCAGCCGGTCCCATAGAGCTTTCCTTTTTTATAGCCCCTTTCCTCCATCACGGCGGCCGTCCTGACCAGCAGAGAGTCATCCAGCACCGCGATCAGATCCCGGGTCCGTGCCCAGGATACAAGGGCATCCAGATCCTCTTCCCCTTCGCTTATGACAAGAAGGCTTCCTCCGGCCGCCTTTATGGTCTCCGTAAGGCCTTCCACCAGTTCTTTCTCCAGATACCGTTCCCTCTTCCGGGTAATGACCGCTACCGAAGGCTCTTCTATGCCCGCCCCCAGAAGCATTTTTCCCAGGTCCCGGCCCATGTCTCTGCCGGGGGCCGTCACCGCCGCCAGATCGGGTCCTTCCGGCCGGATACCGTCCGTTTCTGCCAGGATCACGGGAATGCCGGAGGAGATCCCCTCCAGGAGACTTCCTGCCTCCTCCGAATCAAAGACCGACAGGATCAGGGCCTGGGTCCCAGACTGGATCTCCTGGCCGATCAGGTTCTTCTGGTCCTCTGTCTCTTCAAAGCTTCCCGTGGCCGCAAAGGTCACGTCCATGCCGTATTCCCTGGCCGCCTGGTCGATGCCCAGGCGGAAGGCGGTCCATCTTTCGCTCCCGCTGTCCTCCACCACCACGGAGACCCGGTACATGGGCTTTTTCTCCTCTTCCTTCAGCAGGTTCACCGCAGACCAGAGGATGGCCGCAGCCAGAAAGACCACGATGGCAGCCGCCATCCAGGGCCCCCTCATAAAATCACCTTTTCTTTTCACTGCCGCCTCCCTTCCTGCCGTCCAGCATGGTCTCAAGATCGTTCTGATAAGGGATGGCCGGCAGATGGATCCTGACCGTGGTCCCCTCGTCCGGCTCGGAC
>CAMOGQ010000213.1 GCA_946614165.1 uncultured Lachnospiraceae bacterium
CAGCAAAAGAGAAGGCTTCCCCTGCGGCAGTCAGTGCCGCAGGCGGAGGCCTTCTCTTCTTTCTCCGTTTTCAGCTTTTCAGGCCGGGCGCCCGCAGATCTATCTGGCGTTTCTTCCGTGGCATTTCTTATACTTTTTGCCGCTGCCGCAGGGGCAGGGATCATTGGGCATGATCTTTCTGCCGCCCCGGACATACTGGTCATTTCCCGATGCCAGATAGGCAGGCGTCTTTTCCTGCTTCAGGGCCCTGCTGTAGGCTCTTTCCAGAGACTCCAGGGCCTTTTCCCTGCTGACGGGGAAGGCCATCAGAGGGATCAGCTCGTCCACCTTTTCCTCTGCGATCTTTTCAGGGTCCCCGTATTCCAGCATGTCGATGAAACGGCCCGCGCTCAGCCAGGTGTGGGGATAACTGTTCATGACATAGACGAATTCATTCTTATGGTCCGGATAATAGCGGCACAGGTACCACTCATAGGAGACCAGACGGCTCCTTGCTTCCTTTTCCGCGTCCCCCGTCACGTAAAGGCTTCCCTGAACGGCGGAAAGATAGCCTTCCACCAGGGCGTTGACCCTTCTGTCCTCATGGATCAGGTAGGACTCCAGGGCGCAGTAGGCTGACAGCAGGACGGAGGTCCCCTCCTGGGTAGCCAGATACTCGCACCGGTCTATATGGGCCACCAGGTCCAGGAAATCCGGCCGGAACCAGGCCCGGTCCAGAAGGCGGGAAAGGAGGACGATGGTGGATCCGATCTGCTTCTGCAGGGCGGGGGTCATCTCCGCCTTCTTCAGGAAATTCTTATAGGAGGCCAGATCCTCCTGGAAAAGGCCCGTATGCAGGACCGTGTCCAGATCCAGGATGTGCTGGTAGGCCCCGTCCACCATAAGGACGGACCCGGCCCTTCCCGTCTCCTCGTAGTGTCTTACCTCCTGGCAGAACATGTCTCTGGCCCTGTCCCTGGCTCCGGTCTTTTCCAGGGAATCCCCGAAGGAAGTATAGTAGAAGGGATAATATTCCTTGGGAGGATAGATGGCCTCGAACTCTCTGACGGCCCTCTGGTAGCCCCCTCTGGCATGGGAGATCAGGCCCATAAAGAGATGGGGGTCGTCGTCATCGGGAAGGACCCTAAGCATCTCTTCGCAGAGCGTTTCCGCCTCCTCCACAGCTCCCGTGTCAAACAGGCAGCGGACCCGGAGCATGCGCATGTCGTCCTGGTCCGGGAACTTTGCAAGGACCCTCCCGGCGCACTCCAGGGCCTTTTCGTACTTCCCGTTGGCCTCCGCATAGAAGGCCTCCTGGGCATCCTCCTGGACCGGCAGGGGCATCAGTCCCACGATCTCAGCGATCTGGATCTGTATCTCTTTTTCGTCAGTGTCCGTATAAGCGGTGATTCTTCCCATGTTTTACCTCATTTCATGCCGGCAGGTCTCTGTGGCCGGCCCCTCCATCTTACCACAGAGCGCCGCAAAATTCATCCGCCCGGGCCTTTTTGTCCACTGGCATATCCCTCCCGGATATGCTACATTACAAAGCATACGGAAAAATGCATTTCAGAAAGAAAGAGAGACCACTTCATTGACTCCGAAAGCACTGTTTTTTGACATAGACGGCACCATCTGGGACTTCCACAACAACATTCCCCCCTCCTGCAGGGAAGGCATCCGCCTGGCCCGGGAAAACGGCCATCTGGCCTTTCTGTGCACCGGCAGGGCCAGGGGCTTCGTGACCAGTGAGGATCTCCTCTCCATCGGCTTCGACGGCATCGTATCCGGCTGCGGCACAATGATCGAATACCGCGGGCAGGTCCTCTACCAGCGGCTAATCGAAAAGGACCTGGTCATAAAGACCATGGAGGAAGCCAGAAAGTACAGGGTCCGCCCCATCCTGGAGGGCCCCCGCCACCTCTACATGGACTATGAGGATTTCAGGGACGACCGCTACGGCCAGAAGCTCATGCGGGAGATGGAGGATTCTCTTTTATCCATCACAGACAGCTGGGGACAGTGGGAGATCGTAAAGCTGGCCTGTGACCTGACCGGGTCCGATACCGCTCCCTTCGTGGAAGCCCTCTCTCCCTGGTATGACTTTATCTTCCACAACGACATCGTAGTGGAAATGGTCCCCAAGGGCTTTTCCAAAGCCACCGGCATCAGGAAGACCTGTGATCTGCTGGGCCTTGACATCGCTGACACCTTTGCCTTCGGAGACGGACAGAACGACCTGGAAATGATCCGGGCCGCCGCCTGCGGCATCGCCATGGGAAACGCCACCCCGGCCCTGAAGGAAGAAGCCGACTACGTGACCACGGCCCTGGACAGGGACGGCATCTGGAATGCCCTCTGCCACTTCGGCCTTATCCCGGGCGGGACCCCCATCCTGCACGAAGAACCGGCCCTGGGCAGCATGCACTTATACTGAAGCGAAAAAAGAGCCTCCGGAAAACCGGAGGCTCTCTTCATGCTGCGGAAAAGTCCGCTTTGTTTCTGTTTCTTTTTCTTCCCGTTTGGGTCCCCGCTTACTTTGCGCAGACGATCTTGGCCGCTCTTCTGCCGAAGGTCATGGTACGGCCGCAGGCAAGGCCTGTCATCAGGTTGGGATAGGTGGTGGAGAAGAAACCGCCGGTGGCGTCGCCTGTTGCATAGAGGCCTTCGATGGCGGTGCCGTCCTCACGGATGACCTGCATGTCTGTGTTGATGCGGCAGCCGTTCAGGGTAGTCAGATGCCATGCGCAGGTGCGGATGCCGTAGTAGGGAGGGGTATCCACAGGAGTCATCCTGTGCTTTTCCTTGCCGTAGTCTTCGTCCTCGCCCTTTGCGCAGAGCTCGTTGTAGCGCTCTACGGTGGCCACGAAGTTGTCGGCGGGGATGTTGAGCTTTTCAGCCAGCTCTTCAAGGGTGTCTGCCTGCATCAGATAGCCGTCTTCCATAAGGCCTTCGTTTCTGGACCATACGAAGGAATAGGGCATGTTGGACAGAGCGCCGTTGGGGAACTTGAACAGACGGCAGCAACCCACTTCGTCGAACTGCTCGCAGTACTTCTCGTTGTTGGCGTCGAACACGTCGATATAGGTGTGGAAAGGCTGCATCTCCATGGAGTGGAGCATGAATTCGTAAGGGCCGGACTCGTTGCAGAAGCGCTTGCCGTTCAGGTTGACCTTCAGGAAAGGCTGCTCGCCGAACCAGAACCACTTGCCGGTGGTCTTGTAGCCTGCGGTCTCGTCGGGCTTGACGCAGCAGCGGTTGAACATCATGGATGCATGGGTGGGATCCAGAGCAGCGCCTGCCCACATCATGGCCTTGATGCCGGAACCGTCGGCAGTGGAACCCAGTGTATACTGGACCTTCATATCCAGGGTCTGAGGCTGCAGAGCCTTCATCATCTCGGTGTTGGTGGCATAGCCGCCGGTGCAGATGATCACGCCCTTGGAGGTGTTGATCTTAATGTAGCTGCCGTCGCCGTCCTGGGCGATGACGCCTGTGACCTTGTCGGTATCGTCCTGCACCAGTCTGACCAGAGTGGTACTGAAGCGGAAGTCAACGCTGCCGACTTCGTTGCAGTAGTCTGTGAACAGGCTGTTGATGGTCACGGTATCGTCGTCGGCGTACTCATCGGTCTTGTGAGGGCTGTGGCCGGTGGCATAAGCCTTGTCGCGTCCGGGATCGTCCACGTTGCCGACGCCGCCTTCCAGGCTCATGTAATACTTGCCGTCCTTCTCGAAGATGTTGGTCAGCCAGTCCACCATTTCGCCGGACTCGTTGATCCATACCTTGATCAGGTCGCTGTCGCAGTAGCCGGCGCTGTAGCGGACCAGCTCCTGCAGAGCTTCCATCTTGTTGATGGCGAGCTCGGGATGCTCTTCGATCTCTTTGAGCTGGATCTTGGAGCCGATGGCGCCGATATCCTCACGGATGGTGGTGGGTTCTTCTCTCTTCTCGATGACAGTGACCTTGACACCGGTCTCGGCGGCCGTCATAGTGGTGATCCATCCGCCCGTACCAAGGCCGACTACCAGAACGTCGGTGTCGATGGTCTCTTTGATATCCGCGTCTGCGATTTCGGGAGCTGTGCCCAGCCAGTCGCCTGCCGCTGCCTCTTCTGCAGCGAGGGTGAACTCCTGGCCGGAGGCCTGGGAGATACAGTCGGCCGCTGCCTTCTTGATGGCGTCGGATGTGACGGTAGCGGAAGCTACGGCGTCCACATTTGCGGTCTGGGCAGACATGATGGCTTCCTGCATGGCAGGTCCGATATCTGCGCCGATGCC
>CAMOGQ010000214.1 GCA_946614165.1 uncultured Lachnospiraceae bacterium
AGCCACGACATGGTCATGTGCTTCACAGGCATCCGTCTTTTCCATCACTGATGGACAGGGCATCTAAGAACCATAAGAGCAGTCAGCGGATCTGAAGCTGATTTCAGGAAGGCCCGGCGGCAAAGCCGGGCCTTCCTGCGTGTTCAGAAAATGTTCGCAGTGACAAAGCGCCCCGCCCTCCTTGCCGGGACCGGAAATATCTGCTATCCTTTTTTCAAGTGGAAGTTCCTGACGATATGCGGATCCGGCGGCCTGCCGCCCCTTGCATAGTCCTGCGGCCTTCCTTTTTTTATTGGTGTTTTTTCCGTTTCCGTGGTTTCCTTCTTCCTGCCTTTTTCGGGCAGGTCTTTACTGCATTTCTTAGCTTCACATCTGTAAACAGAAGGGATCTTCCGCCTCTTTCGGGGCCTTCCTGCCTGATCCCGTCCGGTCTTTGTTCTTTTCCATGATTCTTTATTTCTGATGTTTATTCCTTAAGTATGATCCGGGCCCCGGCCGGCATTTCCCCTCCGAGGGCATTTTTTCATCTGTTTTCAGATCTTTCCGGCCGCGGCCTTTCGTTTCCGGTCCCTCCGGCCTTTTGAGAAACCATGTGAAACGGGGGTTCCGGCCCTGCTCCTGCTTTTATGCTCCGGGAGGGCCGGATGGTAGAAATATGGAAATGTTTATCAGGAAAGGAGAAATCAATGAAACATAAAGCAAAGATCCGTCTGCTGACGCTGCTCATGGCCGTCCTTATGGCCATGCCTTTTTTCGGGATCCCGGTCCGGGCTGCCGGCTTTTCTGCCGGGGAAAGGGCTCTGGAGGTCTCCCAGGCCGCAAAGAAAGGGATCGTGACCGAAAGCGGAAAGAAATATTATTACGTGAACGGAGTAAGAAAGACCGGGAAGATCCGGGTGGGAAAGAACTGGTACTATTTCGGTCCGGAAATGAAGTACGGACTGATCAGGGAAGCCGGGACCGGACGCCTGTACTATGCGGGGAATAACGGGATCCTGCAGTCAGGCTGGAAGATCATTGGCGGAAAGAAATATTATTTCTGGGCCAACGATTATCCGGGACATGTCATCTATGAGGCTGCCCGCGGAAGAGGAGGTCTCAAGGGCTTCTGGTATCTGTTTTCAAAGGACGGCGTCCTTCTGTGCGGTCTTCATACAGTGGACGGGAGGACCTACTATACGGACTCCCTGGGACGCCTTCAGTCCGGCTGGCAGAATGTGGGCGGAAGACTCCTTTACTTCTGGCCCCGTCAGGGCGAGGGATACGACCGGTTCCAGATGGCAGCGGGCACCGTGGTCATCGACGGCACTGTCCACTATCTGGGCGCGGACGGAAGTCCTCTGATAACCCATGAAGGCAGGCTCCTGGACAAATACGGGGCCGTAACGAATTCTGCCCAGGGCCAGGAAAAAGCGGAGCCTTCGCCGGACGCGAAATTTTTCGGAGATGTATCCGCGGGAGAGACGCCCGCCCAGAAAGCCATTCTGAGCTGTCTCAACTACTATGAGGCCCAGCTGCAGAAGCTGAACAGGGACAATCATTTCGAAGAACTCTGCAGAAAGCAGGGCCAGGCGACCGGTTCCGTCTGGCAGTATTCCAACAAAAAACCTCTGGGCAGTTATTTTGCCCGCTTCGACAGGATGAACGGCGGCGCCTATTCCTATAAGGGCAGGACCGTCCGCTACTGCAACTGCGACAGCTGCAAGTGGTGGGTGGTGGAAGACCTTCTGAATTCGAACAAAACCTCCACCGGGAATATCCATACCGTATGGAAAAAGTACAGTGTGAAGGGCATGACATTTAAGGACCTGTATCAGAAGGGCTCTTTTACGGTTAAAGAAAACGGAAAGAATGTCACGGTCAGGCTGGTCCCCGGGACCTGCTTCTATAACCTTCTGCCGGGCGGCAAATCCAACCATACCTGGATCTATATGGGGCCGGACAGAAACGGCGTCTGCAGGATCTTCGATACCGGGCACGGCGGCGTCCACTCGGATCCGAAAAAGAAGGACCTGGTCCTGGCCTGGGAAAAGGATCTTTCCGGCAGATACCACACGGACGGCAGCAGGGCCATCTTCCGTACCTGGGTCAACGAAATGACCGATACCAGGGAATATGCCGACAAGACCATCGGAGCCATCTGGGTCCCCAACAACCTTAAGAGCTTTTACTACCGGAACGCAGCCGGCAGACTGGTGAAATACTGAAGCTGATCCGGCCTTCCTGTCCTCTGCCCTGCAGGGGCCGGCCCTGACAGATCCGATAGTCATTATTTGCCAAACCGCATAAGATATGTTATTTTTATCGGGTGTCAGAAAGCTGAACAGCCGGGTCCGGGGCATAAGATCCTGGGGCTGCCGCGTGCATTTAAAGGCAGAAAGGGCCGGAGGTCAGCTGTAAAAAGAAAGGTACAGGGATATGAAGGCGAAATTCAGGACACTCATTGTACTTATCATTGCGGTCATGATGGTATCAATGCCGGCTCTTACGGCCAGGGCTTCCGGACTCTCAGAGGGAAGAGAGGCAGTATCTTTTGTCAGATCCGGGGCGGCGAAAAACGGAATCGTCCAGTCCAAAGGCAAAAAATATTATTATGTAAAAGGAAAAAGAAAGACCGGCAAGATCAAAGTGGGGAAGAAATGGTACTATTTCGGACCCGAAATGAAGACCGGTCTCATCCAGGATACCGATGACAGCGGAAAAGTTTACTATGCCAGCAGCAAAGGCATCCTGCAGACGGGATGGAAGACCGTAAAGGGAGAGAAATATTATTTCTGGTCCAAAACACAGAACGGCCACGTCCAGTTTGAGGCGGCCACAGGGCTGCGGTCCATCGGCGGCAAGTACTATCTGTTCAGCAGTAAGGGACGGCTTCTGAAGGGTATGCAGAAAGTCAGCGGCTCCGTCTATTATGCGGACAGTAAGGGTCTTGTCAGGTCCGGATGGCAGACGAGCGCGGGGGACCTGCATTACTTCTGGCCCGAGGCGGGCAAAGGCCACAAACGATTCGAGATGGCAACGGGAACTGTGGTCATTGAGGGAATCAGGCACTATCTTGACAGCGACGGCGTTCCCAGAAAGACCCATGACGGAAAGGAACTGAACCGATACGGCGCCGGGAAAGGTATTGTCATGGATCCGGACGACTCCGACGGCCGGGGTTCCGCATCCGACAGCAGGTTCTACGGAGACGTTTCCGCAGGCCGGACGCCGGCCCAGAAAGCCATCCTCAGCTGCCTCAACTACTATGAGGACGAACTGCAGAAGCTCAACAAGGCCAACCGCTTCGAGGAGACCTTCGACAAAGAGGGAGACTATCCCAAAAATGTATGGCAGTATTCCAACAATTACAGGTCCCCTCTGAACCAGTTTTTTGCTCCCTTTGACAGGATGAACAGCGGTGTATTCAAAAATGGAAAAAAGACGGTCCGTTACTGCAACTGTGACAGCTGCAAGTGGTGGGTGGTCCAGGACCTGCTGCATACCACCGGCACAACGTCCGAGGGAATACATACCGTATGGAAGAAGTACGTCGTAAAAGCCGAAACCTTTAAAAGCATCTATAAAAAAGGCTTCTTTACCTACGAAAAGAACGGAGAGGAGTTTAAAGTCGCCCTTGCCCCGGGCTCATGCTTCTATGATGCCGCCGGGACCCATACCTGGATCTATATGGGACCCGACAGAAAGGGAGTGGAAAGATTCTTTGACACGGGACACGGCGGCGTCCATTCGGATCCGAAAAAAGTCGACATGGTCCTGGCCTGGGAGAAGGATCAGTCAAAGCGCTATCATTCGGACAAGAGCAGGGCGATCTTCCGCACCTGGGTCAATGAGATCACAGATACAAGGTCCTATTCGGACAAGCTGGTCCGGGTGGTCTGGGTCCCCCGCAACTTCAAAACCTTTTACTACAGAAATCCCGCCGGTAAGCTTGTAAAGTATTAAAAGCCGGCTGCGGGCACGAAAACTCATACGCCGGCGAAACTGCAGAGCAGGACGCCGGTGTATGAGTTTTTCTTTTCCTTTTTTTCTCCCGGCCTCTTTTTCTCCTGCTCTCCGAAGGGCCTGTTTTTGCCGTCACTGTTTGACCTGCAGGCGGCAACGTGATACAATTCCGTATGTTTAAAGCTGTCGGAACGTGAGGTAAAAAAATGCGTATCGGTACCGGATATGATGTCCACCGCCTGGTGGAAGGAAGAAAGCTGATCATGGGAGGCGTGGAGATCCCTTATGAAAAGGGGCT
>CAMOGQ010000215.1 GCA_946614165.1 uncultured Lachnospiraceae bacterium
TAAACTGGTACCCATAGAGTGGACAACACCTTGACAGTGTTGGCACCCTCTATGGGTGCCTTTTTTAGTTCAGGAGGAACAAGGGACATGAAGAAGAAACAGAGCACAGCCAAGCATCTTACACCGGAGCAGATCAGTACTCTGCAGGCCAACCCAGCTGTAAAACATGTGTGTGAGAACCGGATCACACTTACTTTTGAGTTCAGGACCAGGATATACGAAGAATGGATTAAAGATCCGTCTGTTCTATTGATCCGGTCTTACCTGAACAAGCATGGCCTCCACCAGGACCTTGTTGGATACCAGTTTATAGAGAATCTCCACAAGACTTTCATAAGAAATGGACAGCCATCCAACGGAAAGAACAGCGAACTGTATCAGACACAAAACTTCAGGACAGATCCTGAAAGCGACGCACTGCTCCTTTCCACAGGGAAGTTCGTTAAGGGCAGGAACGGGCATGGCATCACTTTTGCTCCTGACTTCGTGAATGAGCTCTTCCATTACTATCCGGAAAGGTCCATCGAAGAAGGTCTGAAAGATGCAGGAATCGACCCGGATATCGTCGGATATCAGAGGATCTACCACCTGCAGAAGTCCTTTGAAGGTGACAGCACCGATGGCATACAGGAAAGGCATGTCTATACGGATGACTTAAGGACTGCACTGTCCAATAATCCCTTTGTCAGAAAAGTGACCAGGTCCCGGCTGTTCTTTCATGACCGTTTCTTTGAGGAGGCCCGGAGCCTTGCCCCTCTCCACATCGATGAGATCCTGGACATCTTCGGGATAGACCACTCACTGATTCCGGTCTCTGTCAGGTCGAATCTTATTTATAAGATAAAGAACTGGAGATCCTCCGGGAAAGCCATGGTCCCTCCGGAGGATCCGGGGCGGTATGTGCAGATCCTGAGGGCAAAGATGCTGGCCCTGGAAAAGATGGTGGAAGACGGATTTGACGCTCTCAGGGAACTGGTCCCTGACATCTCCTGTGCCGGGCGCAGGTACCTCTGCCTGCAGATCCGGGCACTTCCTTCTGACCCGGGAAGGAAATATACGAAGAAAGCTGTCCTGGAACAGGTCGGGATCTCCCGTTCCTCCTACTATGCCATCCTGAAGGACGACAACTATGGGAAATATTGGGAACGGAAGGAGGAGCAGGACAGAGAGGACGCGGAGGTCATCCGCAGGACCATGGAGTACAGAGGCTATGCCAAAGGACAGCGCCAGATCTATATGATGATGAAGGACGTGACCGGAAAGCAGTTCGGAAGGAACAAGATAAGAAGGCTCATGAACAGATATGGGATCGAATCAGGCATCAGGAAAGCGAAACAGTCCCGTATCGAGGCCAGAAAGCTCCTGAAGGAAAGGAAGAAGCCCAACCTCCTGGACAGGAGGTTCCGGCTGGAGAGGCCCGGCATGATCCGGCTCACCGACGTTACATATCTGGACTACGGACAGGGACTCAGGTCCTACGGATCCGCCTCCATCGATCCCGTAAGCGGCCGTCTCATCGATCTCAGGGCCAGTACCAGCAATGACCTGGCCCTTGCTGAAGGGACGCTCGATGCCGTGGTAAGGGACGGGCCTTCTCCAGGCGCCCTATTCCATTCCGACCAGGGGGCCTTGTACCTGTCCCCCGGATTCCAGGAACGCGTCGCTGCCGCCGGGATGGTCCAGTCCATGTCCAGAAGGGGCAACTGCTGGGACGATGCGGCCCAGGAATCCTTTTTCGGACATTTCAAGGACGAATGTCCCTATAAAGATGCCGAAAACGATGAAGAACTGGCAGCAATGCTTGCGGATTACTCGGATTACTACAATAATGAAAGGAAGCAGTGGACAAGGAAGCGGATGACACCGGTACAGTACGAGGAGTACCTCCGGAGCCTTGATGAGGAAGGATTCGCCCTGTACCTTGCAGAGGAACAGAAAAAATACGATGACATGAAGCAGAAGGCCATGGAAAAGGCCCTGGAGCGCGCACGTGACCTGGGCGCGCCGGTCTGAGGAAAGGAGGAACAGCATGGGATCAAAGAGCAGGAAGCTGGTGAACAGCCCGTCTGACATAAGGCGACTGGGGATGGAGATCCCCAATTCAGAGGAGCTCAGGAAGATCGTCGACGAGAACCGTTTCGTTGCCGACTACAGGGGAGGGGACCTCATCTACAGCAGCGACTTCTATATCGCTATGTACAAGAAGATACACGACGAAGGGATGACCTATGTACAGGCCTACAACGCCCTGGGCTTTGATACAAATGTACTGGGAACGGACCGGGCGAACAGTGCCGGGAAGCGGGCCATGAAGATGGCAGAGGAAGACAGGCTCTTTACGGTAAAGAGGGAGAACTACAGGGGGTCGGCATCTCCTGAGGAGATGGACTATGAAAAGATGACCACTGAAGAGAAGCTGGCCTACCTGGAAGCCAGGAACGCATACCTGGAATACGCCATGGAGGCTCAAAAAAAAATCCGGTCCGAATTGGCGGCGAAATATATATCTTCGAAAAAGACTGTCTGAGGGACTGCAGGATGTATGCGGCGGACCTTATGGTCAGGGCACAGAAGGCTCTGGCCTGCGGCATGAGCATCAGCGACTGCCTGGCCGTCATGGGCGTATCAAAGTCCGGATACTATGCCTGGAGGGCAAGAAAGGAAGACAGAGACGGGAAAGCTGCCCGGAAACTGGAGGAGCTGCGCGGACTGATGGACCTTTTCCTGGCCATCATCAAAAAGCTCAGTTATGTCCCTGGCAAAAGGACCTTCCGCCTGCACCTGCTCAATGATTATGGAAAGAACGTCAGCACCAAGCGGTGCCGCGCCATCATGGAGATGATGCGCCTGACGGCTGCCAGGCCCAAGAAGGACCCCTATAAGCATCAGGCAGTGCACGACCACCCATGCGCTGCTCCCGAGAACAGGGTCATGCAGGAATTCTATGTCGGTCCCAGGAAGATCGTCCTGACCGACATCACTTACCTCTACTATGGGCAGGGCTATAAGGAGAAGACCGTCTATCTCTGTGTCTTCAGGGATCCCTTTACCTGTGAGATCCTGGGCCATGCCCTGAGCAGGAGGATGGATGTGTCCCTGGTACAGGAAGCGTACGACAGGATGATGGAGGCCCACGGCAGCGAACTGAAGGAAGTGAAGGATGTCATGATCCATTCCGATCAGGGCAGTGTGTATCTGTCTACGACCTTTAAGCGTCTCCTTTCCGATGACGGATTCCTCCAGTCGGTATCCGCCAGGGGGAACTCCCAGGACAATGCGCCCGTCGAGAGCTTCTTCTCCCGCCTGAAGACAGAGGCACTGGACAAGATCGTCATGTGCAGGGACTTCGGTACCGCAAAAGAGATGGTGGACAACTACATATACAGTTATAACAACGAAAGGTACCAGTATACTCTCGGAGGCCTGGCCCCTGCGGACTTCTACAGGTATGTCATCTCCGGTATCTATCCTCAGAAGGAGTACCTGGGAGTCAGTGCCGACAGGCTCCTTTCCATCGAAGATATCCTGAATATCAGGAAAAAAGTAAATGAGGAGAGGGCCCGGAAGATGCGGGAGGCTGCAGCAAGGAACAGGGAGCGCAGGGACCTGCTCAGGAAAGGAGCAGATGAGATCATTGAGAGAGATATCAGGATCCTTGATAAACAGATCAGAGAGTGGAATGACGCGGAAGAAAGAGCAGAGATGCAGATAAAGTTCCTTGAAAAAGTGAAGGAGAAGGCCGTCAGAGCGTACGAATACGTAAAGACACTGACGGAGGATGCCCTCCGTCTCCTTAAGGAGCCGGCAGGATGGCAGAAAGATCCTCATTTCCAGTATATCTATGAAATGAGAGGTCTCTTCTGATCAGAGAACAGTTCCTTTATGAAATGCTTTCTCCTGGCAGATGAAGGTATTCAGGGTCCATCCCGCGGCCGGTCCCCCCGGCGATGCCCCCGGCCTCCGTCCAGACGTGTTCTCTCCAGCAGGTGCGTGATCATTATAATAGGGATGTCCGAAAGAGTCTCCCCGGAGAGATTGTCCTTTCTGGCTTCTGTTCCGACGAGGCGGGTACAGACAGAGAGGGCCAGGACATAACTATGCAATCGAATATGTTGTACTGACGGCTGGGGGCTCTCCGGCCTTTTTTCAGTTTCCGAACAGATCAAAGAACCCCTTTGGAGATGCACTGTCTATCCAGCACGCCCTCCAAAGGGGTATCTTCATGTCTTATTTCG
>CAMOGQ010000216.1 GCA_946614165.1 uncultured Lachnospiraceae bacterium
AAATCCCACGCCGGCCAGAAATATACCAGCGGCGGCCTCTCCATCGCCCTCTTCAAGGGGATCTGCGAAAAGGCCGGTGTCCCGGTCCAGTATTTCTCCAACCGGTCCGACATGATGGGCGGCAGCACCCTGGGCAACATCGCCATGCGCCAGGTCTCCATGCCCACCGTGGATATAGGCCTTGCCCAGCTGGCCATGCATTCCGCCTACGAGACCACGGGCATCCGGGACATCGAATACATGGTCCGGGCCTGCCGGCAGTTCTTCAAAAGCGCCGTTACCCTGAGAGAGGACGGCGTCACCATCGTCCGGTCCTGACGAAAGGCGGCGGGACCTATCCAGAGCAGCAGATCCGCGTTTGATCCGCATGAAATTCGCATAGGAAAAGAACAGAGCAGTCCGTGACCCCATGTCACAGGCTGCTCTTTGCTTCATGCTTTCTGTTCTGCGGATCAGGACTCTTCCCGGTCCGCTCTTGTCATCTTTGCCCGGAAGAGGATCCTTCTGGTCCCCTCCAGCTGCTCGAAGTCCACCTCGTAGGTCAGGGACTTTTCGTTGATGCCCACGATCTTTCCTCTGCCAAAGCCCCTGTGGATCACCGTATCTCCCACGGAAAACTCCGTCTTTTCCAGGACTCCCTGGGAGGCGCCGGGCCTTCCTATGTAAGAATTTCCCACCATGGTCAGAAGAGAGGGATCGATGTCCTGGAGGAAGCTGGACTGGCCCTCGGCTGGCAGAAGCCCCCTGGACCTGTAGGAGCTCAGAAACAGGTTTCTCCTGGCCCTGGTGACGGCCACAAAGAAAAGTCTTCTCTCCTCCTCCATCTGATCCTGGTTGCGCAGCTTCTTGCTGGGGAAGACTCCCTCCACCAGGCCGCCTACAAAGACCGTGTCGAACTCCAGGCCCTTGGCGGTGTGGATGGTCATGATCTTTACCGTATTTCTCTCTTCGTCATCGTCCTGGCCGGAAAAGAGAGCGAAATGGGCCAGCAGATCAGCCAGAGGAATGGGCTCCTCGTTCTCCTTCTCCATGGCCGTGATGGAGTTTAACAGTTCCGTGACATTGTCCAGCCTGGACTGGTCCACGTCCTTTTTCAGTTCTTCCCTGTAGCCGAAATCCAGGACCATGTCCGTCAGCTCTGCGGAGCTGTGCTTTTCATAGTCCGCGTGCAGGCCCATGATGTCCTGATAGTATTGAAGAAGGGGGCCCTTTCTGATCTTCCCTTCCAGGATCTGGCTGCCCAGGGCGTCGATCAGCTTCATGTCCTTTAGCTTTGCCAGGGCCTTCAGGTTCTCCAGGGACTTCTTTCCGAAGCCGCGTCTTGGCCGGTTGATGGTCTTTTCAAAATCCATGTCATTCAGTGAATAGACCATGCGCAGGTAGGCAAGGACAGTACGGATCTCCTCCGATCCGTAGAATCTGGCCCCGGAAAGGATCTTATAGGGGACCTTCCTGTCGATAAAGGCTTCCTCCAGGGCTCTTGTCTGGGAGGCCGCCCGGACCAGGACCGCATGGTCCTGCCATTTCATGCCGGCTCCGATATCCGAAAGGATCTGGTCCGCGATCCAGAGGGCCTCCTCCTTTTCCGTGGGAAGGCAGTTGTAGCAGGGCTTTTCCCCGTGGGGATTGTTGGTGAACATGGCCTTTGGAATCCGATTTTGATTGGCCTTGATCAGAGAGCCTGCCACGGCCACGATCTCGGGGGTGGACCGGAAATTCTCATAGAGAGGAAAATCCCTGGCCCCGGGATAGAGTCTGTCAAAGCCGATCATGTACTCCACTTTTGATCCCCGCCAGCCGTAGATGTTCTGGTCATCGTCTCCGATGACGAACAGGTTGTGGTATTTGCCGGACAGGAAGGTCAGAAGCTCCTGCTGTTCTCTGGATACATCCTGGAACTCGTCGCAGAGGACATACTGACAGCGGTCCTGCCAGGTCTCCAGGACCTCCGGATTGGTCCTGAAAAGAAAGAGGACCATGTGGATCAGGTCCGTGAAATCCGCCAGGGCATGGTCTCTCTGACGGAGGAGGTAGAGATAAAAGACCCGGGAGAAGTTGTCCGAGGCGGAATCCGCCAGTTCTTCCAGATGCTTTTTGTCCGCTCCCGTGATCAGGGGAACATAAAAAGATTCGTGGGACGTCTTGTATTCCTGGATCTGCTCCAGATATTTCTGCGCCGTGATGTCCTTCAGATCCAGTCCCAGCTCCTCCGCCGTCTGACGGACCAGGTCAGTCTGGTCGGCCGTATCGATGATGGAAAAGGTTCTGGGCCAGTTCAGGCGGTGGGATTCCTCTCTGAGGATCAGGTTGCAGAAGCCGTGGAAGGTCCCCATAAAGCAGCTGCAGTCATCCCCCACCAGTTCTCTCAGCCGCCTTCTCATGGAAGAGGCCGCCTTGTTGGTGAAGGTCAGGCCGATAATGGAGGAAGGATCCACATAAAGCTCCGTGATCAGGTAGGCGATTCTGCGGGTCAGGCAGAAGGTCTTTCCGGATCCCGGCACTGCCGCGCATCTCTGGTATCCTTCCGTGGATTCGATCATCTGCTGCTGTTCTCTGGTAGGTTCTAAAGACATGGTCCGCTCCTTTAATGGCAAAAGTCTCTCTGCTTTCCCGGTTCTTAAGTAATGATACCACAGATTGCGGGAAATGGAACATTTGTTTCGTTTTCTTCATGAAGCCAGGCCTCTGCTTTTCATCGTTCGCCACGGTCAGCCCGGAAACAGACAAAAAGATATGTGGAAGCGGATATATGCGCTATAATGATAGAAGAGAAACATCCGGCGGGAAACGGGGTTTTAAGCCCGGTCTCCTGCCCTTTCAAGACAGGGAGGTGTAACAGTGGCAAAAAAGATACTTGCTCTGATCGGTGAAGACTTTGAGGATCTGGAGCTGTCCTATCCCGTGCTTCGTCTGCGGGAAGAAGGCTGTCAGGTGGACCTGGTGGGCGAAGAGGCCGGCCATGTCTATCACGGCAAATACGGGGTTCCCTTTACCTCTGACCTTTCCTTTGACCAGGTGGAGGCCAGGGACTACGACGGCATCCTGGTACCGGGAGGCTGGGCCCCGGACAAGCTCAGACGCTTCCCCAAGGTCCTGCAGCTGGTCAGAGAAATGAACGATGCGGGAAAGCCCATCGGAGAGATCTGCCATGCGGGCTGGGTCCTCATTTCCGCAGGCATCCTTAAGGGTAAGACCGTTACTTCCACCCCCGGCATCCGGGACGACATGACAAATGCCGGCGCCACATGGGTGGACGAAGCCAGCGTGGTCGACGGAAATATCATTTCCGCCCGCAGGCCTCCGGATCTTCCGGAATACATGAAGGACTATATCCGCGTACTCTTTAAAGACTGACGAAAAGGCGGCCCGCCCGGGCCGCCTTTTGCTGTGCTTTCACTTTGTTCTGTCTTTCTTTATTAAGCCTTCCGCTGCCAGCTCAGGCCTCTTTCCGGAAGGAAGGAGCATATTTGGCCGCAAGTCTTATGGCCTCGATCATGCTGATCTCGGAAGCAATGCCCTTTCCGGCTATGTCAAAGGCCGTTCCATGGTCCACGCTGGTACGGAGGATGGGCATGCCGTTGGTGATGGAAATGGTCCTGTCGAAGTCCAGGGTCTTGGTGGCGATATGGCCCTGATCGTGATAGAGGGACAGGACCGAGTTATACTTCCCAAGGGCCGCCTGGTGGAAGACGGAATCCGCCCCTATGGGGCCCGCTACCCGATAGCCCATCTTCTGCAGTTCTTCCACAGCGGGCATGATCTCGTTGACCTCCTCCCATCCAAAGAGCCCGTGCTCTCCGCAGTGGGGATTAAGGCCGGCGACGGCCATGGTCCCTTCCGTCACGCCAAGGCGCTCCAGGGCTTTTACGCAGTCCCTGACGCAGGCAATGATATTTTCCCTGGTGATCTGGTCCAGCATATCCCTCAGGGACAGGTGCCTCGTCAGGAAAAAGACTCTGAGGCCGTTGGTCTCAAACATGGTCAGGGGGTCTTTGGTTCCCGTCAGGGCACCGAAGATCTCCGTATGGCCTATAAAGGGAACGCCCGCAGCTCTGAGGGCCTCCTTGTTGATGGGGGTGGTGGCGACGGCGGAGACTTTGCCCGCCATGGCCAGCTCTATGCTCTTTTCAATATATCTGCAGGCGGCTTTTCCGCACATGGCCTGGACCTGTCCGTAGACAAAGGTCTCCATGTCGATCCCGCCCAGATCGATCATGTTCAGGAT
>CAMOGQ010000217.1 GCA_946614165.1 uncultured Lachnospiraceae bacterium
GGAAAACTGAATATCAGAAAGACAGAATTATTCTGTCGTAGGTTTATTAGTTCCGCGGCAGCATCTTTGCCCGGCAAAGTAAACAAAGCGGCCCCTTCAGTTTTGGCGATTATGACAAATCTTTTCATTGTCCGATTAAACGGATACTGCATGAAAGATAATCGGACCATGGGAGGGGAGCCCCGGAAAGGCTTCTGCAGCGGCAGCAAAGAAAAAATCATATCCGCTATGACTTTCAGTCGTCAGGAGAGCGGTGCCATAGAAATATATGAATAAAGGAGGCGAAGCAGCATGAGAAGAATATTTATTGACCTGGAGATGAATCCTGTATCCGGCGAGTATGCGGATTTCAGAAAGCAGTGCCGGTCCGAGGTCATTGAGATCGGGGCCGTCGTCATGGATGAGCAGATGCATATTACGGAGCAGTTCCGCGAGTATGTCAGACCCGAATACAACAGCGTGGTCCTTAAAAAGATCACGAGGCTGACAGGAATCAGTACCGAAACCGTCAGTGAAGCAGAATCTTTTCAGCCGGTATTCATGCGCTTTCTTGCCTGGTGCGGAGCCGAAGACTATGAAATCTGCTCCTGGAGCGACAATGATATCTGGCAGCTGATGAAGGAACTTTCCGCAAAACAGGTTCCGGATGCACCGGGTATTTCCTACATGCTCAATCACTGGAGAGATATCCAGGATGACTTCAGGTCTACCCTGCACATGGAAAGACTGACATCCCTTCAGAATGCCATAGACCTGGCAGGACTGGACTTTGACGGAAAAGCCCACGATGCCTTAAACGACGCCCGTAATACAGCTCTTCTCTTCAAGGCCTCCAGAGATTCCGACAGCTTTGCAAGGATGAAGAAGGCCTATGACGAGGCCATGACACCTCACGTTTTCACATTTGCGGATGTTTTTGACTTCAGGTCCCTGCAGTTGGCCTGACAGATGCGATGCAGCAGCCCCCTCCGGTTTTCCGGAGGGGGCTCTTCATTTGAATGAGATAAAAATCTGCTTAGCGAAAGGCCTATGTTTTAAAAGGCTGCCGGGTGTTTTCCGACTCCTGGCTTGCGGTCTTCTTCCGAATTTCACCTGCCGGGATCCGGCAGTATGCTCTTTTTCTGTATGCTTATTCCTGTCCGGATTTTCGGTATCAGAATCAGACGTTTTCCCTGCCTGACTGCCTGCGAAGAGGCAGAAAACTGGTCGGAAAAAGGAAGAAGGCAGAGTATAATAAGCATAGCTGCTCCGTCTGACAGACATGTTCTGCAGGGCAGGGCGCTGCAGAAACGGAAGACAGAATAGGGAAAGCAAAGAGAGGCAAATTTCATTATGAATAAGAATGATTTTGCTCCTGTTCCGCCCATGGGCTGGAACAGCTACGATTATTACAACACGGAAGTGAACGAAGAACAGGTCCGTTCCAATGCGGATTACATGGCGGCCCATCTGAAGGAGTTCGGCTGGGAGTATGTGGTCGTCGATATCGAATGGTACGCCCCGGATGCGGGTAAGGAGAGCAATATCTACCAGTACATTCCTTTCGGAAAAGTGGTCATGGACGAGTATTCCCGTCTGATCCCGGATCCGGTCCGCTTTCCTTCTTCCCGGGGCGGAAAGGGATTCGGCCCCCTGGCAGCCTACATTCATTCCCTGGGCCTTAAATTCGGCATTCATATCATGAGAGGCATTCCCAGAGCAGCTGCCCACGAACACAGGGGCCTTTTGGGAACAGACCTGACGGCGGACCGCCTGGCTGATCCATCCAGCATCTGCCTGTGGAATCCGGATATGTACGGACTCAGGGTAAATATGCCGGAGGCCCAGCTCTACTACGACTCCATCATGGATCTCTATGCCTCCTGGGGCGTGGACTTTATCAAGTGTGACGATATCTGCCGTGAGGATGCTCCGGGAGCTCACAGGGAGATCGAGCTTCTGCACAAAGCCATTGAGCACTGCGGAAGGCCCATCGTCCTTTCTCTGTCCCCCGGCCCCGCCAAAATATCCGAGGCGGCCTTTTATGCAGATAACGCCAACATGTGGCGGATCACGGATGACTTCTGGGATACCTGGCCCCTTTTAAAGGACATGTTCCGGCGCTGCGAGATCTGGCAGGGAAAGAGTCGTCCAGGCTGCTATCCTGACTGCGACATGCTGCCGGTGGGCATCATTGGCGGATGCTTCGGAGACAGAAAAGAGCGTATGACAGCCCTTACCCGGGAGGAGCTAAAGACCATGCTGACCCTGTGGTGCATCTTCGGGTCGCCTCTTATGATCGGAGGGGAGATGACGAAGATGGATTCCTTTACCCTGGATCTTCTCACCAACCGGGAGGTCCTGGACATGCTCAGAGCAGGCAGCAGCGCTGCGGAACTGGTCCGTACGGAGGATCAGGCCATCTGGGCCTCCACGGATCCTGAAGGCGGAAAAGGCTATATAGCCCTCTTTAACCTGGCAGATGAAGAAAGAGCTGTCCACTGCTGGATCGGGGCAGCTGCGGACAGGGGACTGAAAGCCTGGGACGGCGGAGTACTTAAGGAACTCTGGACGGGCCAGGAGGCAGCTGTTATAACAGGAGGGCTTTCCTGCCTGGTTCCGGCCCACGGAGTAAAGGTATTCCGCTATTGATGCTCCAGGCTGCAGGTTCTGCACGGATGCTGCCAGTATGAGGGGCAAAAAAGGAATCCGGCTGCCGGAACTTCTTTTCCCCTTCCGGTACAGAACGGATAAACATATGATCAAAGGCAAAAGGTGATACGCATGAAAACAAAAATCCCCCTGCGTCAGGGCTTGCTCGTGACGCTGCGTCATGAGCTATTCTTGACATGAAGGAGGTGAAACGCTGTGCCTAAATACACGACTGGAGAGATCGCAAAGCTCTGCGGTGTGACGGTCCGTACGGTCCAGTACTACGATACCAGAGGGATCCTTGTGCCCAGCGAGCTGACCGAAGGCGGGAGAAGGCTCTATTCCGAAGACGACCTGAAACGAATGAAGATCATCTGCTTTCTGAGGGACCTGGGGCTTTCCATCGACTCGATCCGTCAGCTGTTTGCCGAAGAGAATCCCGGCAGTGTTGTTTCCCTGCTGCTGGATCAGCAGGAGGCAGCGCTGAAGAAAGAGATCGGTGAGCGGGAAGAGAAGCTGAAGAAGCTATCGGACCTGAAGGCCGGACTGAAGAGCGTGCGTGAATTCTCGGTCGAATCCATCGGCGACATAGCGTATATCATGACAAACAGAAAGAGACTGAGAAACCTGCGGATCATTATGGTGCTCACCTCGCTGCCTCTCGGCATCCTCCAGTGGTCCTCCATCATTCTGTGGATCACCAGGGGGATCAGGTGGCTGTTTCTGGTATGGGTCATAGCTGCGGTTCCTTATGCTTTTTTCTTCGGCCGCTGGTATTTCAGAAAGATGGCCTATATCTGCCCTCAGTGCCATACGGTCTTTCAGCCGACCGTCAGGGAAGGATTCTGGGCAGATCATACCCCGGCTGCCCGAAAGCTCACCTGTCCTTCATGCGGACACAAAGGTTTCTGCGTGGAAATCGCAGCGGAATCGGAGGAAAAGAACAATGCACAGTAAAGAGTTTAATAAGAAGCAGGTCATCATATATCTGCTCTGGACTTTTGCCAGCGCCTATATCATTCAGTTTGCCGACGCATCACTTTACGTCAGAAACAGACAGGCCGGACAGATGGTGCTGGCAGCTATGATGTTCGTTCCGGCCCTGGGAGTTTTTTTCTCCGGAGCGGGATTTTCCGGCATGGGCTGGAAGCCGCAGATCAGGAAAAATGTAAAGATCATTCTGGCTGCATGGTTTGGCCCCCTGCTCCTGACCGCTGCAGGGGCCCTTATATACTTCCTGCTTTTCCCCAGGCACTTTGATCTGAACGGGGGCTATATGGCGGTATTGGCAGGGGAAGAAGCCATGGAGCAGATGAAAGCCCAGGGCATTTCTTATCCTCTGTATGTTGTCATCAGCACGGTCAGCTGTGTTACCTACGCGCCCCTGATCAACATGTTCGCGGCTCTGGGAGAAGAGATCGGCTGGCGGGGCTTTTTGTATCCCCAGCTGGAAGCAGGATTCGGACGGAGAAAAGGCTGGCTCCTGGGAGGCTTTATCTGGGGTGCATGGCACTGGCCTCTCATCTGGCTTATAGGCTATGAATACGGCGCAGCCGCGGGCAATCCCGCAGG
>CAMOGQ010000218.1 GCA_946614165.1 uncultured Lachnospiraceae bacterium
GATGACCCCTTCATTCGGTGAGATGATCCTGATGATATCCGAAGTTTTACTGCTTTCGGAAGCGATCGGCGTGTTTTCTTCTCCCAGAAGGCTGTCCAGGGAAACATTCAGTTTTTTCGACAGGATCAGGAGCTTGTCAACTTCCGGATACCCTTCTCCCAGCTCCCATTTTGACACAGCCTGTCGGCTTACACCCAGCATGTCTGCCAATCCTTCCTGGGAGAGCTGATTCTTCTTGCGAAGCGTCTGCAGGTTTTTTCCAAAACTCATTTTATGTTCCTCCCTTCTAAGAGGAAGTGTAATGCCCGGGCCCCGCTTTTTCCACCAACCTCCTTTTGCCTTTCCGCAACCTGAGGTTGCACTATCTCCTGTTGTTAAAAAACGGATCCCTGCACTGCGCATCTGTCACCGCTGCAGTCCTGTTTCCTCCTGTCCGGAGGCCTGACGGCACCTGGCCCTTTTCTAATCGATCAGGGGAAGCCCCGTATGTTTCAGGAATTCCTCCCGCATCTGATCCGGCACCGGCGTCTGCGGGGCGTTCTTTATGCGGACAGCTCTGAGCGCCGTCAGATAGGCGATCTTTTCCTGGAGCACGCCATAGGAAGAACAGAGACCTGCCGCAATCACCGTCAGCTGGGCCTGGTTGACGCTGTCAGCGATGTGGACCCTCCAGCCGGTCCTGAGGGCGACCTCTTCGAGCAGAGCGGCGCATCTTTCTCCCAGCTCGGGAGAGATGAAGGAAAGCTCCAGATAAACGCCGTTCTGATCGTTCTTTCTGCCTTTTTTGCCGGGCTTTACAGGGCTTTCCTCAAAGAACTGGTCCACCAGGGAAAAGGCAAGGTTCTGCTCTGCCCTCTCTGCTCCCTCTGCCGGAAGGAACCAGCGGGGACTCTCTCCCGGAAGGGGTATCGATGCAGCCTGGGAAAGAGGTGCCTTGGAGGACTCCTCTCCGGGGATCTCCAGTTTCCATCCCGTGGTCTTTTCAAAAGAAAGGGCCTTCTCCCGGTCTCCTTCTTCCTTTTTCAGAAGACTGATCTGACAGGTCTTTCTTTCGGGATAGTAAGAGATCCGGCCGCACCTGCCGGGAAAGAGCCCGTTGAGCAGCATCTCCGCCCTGGCATTGTTCATGGTGCCCTTCAGTTCCAGGGTCCATCCAAGGTCTCCCTGCAGTTTTTCCGATATTTCCAGAATCAGTCCCGGATCCATGGCATCCGGAAAGTCCACCGTCAGGACGGCCTTCTTTTCTCCTGTATGATAGCCGATCTTCCGGACAGGGCAGGCGATCCGGCCATCCAGAAGGCTTCTTACGCCTGCTTCCACGTCCTGGACCGTAGGCTCCCCTTTTTCCTTCAGGGCCCGCAGGTCCTCTTCCTCCCTGGGAAGGAACAGATACAGCCTTTTGGGATGGCGGTCAAAGAAACCGCTGGCAAGAAGGTCCTCCTGGAACTTCTGCAGTTCTTCCTCCGAAAGGGCGTCCTCTCTGCCGAACCAGAGGTACATGAGCTGGCGGATGGTCAGACCCCTGCCCCTGTATCTGGTACGGACAAAGTCCCAGAGGCGGAGGGGATCTTCTCCCTCCCCTTCGAATACCCTGCAGTTCATATGGTCCTGAAGGTCCGAAATCTGCTGCCTTTTCCCCCGCATCTGAATGCTGACCGTTTCACCGTCCGAAGGCTGCCAGATCTGCCGGCGCACGTCCGAGGAGAGCTGCTCTCCCAGGGCGCTGATGGCCCCTGCGCTGCCGTGGACCAGGATGACTCTTCTGCCGGATACCCTCTCCACGATGCCGCATAGATCCGACTGGTCCGCGTGGGCGGAAAGCCCTACCATGACGACTCCCGCCTTCACAGGGACGGACGTCCCGTCCAGGGTGACCCGCCTTTCGGTCTCTCCTTCCCTGTCCTTATCGCCATCCAGCAGATTTAAAAGAAGTCTGCCCGGAGACTCTTCGTCCTGATAGCCTGTGAGGACGACGCAGGCGTCCTCCCGGGGAAGCAGCTTTTTGGCGTACATGATGCTGGGGCCTCCCGAGAGCATGCCGGAACTGGCAACGAATACGGCGGGGCCGGGCATTTCCGTCAGGGCGTTCCGGTCCTCGCCGGTCCCCACCTCCCGGATCCATTCGGTATAGAAGGGCTCGTCCCCCTTCATGATGCGTCTTGCCAGGTTCCGCTTCAGGAAGGTGGGATTGGTCTTATAGACCCGGTTCATATCCCTGACCATGCCGTCCACGTAGACAGGGATGGCAGGAATGGCCTTATTCTGCATGGCTTTTTTCAGGATCAGCAGGACTTCCTGGGACCTGCCCAGGGCAAAGGCCGGAATCAGGACTTTCATGCCCTTCTCCGCACACTGCGCAACTGTCTGGACCAGACGGTTCTCCTCCAGGGTCCTGGAGGCATGGAGCCTGTCGCCATAGGTGGACTCCAGAAGCACCACGTCGGGCCTGAGCCTGGGAATGCCGATCCCTTCTATGGTCTGCTGGGCAAAGCCGGAAACGTCTCCGGAATAAAAGATACTGCCTTCCGGGGTCTGCAGGTAAAGACAGGCCGCCCCCGCTATATGGCCCGCCGGATAGGCTGTCAGCTTCATATCCAGCTCCGGCAGGCTGATCTCCTGCTGGTAATGGATGGGAACGATCCTTTTCAGCATGGCCTCCACATCCTCCCGGGAGTACTGGGGGATCTCCTCTTCCTTCCTGTCCATGAGCTTTAAAGAATCAAATAAAAGGACTCTGGTCTGGTCCATGGCCATGGAGGTCATGTAGATCCTGGCCCCGGGATAGGCCTTGCTGATGACGGGAAGAGACCCTGTGTGGTCCATGTGGGCATGGCTGACCAGGATCAGGTCCACTCCTCCCCTTTCCTGGATCCCCCTCAGGTCCGGCAGCTTTTCGGAAGCTCCTCCCTGGCGGATCCCGGAGTCCATCAGGATTCCCTTATCCCCTGTTCTGACATAAATGCAGCTGCCGCCGACTTCCATGGCGCCGCCCGCAAAATAAAAATCCATACGTAATCCTCGCTTGCAAACTAAGTGCAGGTATTGTACCACATGGGATCCGGCCGGAAAACAGCCGGATCAGAAATCTTTCAGGACCTTCCGATAGCTGCCGATCATGCCCTCCCGGATCTGAGGAGCGGCCTTTTTCCGCAGCTTATCGTTCGAAAAGAGGGCCCCTGCCAGATACATGCCCAGGATGGTCCCCTTTCTTTTCTGGGGGAAATCGTAGAGGCCATTCTGTTTAAAGAACTTATGGTCCGCTTTCATAAAGCCCTGCATCTGGAAGATCAGGTCTCTGAAGATCCTGGAGCCTCCCACCCCATAGAAGGTCCGGGGGACCTGATAGTCCGTCTTCAGGGCATAAGTAAGGCAACTGGCCGTATCCCGGACGGAGGCTTCGTCCGTCCCGATGCCCGCAAGAAAGTTTCCTCCCATGTCGGCCCTGGCCTTCAGCAGCAGTCGGAGATTTTCCTCTCGGGAAAGATCTCCGTTTACGATATAGGCCATGGGAGAGCCCGCCGTCACTGTCCTGTGGCCGTTGCAGAACTGGCGGTCATCGTACATTTTGAAGAGGGATCCCATGGAATGGTCCCTGACGGTAAAGGCATATACGATGGCGTCCGCCCTCTGGATTTTCTCCCTCAGGTAAGTGTCAAAGCCGTCCTGATAGATGCATTTCCCGTCCGGGGCGCAGTTCATGCAGCCGATACAGCCCCCGGCAAAGGGAAAGTCCCGGAGGTTTTCCACCCGGACCCGCATGCCTGGAAGGCAGTCCTTAAGCAGAGAGATCTTCTCCCCAAGCTCCCTGTCCTCTTTTTTCAGATCCGTCACGATCACGATGTCAAAAGGGCCCTTTTTCACAGGCAGATCCGGTTTTCCTCTCATGCGCCAGCACACGTTCCGGAAGAACTCCAGGGCCTGCTTCCTGCCCTTTTCACTTAAAAGATCCTCCATGTCAGCGGAAAGGCCGGGCAGGCAGATCATACCGAGGTCTCTGCAGTTTTCCTCCATGAACCTGTGGGCCGTCACATCGTAGAAATGCTTGGAGGTGGTGACCTGGGTCATGTATTTTCCTTCGAAGGAAAGCTTTTCCTCCTTCATCTTTTCGATGAGGACGTGGAGCTGGGAAGGGACCAGAAAAGTATAGACGGGATAGGAAAAGAGGATCAGATCCGCTTCTTTCATCTTT
>CAMOGQ010000219.1 GCA_946614165.1 uncultured Lachnospiraceae bacterium
AGGAGCCAAGGCCCGCGGCGTAGGCTGCGTTGACCATGTTTGTGCAGACAGCGGCGCCGTCCAGCATGCGGGTGTAGCATTTCTCTGTTTCAAATACCAGGACCACAGTGGGAGCCCCATAGTAGGGATCCATGCCGGGCCTGCCCAGGATCCGAGCGTTCAGGGCCTTGACCCTTTCCAGGTAGGCAGGGGTCTGGACCGCCACGATCTGGACGCCCTGGGTGCCGGCGCCGGTGGGAGCGAAGGTCCCTGCCTCCAGCACAGCGGAGAGCTCTTCCTTCGTGATCTGGTCCGCCTTGAATTTGCGGATGGCCCTGCGGTTCTTTAATACTTCGAGTGCTTCCTGTTTCATTCTTACCTTCTGAAGCTTTATGTACAATTCGGTTGCATGCAATGCATCCACATCCATTGTAGCATGCTTTGCCGGAAATGCCATTTACACTTTGCCCCTTCCTGTTACAGGCCCCCTGTTTCCTTCTCCAGCTGCTCAAGGAAGGAGAGCATGAAGGCATGGCGCTCCTTTGCCAGGGCCCTTCCGGCCTCCGTATTCATCAGGTCCTTCAGGAGCAGGAGCTTTTCATAGAAATGAGCGACGGAATCCTTTAAGGGCCGGCCCTTCTCTCCCCCGTAGGCAAAGGTCCTGGCGATCCCCACGGCCCCCATGGCGTCCAGGCGGTCCGCATCCTGCACGACCCTGCCCTCCGGGGTCTCTGGTCTTCTTCCCCGGTTTTTACTGAAGGATACGGATGCGATATCCCTGCAGATCCTCTCTGTCATTTCCGGAGACACGCCATGGGCCTCCAGAAAGGCTCTGGCATTGGCATTATTTTCCGTGGAAAAAAGCTTATGATCGTCCACGTCGTGCAGGAGGGCTTCCAGGGCTGCCAGATTCCTGTCGCAGGAAGGCTCTCCTTTCGCGATCTTCATGGCATTTTCAAAGACCCTCAGTGTATGATCAAAGTCATGGCTCCCGCCGGCTCTCTTAAAGAGGGCCCTGGCATACTCCCGGGCTTCTTTGATCAGCTTCTCCTCGTCCGTCCGCATATCTTTTACGCTTTTCCTTTCCGGTCCAAAAGACGCGCTCCCCGCTTTCTTATCCGTTCAGCTTCCGGATCATGGCAAGGACCCGGGAGGCGTTCGTCTCAATGACTTCCCAGGAAAGTTTTCCTTCCTCCAGGGCCTTCAGGACATTGTCCTGATCCGCCTTTGATCCGGGCATGAAGAGGTCTCCTCCCGCCGCGGCCACCTTCCAGGCTTCCGGGGCAGGATAGGCGGCGTTCCTGTTAAAGGCGCCTCCGATGACCCAGTCGGTCATGACGATTCCATTAAATCCCCACTCCTTCCGGAGGACCTCCGTCAGGTCCTTTCTTTCGGAGGTATGGGTCCCGTTCAGGAGGTTGTAGGAGGTCATGACGGCCAGGGGAGCAGCCTTCTTTACGGCGATCTCAAAACCCTTTAAATAGATCTCCCGCAGGGCCCTTTCGGAGACCATGCTGTTGGAGTTGTAGCGGTTGGTCTCCTGGCTGTTGGCCGCGAAATGCTTGATGGTCACGCCGCAGCCGGGATGGCTCTGCACGCCCTTTGTAATGGCGGCGGCAAAAGAGCCCGTGACCAGGGGATCCTCCGAAAAGTATTCGAAGTTCCTGCCGCAGCGGATGGACCTGTGGATGTTCATGCCGGGCGCCAGCCAGAGATGGATCCCGAAGCGTTCCATCTCCTCTCCCACAATGTCCCCGCAGGCCGCGGCAAAGTCTGTGTTCCAGGACTGGGCGATGGCCGTACCGATGGGGATGGCCGTGCAGTACTGGTGCATGACTCTGGTCCCCTTTTTGGGTCTGGGAGCCGTCAGGGACATGAAGAACCTGACCGGGGCAGGGAGCAGCCCCGCTATGGTCTCGGGCATGGAGGAGCCCAGAGACCTGGCTCCGTCTTTGTCAATGAAATAGTCTCTGCTCAGGCGCAGGCCCGCAGCTCCGTCCGCCATGACCAGGCCCTTTCCTCCGGGGAAGGCCCGGCTGGTCTCTCCGGCCGCTCCGGCAACGGTGGCCGCCGCAGACCCGATGACACTGGCTATACCGCCTCCGGGGGAGTAGTAGCCCACGGAGAGGGAGATCAGCTCATCATCCTGAAGGGCCCTGATCTCGGGAAGGATCTCCTGGTCGGGCGCCTTAAAGGTCTCCGTATCCGCAAGCTTTCCGGGATAGGCGGCAAGGACATGGCCGCAGCCTCCCGCCTCCTGCCTCTTTTCAGGCACCCAGTCCGTAAAATCAGGCTTTCCGAAGGCCTCTTTGCAGGAGCGGACTATGACCTTCTCTCCCAGGCGGAGCGTCAGGAAGGTCTCATCTCCCAGCATGATCTGATAGTCGCCCTCATCCAGGATCCAGGCCGAAGCTTCCGGGTCGTAGGAAGCGGCGTCCTTCAGGGAATACTGGATCCTTACCGTCTCCTCTTCTCCGGGCCCGATCTCCCTGGTCTTATAAAAGGCGATCAGGGACCGCATAGGCTTGTCCAGTCCTTCCGCGGGGGGCGCGGCATAGATCTGCAGGGTCTCCTTTCCGGGGAAGGCGCCTGTATTCTTTACCCGGATCTGCACGTGGTCCTCTCCCGCCTCCAGTACCTCCGATGCAAAGTCCGTATAGGAAAGGCCGAAGCCGAAGGGGAAAAGAGGCTTTTTTCCCACAGTATCAAAGTAGCGGTAGCCCACATAGACGCCTTCCCTGTAGCGGGTATCGTCGGGATCCCCGAAATCGCCGATTTGCGGATAATCCTCCCAGGCCGCCCAGGTGGTGGTCAGCTTTCCGGAGGGGTATCTTTTTCCGGTCAGGATCTCTGCCAGGATCCGTCCCGTTTCCACTCCCAGCTGGGAAAGGACAAGGATGTTCCTTACGCCCATGACAGGGCTCAGATCCACAGGCCCTCCCACGTTGAGGACCAGCATGAAGCGCTGGTAGTTTTCATTGAGAGCAAGGATGTCCCTGACCTCCGTATCGGTCAGAAGGATATCTCCCTTTACGGCCTGCCTGTCATTGCCTTCGCCGGAGATCCTGGAAAGGACGTAAACGGCCGTATCTCCCTCTCCCTCCAGGGGAAGATCGTAGTCGGGCTCGGGCATGACGGCGCCCATGCCCTCTATGATGGCCATGGTATGGTTCTTTTTCGCCCTGGAGCGGATCTCGTTAAGGAAATCCTTCCCGGCCTTTTCCCTGACTTTGTCATAGCCATCCAGCCAGTCCCCGGTGGTGATATGAAAGCCTGTCTTTTCCAGGCCCCTTTCCGCCGTAATGAAGAAGCGGGAGTTGACTTCTCCCGATCCGGTGCCGCCCTTTACCGTATGCCTGGCCCCGCTTCCGTAAAGGGCCAGGTCACAGGGCCCCTCCAGGGGAAAGCTTCCGTCCTTCTTTAACAGAACCGTGCACTCCGCCAGGCTCCTGCGGAGCTTTCTCAGATGTTTCCTTTCGTAGTCCTGCATGTTTTTCTCCTTCCTGCTGCATATCCTTCATGTCTGCTGCGGCTCCTGGATCGGCATGTCCAAAGGGCCTCCGCCCTGCCGGGCCTTTGCAGATCCTTTTTCTGCTCCCGGCCTGTCCTGCAAAGACAGGTCTCTTTCTATTATATATGATTCCTTCCGATCTTTCTTATGAAGAAAAAGAAAAGAGAACGGAGCAGGCAGGCAGACTGACATACCCGGGCAGACGGACTTCTTATGAGCGCCGGAATAATGCCGTGCACAGGCTTCCCGGATGAACCTGGCCGGTTTTTTTTCGGAAACTCATATATAAAGACGGAATTTTCATGATAAATTGACGCAGTTCCGCTTCCCCTGTATACTTAACACTAACAGGCGGGACGTATATTCCGCGGCAGATCAAAAGGAGGAAACAAGTATGAAAAAATTAGTTGCGGCAGCTCTGGCAGGACTGATCCTGCTCCTTTCTCTGAGCGGATGCGGTGCCGGGCAGAAGGCGCCTGAAGCCGAAGACGGCTACAGTGAGATCGACGTGGATTCTCCCGAGTGGGTGGGGAACCTGGAGGCCGTTCAGGACGCCGGACAGGTCCTGGTGGTCGCTGCTTACGGGCAGGAATCCGTCGGTGCCTGGGTCTCCCTGCATGAAAAGAAAGACGACGGCTCCTGGCACATGGTCATGACCACCCCCG
>CAMOGQ010000220.1 GCA_946614165.1 uncultured Lachnospiraceae bacterium
CCCACGCCAGAAAGATTCGGCATTCCCCAGGATACCAGGGTGGTGCATTACTTTGCCAGGGACTGGCAGAAGATGGGACACCGGGCCCAGGTGGTGGTACTGAACCACTGGCCGGTAAAGGAAATCTTCCGGCATGACCTGCGTCAGATCCTCCCCCGGGAGGACGACTAGGAGTACGAAGGCGTGCCGGTGCATATCTTCAACTATCAGCTTCTTACGCCCTGCAGGCGCTGTCCCGAGGCTTTTCAGGCCCGGCGCATCAGCGCCATGCTGAGGGGCTTTAAGCAGGGCCTGGGATGGACGCCGGACAAGGTATTCTTCAACTTCCCCACCTTCAGCGTGGGACTGACGGAGATCTTCGCGGAGGAGGTGCCCAGTATCGCCGTGTTCCATCTGAGCGATGTCATCAATCTGAAGCTGGACGACGGCCCCCGGGTGCGCAGCTATCTTGAACTCTTCAGGACCTGGGGATACCGGAATCCCGGGATCGGCCACTTCCTGAAGGAAAGGTTTGACCGTGCGTCCGTGCCTGTATACTCGGGCATTGACGAGAATCTGATCGCGGATGCCGGGGTGATCAAGAATAAAAAGCAGCCTCATCCCCTGCCTCTTCGCCTGCTTTATGCAGGAAAGCTGATAGAGAGAAAGCGGGCGGACGATCTGATCCGCGCCGTGCGGCAGCTGGATTTTCCCTGGATGCTTACGATCGTCGGCGACGGACCGAAGATGGGGACATTCCTTGCAGCTGCGGGAGGCGATCCCAAGATCCTTTTTAAAGGACAGCTTTCAAGAGAGGAGACCGTGGCCTGTATGCAGGAGGCCGACGCCTTTTTGATGGTCAGTACCGGGGAGACCTTCGGACTGGTCTATCTGGAGGCCATGGGGCAGGGCTGTATTACTGCGGCATCTGGCGGCGAGGGCATAGACGGCGTCATCGTTGACGAAGAAAACGGCTATCTTGTCCCTGCCGGGGATATCGGCGCTATCGAGGACGTCATCTGCCGGATCCGGGATCTGACGGGCGAAGAAAAGGGACAGATCATTCAGAAGGGATACGACCTGGCCCGGACCATGACGTCCATGCAGACCTCGAAACGGTATTTTGAAGCCAACCGCTAATGCCGGGCATAAAAGGGATGTGCCTGTTTCCTGCCCGGCCCTGTAAGGGGGATTTTCCGGACATAAAAAATGAAGCTCCGAGGGGGATCGGAGCTTCTGCAAAAAGGAGTGGTATATGATTAACGAATTTAACGATAATATCAAAAGATATATGTAAACAGCCATGGGCTGTAGTTGTTTTTTGGTAATTCCATCAGGAGGCGGAAGGCTGTCTCCTTAACAAGTTCCTCCTGACAATGGATACTATACATCGTATCCTTCCTTAAGTCCCGCCAGAATCCATTATAAAAGAAGACAAATCTTGCAAAGAAGCATCCAGGCTATTTGTTTTTAAGGGGATATTCCTGCCTTTTCCGGTCTTTTTTACTGCATGTTATGTCTGCGCAGGGTTTTTCCGGGGGGGGGCCTGGCGGAGCCCGTATGAGAGGAGAGGGAGAATAAAAAAAATGAAGCTCCGGGGTGACCGGAACTTCTGCATAGGGGGGAGGGTATATGATTAACGAATTTAACGATAATATCAAAAGATATATGTAAACAGCCGGAGGCTGCAGTTGTTTTTGGTATTTACATCAGGAGGCGGAAGGCTGTCTCCTTAACAAGTTCCTCCTGACAATGATTACTATACATCGGATCCTCCCTTAAGTCCCGCCAGAATCCATTATAAAAGAAGACAAATCTTGCAAAGTAGTATTCAGAGAGATCCCTTTTTTTGACCGGCCTGTCTTTTCCGGTCTTATTTTTTGCTTTTATGCCTGCACCGGACCTTCTCTGCCGGCTTTTTTTCTGCCTTTACGGAAACGCCGAAGGGAGCGGCCGGATCCCGGATGAGGGGAGACTGGCCATAAAACAAAATGAAGCTCCGGGGGGAACCGGAGCTTCTGCATAGGGGGGAGGGTATATGATTAACGAATTTAACGATAATATCTGTTTCTCAAGGATATATGTAAACAGCTCTGGGCTGAAATCGTATTTACATCAGGAGTCATCAGGCTCTTTCCTGCTTCGTTCCTCCTGACAATGGCTACTATACATCGGCCGCTTCTTTTTGTCCCGCCAGAATCCATCATAAAAGAAGACAGATCTTGCAAAAGAAGCATTCCAGGATAACCGAGATCACTTTTTTCAGAACCTTCCTGTATTTCCCTGTCTCCGTTACCCATTTAGGGTGCTTCTCTGTTCTGCCTTCTCTGTTCTGCCTTCTCTGTTCCGCTCTCCCGGTTCTGCCCTCCCGGTTCTGCCCTTCGGCCGGCTGCCAGGGCAAAATAAGAGCAGCCCCGGATCTGGGGATGGTCCGGGGCTGCTGCATAGGGGAGGGGTAATAAAAAACTGAAAGTGTTAGCACAGACAGCTTTTTAACATAGGGGGTATGTAATCTGATATTTTTTTCACAAAAGGAGGTGCCATAGGGCCTGCATGCCCTTGCTGACGATATTTACTATACATGTATCTCAGGAATCTGTCCCGCCATATTTGAGGACTTAATGGCCATATCTTGCAGATTATGGGTGGTTTTTACTTTTTCTCCTCCTCCGGGCAGCCATTTTCCGCATATCCTGTCTTTCCTCCGTCTTCTGGGACCTTCCGGATCCTTCCCAGGGCCAGGTCGATCTCATATTTGGAAACGCCAAGGTGCTCCCGGATGGCGCTGTAGGTCACGCTGCAGCTGCGCAGTTCCCTCAGGATCTGGTTCTTTCTGTCCGGAGGCAGATAGTGGAAGGAGGATTTTTCCTCCGGTGAGCATACGCTGTGAATGATCGCTCTTATCTCCTCAGGATCCGGAAAGCTGCCGTATTCCATATATGCAGCGGACTGGGGGCGGGAGAGGAGACGGAGCCAGGTATCCAGGTCTGCCAGGGAAAGAAGAGCTTTTCTGTCGATGGGAAGGTCTTCTCCCCGGAATACGCCGATACTGGTCATGGGGGAGGCAAAGGGATCGGAAGCAAGGCCCCTGCGGACGGGGTCTCTTAAGATAAAGCAGACCAGGGAAAGGGGGTCGGATACGGTCTCTGCCTTGCAGCCGGGTTTAAAGAGGCGTCTTCCCGTCTCGTATTTCCTGCTGAAATACAGGCTGTATCTTTTCCTGAGCCAGTATATGGACTGGGAGGGATCCCGGGGCGTCTTAAAGAGGAGATGGATATGCTCCTCCATCAGGGCATAGGCATAGACACAAAGATCGTGGCTTTTTATGCTTTCTCTCAGAAAGCCGAGAAACTTTTCTCTGTCGGCTTCCTCATGAAAGAGGCACTGAGCGTTCAGTGATCTTAAGATGACATGATTGATGAGACAGGGATAGAGAGGGGGATTGGAACGTGACAAGGGAAGCTCCTTTCTGAAGGGAAAGGCAGATGGGAAATTCATAGAGAGGCCGGACAGAAGAGGGGAGAGGGCTGGTCAGAAAATGCCTGAATGAGCCCCCTGATCCGGCATCTTTTTTATAGCACAGAAGAAGGAGTTTGAAAAGAAGGCAGCCGGGAGAAGCTCCTCCTGCTTATTGTCAGCCGGGAAAAAGAAGATCGTCACATCATAAAAATGATCATCTGGCGCCTGGCCGCATGAACTGCAGCCGGGCTTTTTAGTGTCTTCTTTTTAAAAAGCAGGATGAAAAGGGTCCGGTGCCTTCCGGGGCGGGAGAGTAAAAAAAGCAGGGGGCGCTGCAGGAGGCAGAAAGGAGACAGAACCGGAAGAAGGCAGAGGGACAGGCCGCAGAGGCGCCCCGGGCCGCCTTGCCCGATGATTTTCCTCCTCAGCATTTCCGTTCATCAGGCTGTGTCCCTTATGAAAAGACTGCCCGGCGGTGCGCTGATCGGCAGTCCCCTCTTACAGATCTGTACAGACGTCCTTTTCCTCCGGCAGAGGAGAAGGACGTTTTTTTATGGCTGTATCACAGGAGGCTCCTGCCGCCGCAGGATAAGGCGCCCCTTTTTTGGCGGAGCGGAAGAAAAATGAGTTTCTCTTTCAATTTCTTTCCCTGTTTTCCCTGTAAATTTCACAGAAATTACAAAGACGAACCGGCAAAAGTCTGCTAT
>CAMOGQ010000221.1 GCA_946614165.1 uncultured Lachnospiraceae bacterium
GGGAAGACGAGAAGAAGCTCTTCTGCCAGATCGAGTACGAGCGCTACGACGTACTGGCCGTGGAGACAAAGCCCGAGGACCATCCCGAGATCTCCTACTATGTCTTCGACAACATGATCCCCAGAAGGCTGGGCCATCTGATGGTCTACTACCGCCGCTGGAGAGACGAGATCAACCAGGTCATCACCACCTACGCCCTCAGAAAGCACAAAAGATCCGAGGAAGTTCCCTACGAGAAGTGCAGAAAGATGGTCCTTAAGGACCTGGAGACCATGGGCAATCCTGCCTCAAACGTGGTCAACGAGTGGAGCGTCTACTACTTCCCGCATGTTTTCTCCAATGCCTATAAGGACGGCTGGTACGACAAGGTGGAAGCCATGCAGGGCAAATACGACACCTATTACGCAGGCGAGATCATGAGCTTCGGCGACATGGACGAGACGGCCGAATATTCCCGCGAGCTGGTGGAAAGATTCTTCTGACCCGTGAGGGACTGCTTTCCGTACCATGACCCTATAGGAGAACGAAATGAAATTCTATAAAGATCATTATGACGTGATCGTGATCGGAGGGGCCCTGGCGGGCCTCTCCTCAGCGCTGATGCTCGCGGACAAAGGACTGGACGTCCTGGTCCTGGAGCGCCACAACCTGCCGGGCGGCATTGCCACCAGCTTTGTCCGGGGCGGCATCGAGATCGAGGCGGCCCTGCACGAGATGATGTCCATTGGCCCTAAGGAAAACCGCCTCAAGGTGGGAAAATTTCTGGACGACATGGGAGTCGACATCGACTGGCTCCCGGTGCCGGAGTGCTACCACGCCAGTTTGCCCGGCCTGGAGGTGACCCTCCATCCGGGCTTTGAGCGGTTCGCGGAGGAAGTGGATACCATGGTGCCCGGCACCTATGACCAGGTGCTGAAGCTCCTTAAGCTCTGCGACACGGTCTTCAATTCTGTCAACGAGCTGTCCATCCACCCCATGAGCAAGGCAAAGATGCTTCTTAAGCACGAGGCCTTCGTAAAGACAGCGGGCTATACCACAAAGGAAGTCATCGACAGCTTCCACCTGCCCCAGAAGGCGGTGGACCTGCTCTCCCCCTACTGGATCTATGTGGGCAGCGGCTTTTCGGACCTGCCCTTTACCATTTATGCCGTGCTGATGGCCGACTACGTGGGCTACGGATCCATGATCCCCAGAAAGCTCAGCCATGAGATGAGCCTGAAGATGGCGGAGCGGGCGGAGGAGATGGGCGTCCAGATCGAATACCGCCAGCATGTGGATAAGATCCTGGTAAAGGATGGGAAGGCGTACGGGGTCCGCACGGCAAGGGGCGACGAGATCTATTCCGACTATGTGATCTCTTCCGCCTATCCCAACACGGTCTATACCCGCATGATCGAGCCCATCAGCGAGGTGCCCGAAAAGGCCACAAAGATGGTCAACGGAAGGCGCATTTCCCTGACGGCCTTCTCGGTCATCCTGATCCTGGACCGGCCTGCCCAGGAGCTGAACATAAAAGACTACAGCATCTTCAGGAGCGATACCATGGATACGGATCTGCTCTACGAGAATCTGGCGGGCCTTGGCCCCTACCGCTATCTGACCTGCATCTGCCACAACTACGGCAATCCCGGCGTTACCCCCGAGGGGACCTGTTCCTTCAGCGTCACCGTCCTTCCAAGAGTGGACGGATGGAAAGAGGTAAAGGCGGAGGACTACGACAGGGTCAAGCACCAGGTGGCCAGGCAGGTCATCGACGACATGTCCGCCTACTTCGGCGTCAATCTCCTGGATCATGTGCTGGAAGCCGTCATCGAGACCCCTATGACCGTAGCCCGCTATACCGGCGCCTGGAACGGCTGCATCTACGGCTACGCCCATACCATGGAGGACCACATCGTGGCAAGGCTCCAGACCGCGGAGGAGGAAAAATTCATCGAAGGCCTTGAGTTTGCAGGCGCCCACGCCATTTCCGGCGACGGAATGGGACCTGCCGTGACCAACGGACGGAAAGCGGCCAAGAACGTACTGGACCATATGGCGGAAAAGGAGGCGGCGAAATGAAGATCAAAAATTTCCTGAGCGATGTGAGCGGCGCCTCCCGTGTTACGAAAAAACGTCTCCAGTCCTTTGAGCAGGCATCCCCTGCCCTGACAGACATGGATCCCATCGGCAGCGTGGCCAGGGAGTGGCATCCGGGGCTCCTGGAGCTTGTGGTCACGTCCATAAAGCCCGCATCGAAGACGGCAAAGACCATCCGCCTGGAGCGGACGGACGGGAAAAAGCTTCCCTTCTTCTACGCAGGCCAGTATATTGTCCTGAACTTCCGGATCGGGGAGAGCCTGATCTCCAGGCCCTATTCCATCTCCTCCGCCCCCTTCGAGGCCAGGGGAGAGAAGCCCTTTGCGGAGATCACTGTCCGCAGGTCCAGAGGGGACGGCTTTATCTGCGACTATGTAAATGACGAATTAAAGGTGGGAGACGTCCTGACCGGCACCATGGGCCTGGGACAGTTCTACTACGAGCCCCTGCGCGATGCGGGCCATGTGATGGCCCTGGCAGGCGGGGTGGGCATCACCCCCTTTGTCTCCATGGCAAGGGAAGTGGCAGCCGGCTCCCTGGATATAGACCTGACCATCCTTTACGGGTCTGTCTCCTCAGACGACATCGTCCTGAAGGAGGAACTGGACAGGCTGGACGATGAGTGCCCCAGGCTGAAGGTGGTCCATGTCCTTTCCGGAGAGGAAGAGGGCTGGACCGGGGAGAGAGGCTTCCTGACCGCAGACATCATTCAGAAGTATTCAAAGGGAGATACCTCCTACTTTATCTGCGGCCCCCAGGCCATGTATACCTTCCTCAGGCAGGAGCTGAAAAAGCTGGACATCCCCGCAAGGAGAGTCCGCTTCGAGGTCTTCGGCCAGGCAAAGGACATCACGGCCTTCGAGGGCTATCCCGCAGAGCTGAAGGACAGGACCTTCACCATTACCGTGGTTCGGGGCATCAGCCAGGTTGAGATCCCCGCAAGAGCTTCGGAAAGCATTGTGGTGGCCCTGGAGAGGGCCGGGATCCGGATCGAGACGGGCTGCCGCAGCGGAGAGTGCGGCTTCTGCAGGACAAAGGTCCTGTCGGGAAATTACTTCGTATGCCCCGAGGGAGACGGAAGAAGAGAGGCTGACAAAGACTTTAATTATGTCCACGCATGCGCGGCCTATCCCACGTCGGACATGAAGATCAAGATCCCCATCCTCTGATCAGGGACCTTCAGGGCTTCCCGGAAAAAGAACAGAAATAAATAAGCGGTCCTTCCCGTCTTAAGCCTTTCAGGCGGGAAGGACCGTTTTATAAATCCGTCGTATTTGAATTTTCAGAAGTTCAGGATACCGGTGGACTGAAGGAACAGGACGAACATGATGACCGGGACGATGTAGCGGATCATGACGGCGTAGAGGCCTTTCAGGCCGAATTTTCTTCCGCCCTGTTCGATCTCTTCGGTGATCCAGGCGGGGCTCATGACCCAGCCGATCAGGATGGCCGAGAGCATGGAAATGAAGGGCATCATGAAGGAGTTGCTGATATAGTCCATCAGATCCAGGATCTGGCCGACGCTGCCGTTGGGCAGGGGCAGTTCCACGTAGAAGAGGCTGTAGCCCAGGGCCACGATGACGGAAGCTGCCGTATAAAGGAGGGTCAGGGTGATGGTGGTGGGCTTTCTTCTGGTATGGAAGATCTCCATGCAGTTGGCCGTGATGGTCTCCAGAACGGAGACGCAGCTGGTCAGGGCCGCGAAGGCCGCCATGATAAAGAAGGCCAGGCCTGCCAGTCTGCCCATGACGTGCATGGAGGCGAAGACCTTGGGGAGGGAGACGAACATGAGGCCGGGACCGGCCTTCATGCCTTCCACGCCCTCAAACACAAAGATGCTGGGAATGATCATGGTGCCCGCCAGAAGAGCCACGCCGGTATCGAAGAATTCGATCTGGTGGATGGAGGAATTCAGGTCCACGTCCTTTTTGATGTAGGAGCCGTAGGTGATCATGATGCCCATGGATACGCTGAGGGAGAAGAAGATCT
>CAMOGQ010000222.1 GCA_946614165.1 uncultured Lachnospiraceae bacterium
GTAAATAGTAGATAAAGAGTACAGGAACGCCTGTGCTCTTTTTTGTTCCCCCGAGGTCCAGGAGGACTATATTCGAAAAGCCATATTTTTTTAAAAAAGTATGGCTTTTGTTGTTGACGCTTGTGGTGCCATATGCTATAATATATGGCAAGGAGGTAAGAAAAATGGCAATCGTAAAGTACAAAAATCAGTCAGGAATCGAATATGCCTACGAGCAAATTTCGGTATATGATGCTGAACGTAAACAGTCCAGGCCTGTCAAAAAATACCTGGGGCGTGTGGATCCGGAAACAGGAGAGATCATCAAGACCACAGGTAAACGGGGCCGGCCGCCCAAGGATCCCGAAAAGAAAGGAAAGGGAGCAGGCAGTGCCGGTGAAAATGATTACAGGGCACTCTATGACATGAAAAACAAAGAAGTGGAAAGCCTTAAGAAGGAGCTCGCAAAGACAGCAGAGGAAAGAGACCGGCTTTCAGTACAGTTAAGTGAATTAAAAAAAGTGATCACCGTCATACGCGCGCAGGTATCTTCGGTCAAAGACCTTTGACCCGGCATGCCTCCGGTGGTACAGGGAGGCATCCCCCATGCAGAGAAGAAGAAGGAAGAAAAGGGCAACAGCGGAAGAAGTAAAAAGGTTTGAAGAGAGCATGCGCTCTGCTGCGGACAGTAAGGACCAGGGCATAAATGGTACAGCCGGCCCTGAGAACAGGCCCTGCATAACTGATTTCTCGTGGCTCGATGACGCGGTCCTGGAATCCCTCTCCCACGATGCCCTTCTCTCAGTATCGATCCGGTACAGGGACATCATCACCGGGATGATGGAAGAAAGAAAGGAACTGACAGATGCTTTCCTGAACCTGCTGGAGCGGAACAACATCCTTCTTACAGATGCCTTTGGCAGGAAAAGTGAAAGGCTGGCCGTTCTCCTGGGAGGCAGCCGGGCAGCCGGAGGCCGCAGTCCAGAAGAAGACGACGGGAATACCGGTGAAGATGGGCCTGTCAAAAGTTCTGACAGGAAGACGGAAGAGACCGGCAATGGCCATGATGGACAGCAGGAAAGCGGTGGGAGCGCTGATGAGGGCAGCACCGGACAGGACAGCAGTACTGATGAAGGCGGAAGCGGACAGAATGACAGCGGAGGCACAGAAAATGAGAAGAACGCCCGCACCTGGACACCGAAAAGGTCTATAGGATGCATGGGAAAGCAGTGCAAAGGCCTTCCTGTTGTCGAAAAGGTCGTCGAGATGTCGGAGGAAGATCTGGAAAAGATCTTCGGCAAAGGCAACTTCTGTCACCAGGAAAGCAATGACAGTGTGGTCATCCAGTATGAGTACATACCGCAGACTCTCTATTTACGGAAGACCATCCTGAGATCTTATGTGCCGGTCGACGATGCGGATATCTGCGTCCAGAAGGGAATGGTCACAGCGCCCAACCCGGTCATACGCCTGCGGCAGAACAGCCGGTGCACATCTTCCGTAGTGGCCCATTTCATGCATGAAAGATATCTCCTGCGCCTGCCATGGGAAAGGGTGTCCTCTGATCTGAAAAGGAACGGCCTTTCGCTCCCGCCTCAGATGATGGAGGAAAACGCCCGCTTTTACTACGGCTTCTTTACTGCTGTCATCCAGAGGATGTGGTACTGGCTCTTCCTGACAGGCCACATCCAGATCGACGAGACCCCGGTCCTCATGTATGATCAGGTGAAGAAGGTCCTGTACCGGCGTTATTTCTGGGTGTTCACCGTAAGCGAGCTGTATGACACGGAGAAGAAGGTGACCATCCTGGTCTACGCCGAAGGAAGAGACACCGGTGTGCTGAGGAAGTACCTGATGCAGGACCATAAATACGAAGGATACGCAGGGTCGGATGGCCATGATCCCTATCACATCATCGAGAAAGAGTCCGGCGGCACCATAAGGAACACAGGCTGCCTCAACCATTTCCGTACCAGACTGGCCAGGGTCCTGAAGGCCATACCGGGGCTCAAGAAAATGACGGAGGAACAGCTCAGCCGGATCCCGGCCTATAATGCGCTGTCCAGCCTGCAGGTGGTATTCAGGGAAGAAAAGGAGACTGCGGGAATGTCAGCTGAAGAACGTACCGCATACCGTCTGAAGTACGTGATGCCGGAGCTCGAGAAGGCGTTCGGAGTGCTGGCCGGCCTGGAAGCTGATGACTACGGGCAGGGGAGCCTCATGCACAAGGCGCTCACGTACAGGGATAATCAGCAGGAATACCTGAAAAGGTTCATTGAGGACGGAAGCATCCCGCTTACGAACGCCAACAGTGAACGCAAGTTTGCCTTTCTGGCCCTGATAAGAAATGTTTCAAGGTATTTCGGTTCTGATACTATGGGAAAGACCGGTGCCGGATGGGAGTCACTGACCCAGACAGCGAAGGCGCATACGGATCATGTCGATATATATTTCCAGTACCTTCTTGATAAAGCAGTCCCCTTCATCAGAGAAGAGGACAGTAAAAAAGCCGTCAGACATACCGCCAGGAGCAGACTGGAAGAGCTGGAAGAAAGATCCCTGTCTTATTTCAATGACGGGCGGATGGACCCTTTCATGGCATGGTCGCCTGAATACCGTGCTTATGAGGCGGAGTGCCTGAAGGAGCGGAGGAAGACGGCAGAGATCCTGGCCAGGGCCCGCGAGGAAAGCTTTGCCTGAGAATAAAGAAAGGCCTGTCAGAACTTTCTGACAGGCCGGGCCTGCATGCCTGCAGGCATGATATCTTATTTTTATGGGATCCGGGAAAAGAGCACGTCGTCAGGCAGATGCTCTGTTTTCCGCATCCTCCTGCGGAAGGTGGATTCAGATATCCCCATTTCGCGTGCCAGTGTGCCGGCAGGGACACACAGCCTCATGGAGTTCCGGATCTGACCAAGTGTCCGGTCGCCGTTTTCAGAAACAGAAGCTCGGGGACGCCCAGTCCGTGATCTTTCCTGCGCCCCGAGCTCTCCCAGCCTGTCCAGCAGCCTGTCCGCTTTCCTGACGCAGGCATCCACGATCTCCTGGTCTCCTTCTCTCACTGCACGCACGGCAGACTTCAGTAAGGTCTCCACCTGGCCGTACAGATCCCCGGCCTGCGTCAGCATGAACAGCAGCTCTTCTTCAGTATACGTCCCATCTTTTCTTAACATGACTGTCCCCCTTCTCCGGCCTGTGCCATGATACGGCCTGCCTTCCGTATGCGTTTGATGGCATCCGCGTCGATACTTTTTTCAAGACTGTACCCTTCCATAAGCTGCCCGAACTCATATGGCGTCAGTGCCTTTACGTCCTCTTCGCTCATGGGCCACTGGTACCGGCCCTTAAAGGTACGTTTATACAAAAGTACATATCCATCCTGGTCATGCGTCAGGACTTTGATCCGGTCCCGTTTGCGTCCGCAGAACATGAAGATGGATCCTTCGCCGAGCGGATCCAGCCGGAACTGGTACTGGACCAGGGCAGAAAGGCCGTTTATCCCCTGCCTCATATCGGTATAGCCGGGGGCTATATAAATGTGAGGATACTTCTTCAGATCCAGATCTTTAAGCATAACGGATTACCTCCAATACTTTTGACAGGGTCAGTTCGTTAAAGCCGTCCGGGATCCTGATCTGATAATCCCCCGCCTGGATCGTAATAAAGGGACGTTCAGAGAGGGGACTCTCTTCCATCTCTGAAAAACTGCCCAGCACCTGTGCCGGTACTTCCACGAATACGGGAGATGCCGGCACTGTCGGTGCAGAAGCCACAACAGGCTGCTCTTTCATCAGGACCAGGCATTTCTCCGTCTTTTTCCCGTCTTTCGTGTATCCCAGTTCTTTTGCCCATTCATAGAAGACGCCCGCACGGATACTGTGTCCGGCGCACCATCGCCTGATCGGCTCATGGCTCCTGTATGCTTCTGAAATGATCCTGTCCCAGTAGTCACGATTCTCATTCCGAGTCATTAAAGTACCTCCAAGGTTTTCTTTCCATTGTAAACCTCGGCGTAAGCTGGAACTTATCTACTATTTACC
>CAMOGQ010000223.1 GCA_946614165.1 uncultured Lachnospiraceae bacterium
CAAGACCCCCACCGGCCGCTACGTGATCAAGTACCAGCAATACAGGATGACCCACTTTACATCCTTCTACTATGTCACCTGGACCAGCGCCGGCGTAGGCTATCACACGCCTCTTTATTCCATCAACCTTCAGAAGGTCACTGCTTCTAGCAAACCCGTTGACCCTGTCATAGGCGGCTCGGGAGGCCACAGATCCAACGGCTGCATGCGTCTGCACTATGCAAACGCAAAATGGCAGTACGACACGATTAAACCCGGAACATGGGTCTGGATGTACGGCAAATAAAAATCATCACCCGGCTATGGCCCTTCGAAAGAAAGGCCATAGCCTTTTTTCTTCCGGTGTACAGCAGGACAAAGTATTGATGCGGGAGAGACAGTTTTTCAGAAAGGTCCCGTTTCAGGCTCATTGTTCTTCATCGTTTTTCTCTGCGCCGGGTTGGGGAGATGTATCTTAACCAGGCCGGCTCCCGCAGGATCAGCATTCTTTAAAAAACTCCCGAAAGGCAGGATTCAGGTGTCTGCCTTTCGGGAGTTTTTTCTCAAATTTGATGATCTGTCTGATGTTTTCCGCATATTTGAATCAGGTGCCGCCTTCCCAGGCTCTTCTTGCTGATCGAAGATCTGATGTCCTGACTGCTTCAGCTGTCAATAATCCCATAATGCCTTAATAGTTCTATTCTTTTTCTGCCAATGGCAAGGCTCTCTTCAGCAGTTCCGGTACCGGAACTGTTTTTTACTTCCGCGGCATAATGAAGCAGACGCTGTCCCCATGCAAAAGGAAGCAGAACCGGATTCCTGATCAGATAAGGATATCTGCCTGTAAGGGATTTGGCCGGGGGAAAAATAAGGGACAGCAGGGACTCATTCTGTTTTTTTCCCTGCCTGTCATTTTCCACGGCCTTCAGGGTAATGCCGGCGCTGTGGCGCCGTACAAGGGTCGCACTCCCATGCAGGCCGCCATCCAGGATATCCTGTAAAAGGGGTACAGGATCCTGCTCTTCCAGTTTCCATTCAGTAAGATTTCGGAAAAAGGCGGCATCCCGAAGGAGATATAGTTCGATGATACGGAACAGGGCACAGGCAAAGACAAAGGCATGAGCCTTTTCCAGACAATCCCGAAGCCTGGTCCAATTGATCTGTTTTTCGTATCTTTCAGCGTAAAGGCCTATATCGCACAGAGGACGGATACCGACTCCGCTGTAAAGGAAATGCTTATAGGCATGAAGGATCAGATAGAGCAGATGATCGTCCGCTCCCAGTGTGTAAAGAGAAACTCTGTTGACTGGCTGAACCTCCGTATTATCCCAGACATGGTCAAACAGGGCATTCAGTCTTCCATACGCAGATGATTCTTCAGGAAACAGAGTCTTATGCACTTCCAGATAAAGATGCCTTTCTCTGTTTTCATAGCTGATTTCCGAAGATGTCCGGAAGCTTTGTTCCGGCAGTACCTGGCTGAAGCCTTCTCTGACCAGCAGGGCGCTGCAGGCTTCGGCTTCCTCTTCCCGGATCAGGAGGTCCTCATCAATGGAAGGACGAAGAGACCCTCTGGGATAAAGCTCTCTGATTACAGCTCCCTTAACGACAAGGGGATGCAGGCCCTGATCTGTCATCTTCCTGTACAAACCGGTGAATTCAGCCGTAGCGGCACTTTGAACGCCTGCCTGTACAAGAGCTCCCCCAGCCGCCCTCTGAAAGACCGCAGTACTGCACACGGAATCGGCTGCTTCGTAAAGAGTCTGACATATGACAGGCGAAATCTGATGATCTGAAGCCAAATCCAGAATGGCCGGCAAAGCATCATCCGCACCAGATGAGAGTCTGCAGGGGTGTCCTTTCAAACCAGAGGAAAGAATGCGGAGAAATTCCTTTTGGGCAAATGATAAACCTTTTCCCTGAGCGCCGTTCCGGAAATGAAACCGGACCGGCGCCCTGCATGGCAGTGTGAGAATCAGCCCCTGGGCTCCCTGCCTTCCTTAAACATGAGCATCATCTCATTGGTCAGGGAATAGTCATCGGGCTGCAGGACCACTTCCTCCCGCTTCATCCAGACCCCTTCCTTAAGCTCAGAGGTGTCCAGGCGGATGGTGGTATCCCCGTCCACGTCGCAGTAAAAGCCCGCCAGGATATCGTCCGCGATGGCCCATGGCTGCGACTTATAATATCTTATGTTCCTTACCTTCAGTCCCACTTCTTCCATGACTTCCCTTGCCACCGTCTCCTCGAAGGTCTCTCCGATCTCCGTAAAGCCCGCGATCAGGGCGTAGAATGGGATACTGCGGCCCGCGTACTTGGTCATCAGGATCCTGTCTCCGTCCGTGACCCCCACGATGACGGCGGGGACGATCCTGGGATAGATGGTCCTGCCGCAGGCCGGGCAGACGATGGCCCTTTCCGTCTGGGACAACCCGGTGGTATGGCCGCAGGTCCCGCAGAAGCGGTTGTCATGATACCAGGATGCGAGCTGCAGGGCCGTAAGGGATGCAAAGTACATCTCCTTGGGGCCATACCCCTCCTGGCGAAGGCTCCGGACGTCCTTATATACAAATCCTTTCCCGGAAAGGGAAGCCGGGCAGGGCCCGGGCGAAAGAAAGAAAGCGGTATCGTCCAGGGCAAAGAGATAGATGAGGCCTTCCAGGTCTCCCAAATCCTCTGCCGAAGGGAGGGAAAAGGTTTCCTCCCCCAGTCTGACCAGAAGGCTCCTTCCTTCAAAGAAAAAGACCTGGTCTCCTGCCCCGGGCCTTCTGTCCGTCCTGTATTCGTTATGCAGCCTGTGGGGCCCTATATCCTGTATCATGGCTCTCCTCCTTATGTGTCCCGGAACGTTTCCGTCGGGGCTGGGTCTCTTTTATGGATACTACAGGAAATCCCCATCCCTTTCAAGGCGCTTTGTCACTTGCTTTATCATTCCGCAGAACTGTAAACACTTTTCGGCATCCGCCCTGCCCCTCCATCTGCTATACTTAGAATGTATGGAGGATACTGCCATGACCATCTATGAATTCCTGGAAAAGGACAAAGAACGCTTCCTGCAGAGACTCTCTTCGGTCTCCGGACCGGACCGGGTCATCCAGGTCTGCGAGGAGGAACTGAACCGGATCCTGCTCCAGTACAACGAAGCCAATACGGACAAAAGGGCCGGCGAAGAGGCCTGGTACGCCATGCAGACGGCCAGAGCCGCCCTGCCTCTTCTGGACACTGCGGGAGAGGCAAAAGTATATACCCTTGCCTCCCGCCGGGAGGACAAAAAAGCCTCCGCAAGGGTGACCCTGCCCCTGGCGGCGGGGATCGGATCTTCTGCCGGCGGGGCCCTTCTTCTGGCGCTTGGCGCCGGCCATATCGCCGCCATCACCCTGTTTCCTGTCTCTGCCCTGCTTCTCATCGCAGGCATGGGCGGGATCTTTCTGGCGGGCAGGCGGTCCGCAGAGGGCGTCATGCCCCAGGTGCCCGGAGAGACCATCGTGGAATCCGAGACCGATTCCGAGAAGGTCTACCACAGCCTGTCCATGATGCTGAACGTGGTGGACCACAACCTGGAGGAGGTCCGGCGAAAATCCGCCCTTTCCGTCTCTGAGAGCGATATCCCCGGCCTTCCGGATCAGAGCTCCTCTCCTCTGAAAAAAGACGAGCTGCAGCTTTTATCGGGCCTTCTGGAGTCCGCCTACAGCCGCCCGGAGGAAGCCTACGCCAGGGATATGATCTCCGAGATCCGCTTCTACCTGCACAGACGGGGCGTCGAGCTGGTGGAATACAGCTCGGATACCGCTTCCCTCTTTGACAGAATGCCGGCGCCTTCCGACAGGACCATAAGACCCGCCCTTAAAAGCGGCACCCTGGTCCTTATGCGGGGCCTTGCCGGCACCCGCTGAGAAAGGAGCATAAGTCCTATGGATAAATTCTACGGATTTGACCTGGGAGACGCCGAAAGCGCCGTTTCCCTGCTGGTAAAAGACGG
>CAMOGQ010000224.1 GCA_946614165.1 uncultured Lachnospiraceae bacterium
GCCGGGAGACCACCGGCAAGGGAAGAGGCATGCTGCAGCTCTGCAGGATCCTGGGCGTGGATCCGGCCCGCACCATGGGCTGCGGAGACGAAGGAAACGACCTGGATCTGATCGAGAGAGCTGCCTTTGGAGTGGTCATGGGCAATGCGGACGATGACATCAAGGCCCGCGGAGACTTTGTGACACTGAGCAACGAAGAGGACGGCGTTGCCATAGGAATCCGTGAATTTCTGAAACGGATGGAAGGCTGACGGGGACCGGAGACAGATCCATGGACAGATCCAGAATCGGGAAAGAGCAAAAATACAGGGAATACAGACTGCTGGACCTGGTGGTAAAGCCCAGGGATCCGGATCTGTACGAATATGCCTTTCTTCACGGCTTTCTGGACAGATCCTGCCCGGAAACGGCCAAAGCCCTTTCTTCCTGCCTGCAGAGCAGGTGGAAGGCCGGGGGCTGGCACTTTCAAAGAGCCTGGTGCGGAAGCCCCGAAGATATGGAAAAAAGGCTCCGGGACCTGAAGACCTATGAGGAAAAGGCCGCAGGGGGAGATAAAAGAAACATTCCCCGGGAGGCCCTGGCCTTTCTGGCCCTGCTGGAGCAGGGCCCGGAGATCTCTGGCCCCGTTTTTAAAAAGGCCCGGGACTTGTACGGCTCTTTTATGCCGGGAGAAAAAGGAAGCGAAGAAAGAAGCCTTCCTCCGGCGGATCCTTCGGAATCCGGAGAGGTCCGCCTTCTGATAGACGGCCATGTGATCTGGAATCTGTCTGTCCAGGCGGACTGTCCCCTGGAGACCTGGCAGATCGGATCTGTGACCCTCCTGCCCGGCTTTACCGTCATTGACCAGAATGCCTTTGCCTTCTGCATCAACCTGCAGAGGGCCGTTCTGCCCGATACCCTGGCCCAGGCAGGCTACGGGGCCTTTGCCCTCTGCTTTTCCCTGGACGACGTGGTCATTTCGGAAAGCTGCAGGGACAGGCTTTTTCCCCTGCAGAGGATCTCCCAGGGCAGCTATATCCAGATCGGCCATCCCGCCTTCGAGCATCTGGGCTGGATCTCACCCAGAGACCTGCATGACCGGGAATATATGCTGGGCCACAATGCCCTGACCAACGATTCGGACTATCTCAAGTCTCCCTGGTACGTAAACAGGATCAAGGGACAGATCGTCCACAACCTGTATAAAGACCCCAGGTATCCCCAGGCCCCTCTGGTCATCGAAAAGATCAGACGCCGCCTGCCGGTTCCCAGGGAGGCGGTCATCTGCCCCGCCTGCATGACGCCTTACGAAAGAGAACTCCGAAGTCCCTCTTCGGTCTGCCCCTTCTGCTCCCATAAGCTGGAAGATGGCAGGGAAAAGACCCTGACAGACCGTCTCTACGATCTGCCGCCGGAAGCTTTTATCCGGGCGGAGGAAGAAGAGGAAGGAGAGCCACTGCTTTCCTGGAAGGGGGCCCTGCGCCTTCTTATATCCAGGGCCTGCGATCCCCTGCAGACGCAGATAAAGCTGGGGGAATCCGGAAAGGACAGGGCGGCCGGGAAAGAAAAAAGCCGTACCCTTTACTGGACTTTGTCCGGAGACAGGGCGGGAGGGGGCACGCTTCCCCCTTCCTTCGCAGATCCCGGAAAGTCTTTTTCCATGATCCTCGGAGAGGAGCGGAAGAAAAAGGGAGACGTTTCCGAAGAAAGGGTGCGAAGAAGAAAGAAACAGCTGGGCTATGACGCAGAGACCTTCGACCAGGTCTTTGCCAGGGAAATCCTTCCCCTCTATGCGGCAGCCGGCCGTGAGGGCTGGCACCTGGGCAGGGTGGACTGGATCTACGAAAGGAAGGAATCCTTCAGATCCTTTTCTGTTCTTGCGGAATACCTTCCGGAGGCGGAAGAGAGCCGCGGCAGACTGAGGCGCAGACCCTTTGCCTTTCTTTCGGGAAAGGAATGAGCGTCCGGACCAAAAAAACGGTCCTGTTTGCAAAAGGGCCTGTTTTTTACTATAATAAATTTAAGAAACCAGTGCCGATCCGAAGCTTTTTGTGTAAGAAAGGTATGGGGTGATGAACCGTTTCGAAAAGAAGAGAGGAAGGGCCGCCATGAATACTATTATCACTATCGGAAGACAGTATGGGTCCGGAGGAAGGGCCGTCGGACAGAAGATCGCCGAACACTACGGGATCAGGTTCTGGGACAATGAGCTTCTGGACCGGGTTGCCAAGGAAAGCGGCTATGCGAAGGAGATCCTGGAGACCCAGGACGAAAAGCCGGCCAACTCCTTTTTCAACCTGGGAGTGGATTCCTATCCCTTCGGCTACAGCATCCCGGGCTTTGTAGAAATGCCCCTGTCCCAGAAGATCTTTCTGGCGCAGTATGAAGTGATCCGGGATATCGCCAAGGAAGGGCCTGCCGTTTTCGTAGGCAGATGCACAGACCTGGCCCTGGAAGAATTCGACAATGTCATCAACATCTTTATCCATGCCAGCGACGATTTCAAATGGAAGAGGATGCAGTCCCATCCCCAGTCCTATCCTGTTTTTGAGAGCAGGGAGCAGGCCATGGAGCTCTGCAGAAAGAAGGACAAGCAGAGGCAGAGCTACTACAACTACTATTCGGACAAAAAGTGGGGCAGGGCCGATACCTACAACATGACCTTCGATACCTCCATCCTGGGGATCAACGGCACGGCCAGGGTCATCATCTCTGCCATCGATGCCTTCGAGGAAGTGAATTCCATCAGAAAGCAGAAGGGCGTGTACAGACTGGATCAGGACAAGTGATCCTCCTGGCAGGGCTAAAAAAGGCGCGAAATCAGGGATGTCCGGCAGCAAGGGCTGCCGGGCATCTTTTTTGCGGGGGAAGTTAACAATATTGCCAGAGCATGGACTTGTATGTAAAATATAATAGAATCTGAATCAGTCACGAAATCTTAGCAGATCAGCGTAAACTGCAGCTTACGCAGGAGGACACTAATTTGAAATATGCGAAACTGACAGCCTTTCTTCTTGTTCTTGTCATGCTTTCCCTGACCGGATGCGATCTTTTCGAAGATCCGGAGGACATCATTTCCTCGATTACGAAACTGGAAGACGAACCGGAGGAGGAGACGGAGACAGAGCCGGAAGAAGAGGAAAATAAGGAAGAGAAGGCCCCCAAGGTCGACAAGACCATAGCCTACCCCGCCTATCTGGAGGAACTGCAGATGTTCCGTACGGAGATCCTGGGATATTACTGGCAGCACGGATATGCCTTCAATGAGAAGGAAAAGCGGACCTACGGCAAGGATGTTCCCAGACCGGTAGCCATCCGTGACGTGACAGGAGACGGCCTGCCCGAACTGATCTATGTGGTGGGTATCCGGTATCCTACCTGGGAGGACTACTACAGCACGGAACTGAGGATCTGCACCTATCAGAACGGCCATATACTCCGCCTCTACCAGGACCAGTGGGATGAGCAGAGCGAAGAAGGCTTCGGCTACATGCTCTTCACCTCCAAAAAGGACGATTACCTGCATGCCTATATCAGAAAAGGCAGCGACGACGTTACATATGAATTCGTGCATTTCGAACCGGACAAGGACGGTCTCTTTAAAATCGTCAGCGACCTGAAAAAAGAAGTGAAGGACGGAAATACCCGTTACTTCATCAAAGACGGAGGCGTCGGTGCGGACCAGTTCAACGAGAGCCTTCAGAAGCTTTACAAGCGCATGAGCCGCTGCCTTATGTACGGAGACGTCACAGGGGATTCCATGGTAAGGGATCAGGTCGCCTCCCTGAAGGCCGTTCACAGGACCTACTCGGAAGCAGTGGTCTTTCTGGGCGGCAAAGAGGATGAGGACGCGCAGGCCGTAGAAGCCGCCCACAGGGGCAACGTCGTTACCGAAAACAAGGCGGAAGTCCCCGAAGAAGAAGAGGAAATGACCGAGGAAGATTACCTCAAGGAAGCCAGAGAAGAAGTGG
>CAMOGQ010000225.1 GCA_946614165.1 uncultured Lachnospiraceae bacterium
TCAACGCCGGTATCCCTGATCAGGATCGTGGAAGGCTCCTTCCAGAGCCTGGCCGTCACATAAACGTCGCCGGCCGCGCCGCCGATATTACCTGCCTGCAGAAACCAGGCCACCCAGAACCAGGATCCGGGAAGGACCAGAGTCAGGATCCCGAAAATGATCCCCCAGAGGATCAGAGGGGCCAGGGCGATGCAGCGGTAAGCGATCTTGTCAAAATAATCCACTGTGCTTCCCGCAAAGGCATAGAGGCCCGTAAAGCCGAATTTCACTTCCTTTCCTCCCACGGCCTTCATGACGACCGCATGCGTCAGCTCATGCAGAACGATATAAGCCGTATAAGAGAGGATCAGCACTCCCAGCCGCAGCAGGAAATCAGAAAAACTTCCGTCTCCGAACATTTTCGTGATGGGGATATGGAAATTTCCCGCCAGGATCATGACCATCATGACGATCCCCCCGCCGATATTGACTTTCTTTGCCGTTTCCGGGTCCCTTTGCAGATTGATCTGGAACTTTTCCACGTATCCTTCCGGCAGTCTGGCATATGCTTTCATTTCCGTTCATCCTCCTGTATCTTTCGGCCGCAGGTCCCCCTGCCGGCCTTTTTTATTTTCATTGATTTGCGGATATGGGTATCATACCGCATATTCCGGAGCCGGGATATGAAATATGTTCAGAAAACCGATAAAAAGCTCCCGATGGGGGTATCTTCATCAAATCTTAATCAGTTTGCCTGTTTTTTCTTAACGGGAAGGAAGCCTATAATAGCATCACAAGGAAAGGGGGAGCACATATGCCCGGCATACTCATCTGCGACGACGAAAAAGATATTGTAAACGCTCTGAAAATATACCTGTCCGATCCGGACTATACCCTGTATGAAGCCTTTAACGGAAAAGAGGCTCTGGAGGCCATGGAGGCCCATGAAATACATCTGGTCCTTCTGGACATCATGATGCCGGTCATGGACGGCATATCCGCCATGGCCAGGATCAGGGAGACCAGCAACGTCCCCATCATACTTCTGACGGCCAAGAGCCAGGATCAGGACAAGGTCCTGGGCCTGGACGTGGGAGCGGACGATTATATCACCAAGCCCTTCAATCCTCTGGAGGTAAAGGCCAGGGTCCGGTCCCAGCTGCGGCGCTATCTGAAGCTGGGAGGAGGCAGCACCGGTCAGGAGATCTACCGCAACGGCGGTATCGAACTCAACGACCGCACAAAAGAAGTCTTCCTGGACGGAGACAGAGTCCAGCTGACCCCCAAGGAATACGACATCCTGAAGCTTCTGATCTCCAGTCCGGACCGGGTCTTCTCTCCCAAAGAGATCTACCGGGCCGTATGGAAGGAAAAGCCCTTCGGGACAGACAATACAGTAGCCGTCCACATCCGGCATCTGAGGGAAAAGCTGGAGATCGATCCGGCAGAGCCCCGATGCATCAAGGTCATCTTCGGACAGGGCTACAAGATGGAAGGAGAAAGAAGAAAATGAAAAACTTTGCAAGGACCCTGGCGGGCAAAACGCTTTTATTTATCCTCTGCACTGTATGCGCCGGCATTCTGGCTGCCTCGGTGACAGGCGCCGTGTGCTTCATGTACGGAGACATGGAAATCTATACCATGTCCGAAGAGGAATTCACAAACAAAATCATAGATGAAGGCCAGGTTCGTTCCATTGGCTACGACATTATGAGAGACGAGCTGATGGACAAAGACCCTGACACTTCGGAAGGGAACTATACCATCACGGACAGCAAGGGAAAGCTGGTAGCCCAAAAGGGAGAGTTCCAGGAAACGGACGAAGGGCCCTTTACCCTGGCCTACGGCGTTCTCAAGGGCAAGAAAGGAAAGATAAAAGGAAAGGTAACGGATATTTTTTACCACTACGCCGAATATGAGGAATTTGATCAGACGGCCGAGTATTATACGCTGACGGTCTCCTTCCCGGAAAATACCATGGCTGCAAAAAAGATCGGCTTCCTGGAAAAACTGGCCCACGCGGCCTATATGCTCCGCTACGCCGTATATCTGATCGCTGTCCTTTCTCTCCTTGGCCTGGTCATCAGCTTCATCAGCCTGATGAGCGTATCGGGCAGGCGCCCCCGCAGGGAGGACCTGGTCCCGGGACCTCTTTACAAAGTTCCCTATGACCTCCTGCTCCTTCTGAATATTTCCGTCGCCGGCATCCTGATCATCCCTCTGGCCGATTCCCTGAGCGGCTACATGGCAGTAGCCTACGCTCTCTGCTTCTGCCTGGTCTGCTTCTGCCTGGGACTGGGCCTTTGCATGAGCACCGCGGTCCGGATCAAGGGGCAGACCCTTTTAAAGAACACCCTGACAGCCCGGATCCTGAAGCTGGCCTGGGGCCTGATCAAAGTTTTTGGAAGAGGACTTGCGGGGCTTGGCCGCTTTTTCATGAACCTGATCCGCTCTCTGCCCCTGATCTGGAAGGCTCTCCTGGCCTACGGAATCCTGACCGGCCTGGAACTGATGGGTATTATTATCGGCTTCTCACTCTGGTGGAACGGAGCGCTGATCCCTGTTCTGTGGTTCATTGAAAAGATCGTTCTTCTGCCCCTCGTTCTTTACATGGCCCTGATGCTTCGAAAGCTGGAAAGAGGCGGAGCCGCCCTGGCGGGAGGCGATCTGTCCTATCAGACGGATACAAAGGGCATGTTCTGGGATTTTAAAAAGCACGGCGAAGACCTGAACAGCATTGCTTCCGGCATGGCCATTGCAGTGGAAGACCGCATGAAGAGCGAGCGCATGAAGACAGAGCTCATCACCAATGTCTCCCACGATATCAAGACCCCTCTGACCTCTATCATCAACTACGCTTCCCTGATCGGGGAGGCTCCCGGAGACCCTGCCGTTCCCGAATACGCCCAGGTCCTGCTCAGGCAGTCCGAGAAGTTAAAGCGCCTGATCGACGACCTGGTGGAGGCCTCCAAGGCGTCCACAGGAAATCTGGACGTCCTTCTCTCCCCCTGTGACGCCTCCGTCTTTCTGACCCAGGCCGCCGGGGAGTATGAGGAAAAGCTTCAGGCAGCCCACCTGACCCTGGTCACCAAGCAGCCCGAAAAGGAACTCCGCATCATGGCGGACGGCCGCAGGATGTGGCGGATCTTCGACAACCTGATGAACAACATCTGCAAATACGCCCAGCCGGGCACCAGAGTCTATCTGTCCCTGGAAGAAAGCGGCGGAAAGGCTCTGATCAGCTTCAAGAACACCTCCAGAGAGGCTCTGGACATTTCCGAAGCGGAGCTGATGGAGCGCTTTACCCGGGGCGATGCCTCCCGGACCACCGAAGGAAACGGACTGGGCCTCTCCATAGCGGGCAGCATGGCTGAGCTCCAGGGGGGAAATCTTTCCCTGACCGTGGACGGAGACCTTTTCAAGGCCGTACTGACCTTCCCTCTGATCTGAGGGAAGCGGTAAAAAAAGACAGGACAGGGATTTGATCTTCCCTGTTCTGCCTCCGGTAAATACAAATATACTTCTGCCTTAAAAAGGCCGGGAAGGGATCCTCTCCTTTCCCGGCCTTTTCATCTGCCTCAACAAATTCCTGTTCAGTCGCCTGCCCCCACCACTCTGGCCAGGGAGCAGAGATCCTTTCTGTGCTTAAGGCTCTCCTCCCTTTCCTGGGTAAGGGCGCCGATCCGCTCATCCAGAGAGGCCAGGGTCTCCTGATCCGCCCCTTCCTTCAGCCGGGCTTCTCTTTCCCGAACGAGATCTGCCAGTTCCCTCTCCAGAGCCTCTTCCTTTTTCAGTTCCTTCTTTCTCTCTTCCACAAGAGATTCCATCATATCGCACCTGGTCTGTCTTTTCACGGCCCCTCCTTTCCGGTCTGCTGCGGTCCCCTTCACATTTTTTATTGTATACGCTGCGGCGGCAGATGACCATATATTTCCTGCCTGCAGGAAGAT
>CAMOGQ010000226.1 GCA_946614165.1 uncultured Lachnospiraceae bacterium
CGTCCAAGTATTAAGGATACTGTTGATGCATGCCAGTAATAATTCCCGCCTACTCTTGTATTTGTTACGATGGGTATACCTTTTGAAATCGCATAAGCTGTTGGGTTTAAGACATGATCCTCTGAAAGAATTTTTGCAATCTTACGAGTCCCTTTACCCTCCATGTATAAGTTGAATATTCTACGAACAACTTCAGCAGCTTCTTCATCGATGATCCATTTGTAAGGATCTAAGGGGTCTTTGATGTAGCCATAACAAGGCTTTGATGATAACGGCTTTCCAGACTCGCCTTTTGTTTTCAGCACGGATTTTATTTTTTTACTGGTGTCTTGTAAGCGGCAAATAATCGGCGTCTATAAAAAGAGCACTTGCTGTGGTAGTCTACAGACAGTGCTCTTTGAAAATTTCATAGAATCAAAAATCTCAGTGTGATTGATACTTTTGCTTCTTTTGCGACTTGGACAGACAGGGATGCCGGACAGCCCTCAAGCAGAACACTTGCGGGCTCTTTATCCGTTATGCACTTCTCTTTTTTCCTATCTCATTTGCTGCGGCTCCGGTTTTTCTCTCCAGGCATGCAGCCATATCTTTCTTCCGGGGAGTACGAGGTCGATCAGGTATTGGGAACAGCTGGCCAAACAAGGTTTGCTGTTGCCTTTGCTTTCCCTTCTCGTATTTCTGGTAAGCCTCAGACCATGGCATCATATCCGCCATAAAGTCTTGCTCACCTCGGGCCCTTCGCAACGGGATCTGCTCAAACAGATACTGTAGGTAGTACTGCACATTCACATGGTTGGCTTTTGCAGTTTCTACGATGGAATACATGATGGCGTTCACCTTCGCACCATCAATCGTATCTGCGAACAGCCAGTTGGCCCTTCCTATAGAGTAGCTGCGTATGACACGTTCTACATGGCCATTATCGCAGGGAATGTTCCCATCCGTAAGAAAACGGCGAAGGCTGTTTTCCTGGTTTACTGCATACTGGATGGCTTTTTTCATTCTGTCGCTGAAGACTTCATCGGAATCATCGAGCGAGCGGACATATGCAAAGAATGCGTCCACCTTTGGCGCAACCAATTCTTTTCTGGCGGCAAGGCGTTCTTCGGCAGTCATCTCCTTAAGCCTGTTCTCCTCCTGGTACACTTCCCGGATCAGCAGGAGTGCCTTTGTTTCCGGAAGAGATTTCAGTTCTTCATCGCTCATTTCTGCGACATTCCGGACAAAAAAAGCTTCTGCGAAATATCTCCGGCAATGCATCAGGCAGCCTGTTGCCTGGATCTTTCCGTCGCTTTCGTCTTCAAGCACCTGGTAGGATACATAGGCATCACAGGTGATATACCCCAGGAATTCCTGGAAATAAGTTCTCAGGTGGTCCGTCCCGCGTGTCAGTTCGTAGCAGAAGACAATGATGGGCGGACAGTCAAGGAGCTCACTGCTGGTATGGACCCACATATAGCTTTTATGGCCGGGCCCGTATCCATCTTTGTTCACCTGGATGAAGGTCTCGTCACTCTGCGTGTACTTATAACCGATCAGGAGCTGCGCCATGTATTCATGCACCTGTGCACAGATTTCCGGGACCAGGGTGTTCACCCAGCCTATGATCGTCTGTTTCGTCAGGGCAATGTCCTGCATCATGTAATCCCGGGCCTGCCGGTAAAACGGAAGGCCGAGAACAAACTTCCTGTAGAGGATGTCTGCGATGATGGTATAGGACACAAAGCTTTTATCGATCAGCGGATTCATATACGGGATGGTGAACAGGTCATGCTCCAGGCCGACCGACAGGACAGGAGTGTATGTCACCTGTACATAATAAGGCGTATCCAGCTTCATCAGGACGCGGTGGGAGTGCCAGTATGCGATTCGCCACCGTCCTTCACCGTACTGTTCATTCAGCTTTTCTATATCAAGATCATAAATAAGCTGCTGAGGCAGTTTGTCAAGTGAACGGGCAAGGCTTTTCCCCTCATGTTTCCCATCTTTGTTTTCACCTGTATTTTCTCCGGCAGGCTTCTTTCCATCACGTCCGGGGAATGTAATCACTCTCTTTTTCCGTTCCAGCGGTTCCTTCCTGTCTTCGGTATCACTCTCATCCACCGGTTCTTCTTCCGGATTATCTGCGGCGTCCAGCATGGACAGGAAGCCTTCCGTTTTCCTGCCGAAGGTAGATCTGGTTTTCAGCGTATTCTTATCGACCTCTTTCTGCAGGAGCTTTTTCAGGTTTTCGTTTTCAGCGAGAAGGGCCGTGTACTTTGCGTTCAGTTCCGAAAACTGGATATGCGCCTCTGTGCTGATCCGTTCATTCTCCAGATATTTCAGCCGCGTTTCCTCCATCTCATCATACAGGGAAGCCACAAGAGATAGAAGGGCATCCCTGTCCAGGATACGGATCTGTTCTATAAATGCTTCCCTGTCTGCTTTCATCTGTTTCCTCCGTTGTGCCGCTCAGTCTGCCAGTTTCCGGCACAATTCATTCAGTGTCTGCAGGATTTCCTGCCTTTCTTTCTTTAATGCCTTATTCTCAGCCTTCAGGTCCCGGATCAAGGCATCCTTCTCCTCGATGACCTTTATGTACTCTGTGATCGGCTCCGGGGAATGAACCTCATCGTTTTGTACGGCCGTTCCCTTTTTCCTGCCGCTTTTCCCTGTGGGGATGATCTCCCCGGTCTCTTCATCCAGCTTCCCGATCAGCTTTCTGCGGGAGCGGGGCTGTTTCTTTTCTTTGTCCCAGTATGATTCTGATTCATATACGTAGGTCGTTCCCGATCTTTTATCCTTGAGCTTTACGATTGACATACGCAGCCCTCCTTTCATAGATATATTTTAACACATACCTATGGTATTGTCAATAGATAGTTATGTAAAAGTTATTAAATATACCTATGTTTCAGCCATTTTTTTGGCACGGTCAGTTGCCGTGCCATCACTATCTTTTCCGTTTGCTTTTAGGATCTGCTGCAGGGATTTTGCGTTTGGGTCCAACCGACGGATCAACAGAAAATCCATCCATCAGCCTCATGAACTCCTCGCCGGTAAGTCTGCGGGCTTCATCAGCAGTCCTTGGCCATTGGAAACAGCCGTCAGCCAGCCGGATATAAAGAAGTACATATCTGTCGCCAGTCCACAAAAGTCCCTTGACCCTGTCCCTCCTGGTGCCGCAAAAAAGAAACAGCGTATCCTTATCCAGTGGGTCAAGTCCGTATTTCAGGTTTATTGCGGCAGCCAGTCCATCAATGCCCTTACGCAGATCTGATCTTCCAACGGCAAGTATGATCTTTGAAAAGGTAATTCCATTCTCATTCAGCATTCTTCAAAGCCCTCAACACAGCAGCCAGCTGCCGCTCATCCACTTCATCGTTGACATTGACCACAAACTCTCCATACCGGATACTGATAGGGGCAGCCTCATCCATTACATCATCATGGAGATTCCGAAGGGCAGCCATCCCGGGAAGGGCCGCCTGAGCCAGGGGCAATTCAACAAAGCACTCATTTTCTGCCTGTTCATTTATGGGCGGGGCCGATAACTGGGCGACGCCTTCGCCATGCTCCAGGAGGTATGACCGAACCCTCTTTTGCCAACGGAAGAATGATCCCCTGTTAATACCGTTGATGATGCACCATTCATCTTTATTCAGACCACTCTTTGCCTGTTCTTCAAAGACAGGGATCCATTGTCTGATACGAAGCTCCATTACTCTCGGATCCATAAAAAGCCTCCTGTTCTGATAGTATTTCGGATCAATACTACCAAAACAGGAGGCTTTTCATAAGATGCCGATTATTTACCGCTTACCAGGATCTGTGAACCTCTCGGGACTGAAGTCACGAGAACGCATCAGCCCTTTTTT
>CAMOGQ010000227.1 GCA_946614165.1 uncultured Lachnospiraceae bacterium
TCATGTTCTATGCGGACGGAAGCGCCGTGATCGACGTGGAAAAATACGATCTGACCGACTGAAAAAAGACGGAAATGCCCCCGGAGGGCCTGCCTTTTTAAGACCGGGGCCCTGACCTTGTGAGGCTTTGAGAGCCGGCTCCCTGTGCAGGGAGCCGGCTCTTTCCATGCCCGGGGCGGGACGGAGTAATTAACAGTACAGGGAGAATTGTCATATTTGAGTTTACTCCCTGCTCCGTTTATAATAAGGTCATCCGCAGCTGACAGGTTCAGAATTGTTTTATAACCGTAAGGAAGCAGTAAGAAGGCATTTTCCGCCGGGGGAGTGTCTGCTTTGATTTCCCGCGGGGAAAAGGATGGCTTTTATGACTACCATGAAGGAAATTGCGTCTCTTGCCCACGTTTCCAGGGCTACGGTCTCCCGGGTCCTTTCGGGGTCTCCCCTGGTCAGGGAGTCCACAAGGGAGAGCGTTCTCTACTGGGTGAAGAAAACGGGCTTTCAGCCGGACCGGGCGGCCCAGGGCCTGATCGGAGGCAGGACGGCCCTGATCGGGCTCCTTCTGCCGGACCTGGAAGGTCCGGGCCATGCCCTGTTTGCCCAGGCCTTTGAGGAGGAGACTTCCAGAAGGGGCTATGACCTGCTGCTTCGCCTGAGCGGGGGAGACAGGGAAAAGGAGATCTCCTTTCCCTCCATGCTGGCCTCCAGGCGGGCGGACGGCTTTGCCGCTGCGGGAACCTCCCTTACAGGAGAGGACCTTCCGGAGGATGCTCCCCTTGCGGCCCTCCTTGTGGCGGATCCGGACCCCGAAAGGGCCGCCCTGTTTGCCGGGCGCCTCATAGGGGCCATCGGAAAGAAGGCAAGGGGGCCAGTCCGCCCGGAAGATCAGTAAGGGAGCGGGAAAAAAGAGAAAAAAAGAGAAGAGAAAGAGAAAAGAAACAGGCCTTCGGGAAAAGCTCTTCATGGAAGGCGGCTTTTTTCGTATAATAGAGGAGAAGCGCCCCGGCAGGGAGAAGAAAGCCCTCCCGCAGGAGGCCCGGGGCCGGGAGGCGGTCTATGGAAAGCGGAAGGCTCTTTGAGGGACATACATTCGACCCTTTCACAAAGGTCCGGATCCTGATGCTCCTTTTTGTGACGGGAGGCATCAGCGGCTGGCTCTACGAGATGGGCTTTTACAGGATCAATTTCGGATACTTCGTAAAAAGAGGCCACGGCCTGGGGCCCTGGCTTCCCATCTACGCCTTCGGAAGCCTTATGATCCTCTTTGCCGCATCCCGCTTCAGAAAAAGGCCCTGGGCGGTCTTTCTTGTCTGCGCCGGGGCGTCGGGCCTTCTGGAATACCTGACCGGATGGGTACTCTATACCTTTTTCGGGGGCCTTCGCCTGTGGGACTACAATACGGAGATCTGGAACTGGGGCAACATAGGAGGCTATATCTGTTTCCGGTCCATCCTGGTCTTTGCCCTGGCGGGACTGGCCCTGGTCTACCTGATCTTTCCCCTGCTCTGCCGCCTGGCGGAGAGTACGGGGAGGACTTTTTTCGCCTGCCTTTCCACCATTCCCTTCGCGGCCTTTGTGATCGACATGTTCGTGGGATATTTTGTGAAAGGCCTGTGAAAAAACGATAAAAATGACGGAAATATATGGTAAAATAGAACGAGCGAAGACTGCGCTGCCCGGCGGGCTGATTGAAAGGAGATAAAAAGATGCTGAATATCACGAAAACACTGAATGACGGACAGGCCCTGGTCGCCCTGGAAGGCAGACTGGATACCACCACGGCTCCTTCCCTGGAAGGCGAGCTGAAGGCGTTCCTTCCCGGAATCACAGATCTGGTATTTGATTTCGAAAAGCTGGAGTACATTTCCTCCGCAGGCCTGAGGATCCTGCTCTCTGCCCAGAAGACCATGAACCGTCAGGGCAGCATGAAGCTGATCCATGTGGCTCCTGCCATCGGAGAGATCTTCGAGGTCACAGGCTTCTCGGATATCCTGACCATCGAGTAAGACGCTCCTTTTCGTGACTGTTGACGGCCTGCACGGAGCGGGCCATGCACCTTATGGAGCGGGGAGATGGAAGCTTTACAGATAAAAGCCCTGACAGACAACCTGGACAGGGTCCTGCAATATGTCGATGCAGCGCTGGAGATCATGGGCTGCTCCATGAAAAACCAGATCCAGATCGATATGGCTGTGGAAGAGCTGTTCGTGAATATCGCGCACTATGCCTATAAGGGGACGGTGGGAGATGCGGTGATTATAGCCAGTCCGGATCCGAAGAGCGGCATCCTCAGGATCACCTTCAGAGACTGGGGCATTCCTTTTGACCCCCTGGCAAAGACAGATCCCGATATTTCCCTTTCCGTCGAAGAGAGGGAGATCGGCGGTCTTGGGATCTTTATGGCCAAAAAGGTCATGGATACCATGGACTACAGGTACGAAAACGGACAGAACGTCCTGACTATGACAAAGAAAATAGGATAAGATGCATCCGGAAGGGGCAGGCCTCAAGGGGGACCTGCCTTTTTTTGCGCCCGGAAGGGAAGAAAAAAGGGCGACTTGGCGAATTTTTAAGGATTTTATAGGCATTTTGCAAAAGTTAACTAACTTGGTACATTTTTCCACCTACTTAAATACGATATTATGTAAACTACTATAGTAGGAGGGAACAGATATGGTGGAATTCGGCGCAAAGCTAAAGAAACTGAGAACAGAAGAAGGAATGACACAGCAGCAGCTGGGCGAACTGCTCGGCGTAAGCAAGTCGGTGGTATCCTATTATGAGGTCAATGAGAGGGTCCCGTCTCCGGATACCCTGGTCAAGATCTCCAGGGTCTTCCACGTGTCGACGGACTATCTCCTTTCTCTGGAAAACGGCCACACCGTCAATATAGACGGGCTGGACGCCCACGATGAAGAAATCGTCCGCAGGCTGGTATCGACCATGCGCAGACTCGAGGAAGAATACAAAAAAGAGAAAGACGCAGAAGGATAACACCAGCTTTCTGCACAGGCAGAAACTCTCAGACAGATGCGGCCCGCCGGGATCGGCGGGCCGTATCTGTTTTTGTATATACACTGTAAGCAGGCAGGGAAGAGGCATGAAGGGGGCTGCTTGGGAGATCCTTTATACAGGTCTTGCGGCGGCGCTTTTCCTTGCGGCTTCCTCTGCCCTGTCATCCAGGGGGACCAGGGAGGCTGAGGGGTCTCTTCTCTGCAGGGCCGTCAGGAGCAGAAAATCCGCCAGGGCGGGGTTCTTTGGCAGGATGGGGCCGTGCAGGTAGGTGCCGATGCAGTTTCTGTAACGGATGCCCTCCCCTTTGTCCCTGCCGTTATTGCCCTTTCCCCGGACCACTATGCCCAGGGGGGAGGCCCCCTCCAGAAAGGTCCTGCCGGAGTGGTTCTCAAAGCCTGTGACAGGCCCGAAGGGAGGGGCGTCTATGGTGATGTTGCCCACAAGGCGGCTCTTTCCCGCCTTTGTACAGGCCGGAAAGACCCCGATCCCCCGGATGGGATCCCCCTCCAGGGGAATGAACTCCCTGCCGAAGAGCTGGTAGAGGCCGCAGATGACCAGGCCGGGGGTCCCGTCTTCGATCAGGGCCCGGATCCTTTCCCCGCGGGAAAGCAGGTCTTTTTCGATCCTGAACTGGCCGGAATCCTGGCCCCCGCCTCCGAAGAGGATGTCCACATGGTCGGGAAAGGGGTCCCCCCTCTCCAGGGGGACGACCCGGACGGGGATGCCCCGCCACTCCAGGCGGCGGCGAAGGCAGAGGACGTTGCCGTGGTCCCCGTAGAGGTTCATTTCCCGGGGATAGAGA
>CAMOGQ010000228.1 GCA_946614165.1 uncultured Lachnospiraceae bacterium
CAAGAAAAAGCCCCAGATCCGTCAGGGGATTGACGCCCCTGCGGTCCACAGGGGTCTCCCGGAAAATACAGCCCATCTCTTTAAGCGGTTCCACCATCTCCCCATTGGGAAGGGATATATATACCTGATGCTCCTTCAGCAGAGCAGAAATCAGCTCCTTCCGGAAGCGGTACAGGCCAAGGTCCAGATTTGCAAGGATCAGTATCTTCATGCCACTGCCTCTCCCTTGTACGTATGTCTGACGATATTTCGAAACACTTTCAGCTTCCGCTGTCTTTCATGTGCTGCAGCACCCGCAGATAGGCTTCATTCTTATAACTGGAGCCGTGGATCCCTGCCGGGCGGTAAGTGGCGACCATGTCCTTTACCATGGCCCGGATCTCTTCCTCCCTGTTCTCACAAGCCGCGTCCATCAAATCCTGCAGCCGGTTCAGGAAATGTTCCCCGTCGAAAGGAATAGGGTTTCCAATAAAAATCAGGTCATTGGGGGTCTTCCGCATCCCCTCCTCGGCCATAAGCTTTTCTTCAAAGAGCTTTTCCCCGGGTCTGAGTCCCGTATAAACGACCTTAATATCCACATCCGGTTTCAGGCCGGAAAGGCGAATCAGGTTGCGGGCCAGGGTATCGATCTTGACCGGTTCTCCCATATCCAGGACATAGATGCTGCCGCTTTCCGCATAAAAGCCCGCCTGCAGAACCAGACTGACGGCTTCGGGAATGGTCATAAAGTAGCGGATGATATCGGGATGGGTCACCGTAACAGGGCCTCCGGCTTCGATCTGCTTCTTGAAAAGAGGGATGACCGAACCGTTGCTGCCCAGCACGTTGCCGAAGCGGACCGCCACGAAGCGGGTATGGGAATGGAAACGGGGATCCGGCATGGAATCTGCCCCCTCATCCTCATCCCATACATGGGCATGCAGAAGAGGAAGGTCTTTTTCCCTTCCCTGAGCGATCTTTTCCGCAAAAGTCTGAATGACCATCTCGCAGAGCCGTTTGCTGGCCCCCATAATGTTGGTGGGATTCACAGCCTTGTCCGTGGAGATCAGGACAAAGCGCTCACAGCCGTAGTACATGGCTGCATAGGCTGTCTTGTAGGTTCCAATGGCATTGTTCTTGATGGCTTCGCAGGGGCTGTCCTCCATCAGGGGGACGTGCTTATGAGCCGCTGCATGATAAACGATCTGGGGCTGATACCGGGCAAAGACTTCCATCAGTCTCTTGCTGTCCCGGACCGACCCGATCAGAGTGATCAGATCCAGGTCCGGATAGGTGCGTCTGATCTCCTGCTGGATTTCATAGGCATTGTTCTCGTAAACATCAAAAATAATGAGCCGGGAAGGCCCTACCGCCGCCACCTGACGGACCAGTTCCGAGCCTATGCTGCCGCCTCCGCCTGTCACAAGGACCACCTTGCCCGCAAGATATCCCGTTATTTCAGAAAGCTCCACTTTGATCTGCTCCCTGCCAAGGAGATCCTCGATGGCCACCTTTTTAAGAGCGTTTACGGAAACTTCTCCGTTAATCAGCTGATACATGCCGGGCAGAGTCCTGACTTCGCAGCCGGTCTCTTTGCAGATGTTCAGGATCTCTCTTTTATCTGCTGCGGGAGCACTGGGAATTGCCACATAGATCTTGTCGATCTTATATTTTTCCGCGCTGGAGAGGATCTCGTCCCGGCCGCCCACGATCCGGACGCCGTCGATATACCGGTTCCATTTGACCGGATTGTCATCGATAATGCACTGGACCCTGCCGTCCGTTTCCTTGGCCATGCGGATATCCCTGAGGATCATCTGCCCAGCATTGCCGGCACCGATCAGCATGATGTTTTCCCGCTGCACATCGCTTCTTCTGGATAAGCGGAGCTCCCTTTCCAGGAGAATGAAACGGTAAGAGAACCTGATCCCTGTCATGGCGCCGAACTGAATGATGGCTCCGAACAGGTAATAGGAAATGGGCATGCGGACAAAGAGGAGCGTGATGGCCGCTCCGTGGAAGGTGCAGGAAATCACGGACCCGATCAGTATCCTGGCAAGTTCGTTGTGGCTGGCAAAACGCCAGACAGACCTGTACAGCCTCAGATAGGAGAAAAGAAGGATGCAGAAGATCGTATAAAAAGGAGCAAACTTCAGGAAAGGCTGCAGATAATAATCCGGAATCACGGAAAAACGCAGGTCAAACCGAAGCCAAAGGGCAGCAAAATAAGAGCCGTTTACCACGACCATGTCATACAGCAGAAGCGCAATCGTAAAAAACCGGCTCCTGTCCGGAATAGAAGGCAGTCTGCTGCGCTTTGTATTGGAGGCTTGTCTGTTCTTATCCTCCTTCGGCATTTTTTCCGGCATTTTTCAAGTCCCTTATCTTTTTGTTTTAATCGCTGCGGTCAAAATCCATGTCTTCAAATCGTTAGCTGATCCTGAATTATTCACGTGGGTAGGTCCTGCATAGGGTCCCTGCCCTCGGACACGTAAACTGGCATTTCATTGGCACGATTTTCGGAAACTGCCCTGAAAAAGGGCATAGTATCCATGTTGTTTCAGGGTAGCTCCTTTGAAATTGCCAAGGTACATGAGTTGCTGGTTACTATTTATTCCAGCTGAGGCTGCAGTCCCCGTATATTTGCAAGAGTTTCATAGAATTCTTTCCTGTAGGGACAGCTGCTGCACAGCTTGAACACGGTATATTTTGCCGAATGGACCACTTTTGCAGCGACTTTCAGCAGTTTAAGACGGATAGTGTCGATACGCTGTTTTTTCATATTGGCGGGTAACGCAAGTCTCCGAAACCAGTTGAACAGATTGCAGGCCAGTGCATGTACCTGAAGTCGGTTTGCATTCACCAGCATAGAGTGGGAACTGACAGAAGCGAAGTCAAATCCGGACTTCCCTTCCTTAATGAAGTGCTCCATTTTGCCGCGGCCGCAGTAAAACTTAAGGGACCTGATAAGGCTCCAGATCTTCCATGGTCGTAACTACGAATGTGAACATGTGGATCATCTGGCCATGCGGCTTCTCTATCCTGAAGACGACTCTTCTGGGATGAGACCAGCTGCCGGCCTGATACATGAATTCACCGTATGTTACAGCGTAATCGATCTGATTTTCGATAGTTGCATGATACAGTGCCTCGTCGGCAAGGGCCGCGTTCTTTATCAGTGCAGGGTTCAGCTTCAGACGTATCGCATATTTACAGTCATTATCTTCGCAGGCTTCGTAGATGTCCGGAGAAGCAAACCCGCTGTCACCGCGAAAATAAAGCGGCATAGAAGGATACTTCGTACGATATTCCTGCAGAAGAGGGATCATGAACTGGTCAGCATCCTTGCTGCAGTATTTGGCTCCTTCCCGGAGTTCTGCTTTCAGAAGGTCACCGGTGAGGCCATCATAGCAGAGCAGCGGATGATAACCGTGTGCCTGGTAATGGACGTTAAAGCCTTCCCCTTCCTGGCTGCCATAGGTATCCAGCAGGGTGGAATCCAGATCGAAGAGCATAAATTCCGGATTCTCGACGGAATAGACGATCTTCCTCATTGCTGTGTTGATCTGTTCGAACTGGGTGAGAGTATCATTATCCATTCTGTTCCAGAAGCGGGACAGAGTAGGCTGAGATGCCAGCTTGTCCTTTTCGAGGAGGGCAGTCATCACGGGATCGTTTGTCAGCTCATCGGCACAGTCATCCTGGAAGTAAGCTGATATGATCTGGTATATCACCTGCATCAGGTTGGCCGGATCCTTATGGATACGGCAGTCCGTATGATCATTGGTCTTAAAATACTTATTTATGAGACGAATGAGTCCGATCTTTGCAGCGA
>CAMOGQ010000229.1 GCA_946614165.1 uncultured Lachnospiraceae bacterium
TGCGGTTGTCCTTCTGGTCCAGGAAAAAGCCGGTCTTCTGGCCGTTCTCCACGTCTACTATGTAGCGGATGCCGTTTTCCGTGATGGGGACCTTTGTTTCAAAGGGCTCTGTCAGAAATCCCTTGAAGCGCTCCAGTCCTTCCTTTTCCCGTACCCTGGCGTCGCTCCTTTCATAGATGCCCCTGACCTTTATGCCGTCTTCGGCAAGGACTTCCTCAAGGGCCGTAAGGACATAGCCCTTGATCCTTTCGCTCCCCAGGGCCAGGGATTCCACTACCAGGACGTCCTCATACTTGTCCACGGTCAGGCCGGGCAGGAAATCGGCCTCCCCGAAGATGACCCGGCAGGAGGAGGTGTCGATCACGTGCTTTCTGTATTCCCAGGAGGAGCGGACCCTCTCCTTTAAAAAGGCGGGGGTGATCAGGTCCTCTGTCCTGCGGGCCAGGACCCGGATGCGGATCTTCGAGGAGAGGCTGATAAAACCGTAGCCCATGAAGTAACCGTCGAAGTCTTCCACGGTCAGGATATCGCCGTTTTCGAAATCCCCCTCGATGCGGTCTATTTCGTTGTCATAGACCCAGAGGCCCCCGGCCTTGAGGGTCCGCCCTTCCCTTTTCTTAAGGACGGCTTTTGCGGATACGGCCAGGTCCTTTTGGGATGATGTGTCAATACTTTTATTTCCGATCAGCATGATGTTTCCTTTTAGTGCGTTTTAATAGGAGGAGGAATCCACAAGGTTCCCGAAAACGTTGTCAAATACGCAGATATGCAGATGCTTGTCGTTGGTGACCTTCTGCCGGCGGTTTAAAATGATGGAGGCCTTGGGATTTTCCAGGCTCAGAGAGTACTTGAAAAGACCTCTGTTATAGGTGCCTTCCAGAAGGGTCTCTTCCTGCAGGACCGTTCCCGAAGGATAGTCGATGCAGGCGCAGACGCTCTGGCCGGGAGCCCATCTGACGCCCGCTTTTTCCAGTTCTGCCATGGATTCGGGGCTGGCCTGGTATTCACTGTCGATGGTCAGAAAGATGGTATAACGGTCCTTCCGGGCGGTCATGAGGTAGTCTGCCAGTGTATGGGCGTTGAAGACGGCGAAGTCCTCGTAGACCATATCTACGTAGGGCTTGCTTTTTACCCACTGGGCATCGTCGGTGCCGGTCAGGCCGTATTCCCCGGTCAACAGTTTTCCGAAAAAGGAAGTGATCTTGGCGGCACCGTAGACGTTGGGATGGCCTTTATCCAGGTTTTCCGTATTGATGTCATAGTTTACGGCATCGTAGATCTCCCGGCAGTTGAAGTCATAGAAAGAGAGGCCGCGGGCAGAGGCGTAGTCTGCCATGTAATTGTGCTGCTCCGCCGACCATTGGGTGGAAGGAGAGGAGGAAAGGATCAGGGCTATGCCCTCTTCCCTGCACAGGTCAGCCATTTTGTCTAGATAGCGGAGGCGGAATTCATCGGGGACTTCCGTTCCGGCGTCCGGGATCTTTTCCATGGAGGCCTGGTCGAAGGGGACATAGTCCTCTGCTTCATTAAAGACATGGAAGCCCGGGAAAAAGCCCTTGAGCCAGTTCTGGCCGCCGGCTATCTTTTTCTGGAAAAAGGCGGCACTGGGCTCTTTCCAGCGTTCGTGGTAGCGGATCAGGGGAAATAAAAAGCTTAAGGGATCATAGAGTTCCGGATCCTGGGCGGAAAGATCCCGGATGGCATCCAGCTTGTTGCCCGACAGGTGCATGGGGTTCAGGGCAATGCGGAGGCTGGGCTCGTCTGTGTCGTGGAAGAGAAAGCAGACTTCAAAGACCACGGCCCTGGGAGACTGGGTCTTCAGGACCTCCTTCAGCCAGTAGTAGCTGGCGATGGGGCCCTGGCGGCTGGTGGAGAGATTGTAGCTCCTGAGCCTGTAGACATCGTAGAGATGCTGGGGGTTATAGGAGTTGTAGCCGTGGCTGGAGCCCAGAAAGAGGACGTCCAGGGTATCTTTCTGCAGTCCGTACATGCCGTCAAAAACAGAACCGGCCGTGTAATAGTTGGATACGAAATCGGGCCTGGACATGCGGTTTCCCAGTCCGGAGAGGAGCATGGCCATGACCAGAAGGAAGGCAAGGAAACTGCCTCCGGTCTTCAGATAAGTCTTCAAATCAGAAACCTCCGTAAATGAAATCCTGAGCCACATATCCGTAGCCGTAGGTGCCCGTCAGGGCGATGATGACCACTGCGCAAAGGAGAATGGCCCAGCGCACGGGCAGCTGCTGGCTGCAGATCCAGGCGCTGATCTTTCTCTTTGCCCCTATAAGGGAGGAGGCCAGGAGGGTCAGGACGGACAGGAAAAGGACCACGCAGTCCTTGGCGTCCAGGCCCATCTCGAAGACGGATCCGTCGAAGAGGACCCAGAGGTTGCGGACGGAAAACATGGAAGAGATCATGGCAAGGCCCTCCGTCAGAGTGGCCGCCCGGAAGATGATCCAGGCCAGCATGACCAGGAAGGAGGTGGCTATGGCGCGGAAGATGCGGACGGAAAGGCTCCGGGGATCCAGACGGAGCTTTTCAAGAAGGGCGTTTCTCTTTTCCAGGGTCAGACTTCCGGCGATCTGATAGAAAGCGTGGAGCATGCCCCAGCAGAGGAACTTGGGGCTTCCTCCGTGCCAGAGACCGGAGACGGCAAAGACGATCACGATGTTGAGATAAGTCCTTTTCATTCCCTTTCTGCTGCCGCCCAGGGGAAAGTAGATATAGTCCCTGAGCCACTGGGAGAGGGACATGTGCCATCTCCGCCAGAAATCCTTTATGGAAGAGGCAAAATAGGGATGGCGGAAGTTGTCGGCGATCCGGACCCCAAAGAGGCCGGATACCCCCTTGGCCATGCAGACGCAGGACATGAAGTCCGTATAGAGCTGGATGCTGTAGAGGACGCCCCCAAGGAAGACGTAGGCACCGGGATAGATGTCCGGCTTTCCGAAGATGGTATTCACCAGAAGCCCTGCCTTGTCGGCGATCATGAATTTCAGGAAAAAGCCCCAGATGATCAGGCAGATCCCCTGGTGAAAAAGGTCATCGTCGTAGGAGGGGCCTTTGTCGAACTGGCTTCCCAGCTGGGCGTACCTGGGGATGGGCCCCTGGATGACCTGGGGGAACCAGGAGACGAAGAGAGCATAGCGCAGGGGATTCTTACCGGCCCTGATCTTTCTATTATATATGTCCGCCAGATAGGCGGCGATCTGCAGGGAATAGAAGGAGAGGCCCACGGGGGCCAGGACGGTCAGGGGGAGGGCAAGGCCCAGGCCTCTTGTGAACTCCAGAAATTTGACCGGCAGAAGAGGCAGGACGGACAGGGCGATGCCTGCCGCCAGGATCTTTTTCCGCGCGGCGTCGTTTTCGCTCTTTTCCAGAAGAAGGCCCGCCCCGTAGCTTATAAGGACGGAAAAGGCGAAGGTAAGAAGCATGGCGGGATTTCCCAGGCAGAAGTGGTAGTAGAGAAAGAGGCTCCCGCACAGGAGGAGGATCCATCTGAAGCGCCTGGGAAGAATATAGTAGACCGGCAGCATGGCCGCGCAGGTCAGGTAATAATAAAAGGATGTATATGTCATGAAAAAGCTCCCGATTAACCTTAATTCATGTATTATAGCATTTTTCGCGGCCTGTGTGGAGGAAAGCTGTGATTCTTGACGGGTACCGGCAAAGATAGTATTCTAAATGAAAGTCGTTTTAAAGACCATGTGCCGGCCCCGGCCGGCAGGCATCACTTTGGAGGCTGTAGTCAATCACCCCACCCATTCCTTCTGAATGGATGGGGCTTGCAGAGGAGATG
>CAMOGQ010000230.1 GCA_946614165.1 uncultured Lachnospiraceae bacterium
TCATGGCCCGGAAGGACCACTTGTAATAGGGCTGATAGACCCGGTTCAGCAGGAAAACAGTCTTCATGGCGGCGGAGGCAAATTCAAAGACCGCCAGCTGGGCCGCCCCCGTCTCCCCGTGGCGCAGGCACCTGGCATAGTTGTACTGGCCGGCCTGGGCCATAAGGAGCAGGTTGCCCGCCAGTTTCTTTTTCCGGATGTCCTCGGGATAGAAGGAAAGTCTCTCCCGGATCCCTGTGACCTCGCCCAGATTGTCGAAGAAGATCTCCCCGTTCACGGCTTCCGCCAGGGAAGACTCGGGCAGGGTCAGCCACCTTTCCGCCGTCAGGATCCCGTCCGGGGTCCCTGTCCTGTCCCTGAAGAAATCCTCTGTCCGGATCACACCCCGCCTTGCGCCGCCCACGGGCTGCATGAGAGACCTCCTGAGCCCCATAAATTCCCTGGGAAGCTTTGCATAGGCCCTTTCCAGGAGAAAGGCCGTCCGCCGGTCCACCAGATCCTCAGAGGGCAGAAAAAGGCAGAATCCGGGTTCGAAATCATGGTCCCGGGAGACCTCGTCGTCAAAGAGGAAGCACTCCGACCCGCTGCCGGCAAGGCCCGCCGCCAGACAGGGCAGGACCTGGGGAAAGAGTTCCTCCAGCATGGGCTTCCCGTAGGTTTCATAATAGAGCTTCGATATTTCAAGTCCCTGCATAGATCTTCTCCGCTTTTTCAGAAAGCTCTGCCGCGTCCGCGAAATATCCGTAATAGGAAAAGGCCGGGGCGCATTTTTCCAGCACGAAGGCATAGTAGCCCGCAGGCACCTCTCCCTGTTCCTTAAGAAGGTCCAGGGCCCTGTCCAGAAGGCCGAAGATCCTTTTCTCGTTCTCTTCCATGCCGCCCTGCTTCTCCAGGGTATCCGCCATATTGAGGCAGGTGATGGCTTCTTCCAGATGGCCCCCGGGGACCTTTCGCATGACGGATACGGCTTTTTCATAAAGTTCCATGGCCTCGCCGTATCTGCCGAGGGCAGATTCTGTCAGGGCCATGTTGTTGTAGAGGCCGCCCAGAAGGGAAGGATCTGTCCCGGAAGCGGATTCATAGATCTTCCTGGCCTTTTCGAAAAGCTCCAGGGACTTTTCGTTTTCCCCGAAGGCGTTCAGGGCCGTGGCCGCATTGACATAGGCTGTGCCGGCGCTGACGGAATCCTCGAAATCCATTTCCTTTAAAAGGGAAAGGACTCTTTCCACGTTTTCCAGGGCCCCCTCCCGGTTCCCGGTCTTTCGGAAGTGGCCGATGAGTTCTCCCCTTACCATGAGCTCGCCCCTGAGGTCCCTGCCCAGCCTGGCTTCCTCCAGCCAGTAGAGAAGGTGGCGCTCTGCTCCCTTATAGTCTCTCCCGGCCATATAGGCATCCAGCTTTTCCGCGATCCTCTTCTGGGGGACAGCCTTTACTTCCGGTGTCATCCCGTAGGGCTCATCGCACAGAAGGCACCTGGGTTCCATATAATCCTCGGGTCCGATCCCGTAATCCGACATACTTTTTCCTCCCTTGCAGCAGCCTGAAGTGTTTCCATATATAATACCATATCCCGGCAGAGGCGGGATATGTCTTTCCGGGAACATCTTCCGCCCCTGCCTCCGGCCTTCTCAGGAATCTTCGCTTTTCTCTTTTTTACGCTTTATTTTGCTTTTTCCTCCCTTAATGATACAATAATGCGGTACAGAGAAATGCATCGGAGGTTTACATATATGTCAGAACCCAACGCACTTAAAACCATTCTTTCCACAGCTTCCTGCAAGCTGACCCGGGCCCTGCTGCGCAGGACCGGCCGGGGCGGCACCGCCGTTCCCGGCAAGGTGGCCATGAAGGTGGCCCCGGATATCCTGAAGGCCACCTCCCGCGGCATGGAGATCGTGGTGGTTACCGGCACCAACGGCAAGACCACCACCTGCAACATGGCCTGGCACGTCATCGAGGCGTGCGGCCACGACTGTCTCCTGAACCGGTCCGGCGCCAACCTTTTGTCCGGCATAACCGCGGACCTGACCTGCAACGCCGACTGGCGGGGAAGGCCCAGGACCCGCTATGCCGTTCTGGAATGCGACGAAGCCGCCCTGAAGCAGGTCGTCCCCCTGGTCCGTCCAAAGGCCGTGGTGGTGACCAACCTCTTCAGCGACCAGGTGGACCGCTACGGGGGTGTGGAAAATACCCTGGCAGAGATCCGCAAAGGCGTAAAGCTTGTCCCCGAGACCACCCTGGTCCTGAACGCGGACGAACCCCTGTCCGCATCCCTGGCCCTGGGCGTTCCCAATAAGACTGTCTTTTACGGCATGAACCCCTCAGTAGGGGTCAGGGGCGATGTGGACCTGAATGACGCCGGCGTCTGCCCTGTCTGCGGAAAGGCCTACGAATGGGATTTCCATATCTACGCCCATCTGGGGGGCTACCGCTGCCCCGGCTGCGGCTACGGCCGCAGAACTCCCGACGTGGAGGTCATGTCCATCGAAGACCTGACCGCCCTGGGAAGCCGGATCCGCCTCAGGACTGCGGAAGGGGAAAGGGACGTGGACATCTCTCTTCCCGCCGTCTACAACATCTACAACGCCGCTGCCGCCGTGGGCGCCGCCCTGGCCCTGGGCCTTCCCCTGGACAGGACCCTCTCCTCTCTTTCAAGCGTGGAGTCCTCCTTCGGACGCCTGGAGACCTTTGACCTGAAGGGGAACCGCCTTCAGATGATCCTGGTCAAGAATCCGGCCGGCTGCAACCAGGCCTTTTCCTACCTGACCAGCCTGGAAGAAGATTTTACCGCCGTCCTCTGCCTCAATGACAGGACCGGCGACGGCCATGATATCTCCTGGATCAACGATACCGACTACGAAAAGCTCTGCGGCGATCCGCATCTGAAAAAACTCTACGTCTGCGGCGACAGGAAGGAAGACCTGGACGCAAGGCTGGAAAAGGCCGGGGCTCCCGGAGAGATCCGTCAGATCGTGGGAGACTACGATACCCTGCTGGGCCTGCTGCTTGAGGAAAAGCGTCCCATTTTTGCCCTTCCCAACTACACGGCCATGATGGAGCTCCGCAAGGTCCTGAGTACGGCCACCGGCAAAAAAGATTTCTGGGCATAAGAGGAGGTCATACAATGCGTTCTGAGAACACCATCCAAGAAGGCAGCCATGCAGCCGCCTACGTACAGCTGGTTATTTACACTCTTATAAGCGCTGCCGTCGCCTATGTTCTCTACTTCCACTACAGGGTCCGCTTTACCACCACGGACGACTTCCTGATAGCGGGGATCCTGGGCGGGGCCTGGGGAGAAGGCCTGAATCAGAGCGTGGTCTTCTACTGCTCCTACCCTCTGACCTGGCTCCTGACCCGCATATCGGGACTGACCGGCCTTTTCAATATTTTCGGCGCCTACATCATGGCCCTCAGCGTCCTGATCTTCTCGGGGCTCCACTGGGCGGGGACCCAGAGGCATCTGTCCGTCTTCTTCCATGCCGGCGTCGTAGCCGCGGAATTTCTGGTCATCGGCACCTGCAACTGGACCACCATAGCCTACCTGGCCTACGGGACCGGCATCATCCTGGCCTGCTCCTTCAGCAGGGACATGCGGGTGCCCGAGCGGCTCTTTTCCTGGCTCTTTCTCCTGTCCCTGACGGCGGGAGGCGGGTTCCTTCGGCCCGGCGTATGCCTGACCACCCTGGCCCTCCTTCTGCCCCTGATCCTGCACAGCCTGAAAAA
>CAMOGQ010000231.1 GCA_946614165.1 uncultured Lachnospiraceae bacterium
TCCAGAAGAACGGAGGCAACCGGGCCCAGACCGCCGAAGAGCTGGGCATCAGCACCACCACTCTCTGGCGCAAAATGAAAAAATACGGCATTGAAGCCAGCTTCGAGTCCTGACCGGGCTTCCGTAGTCATGCACCATGCGCTCTTCCCCCCTTCCTGTATCCCGTGCTCTCCGGTACTGAGAACATGGGCCATCTGACAGGCCTGAAAAAAGGAGGCTCCGGAACCGCTCCGGAGCCTCCTCTTATTGTTTAAGCAGCTTTTTGGCAGGAAAGCTCTGCCTGAATCAGAACTTTTCTTCTGACAGGCCCTGCATATCGTCCCAGATGCCGTCAAGGCTCTCCAGGATCTTCTTGTAGACTTCGTATTTTTTGTTATAGACCTGCACATTTTCCGGAATGGGCATAATGGGGGCCGAGATCCGGGTCATATTTCTGACCGCTTCCTCGATGTCCTTATACTCTCCCACCGCGGCCGCACAGGCGATAGCACAGCCCAGGGCGCCCGTCTCATGGGCTTCCACTGTTTCTACGGGAATGTTCATAACATCCGCAAACATCTGGGCCCATACCTCGGCTCTTGCGGCGCCGCCTGCCAGACGGATCCGTCTGGGAGCCGTCTCCCGGGTCTGCAGAAGCTTCTCCAGATGATAACGGTGGCAGAAGGTGATTCCTTCAAATACCGCCCTTACCAGGTGCTTTCTGGTATGGTTGTAGCTGATGCCGATAAAGCAGCCTTTGGCATTGGGATGAACATTGGATCCCATCAGGAAGGGCAGGAAGATGGGCACGTAAGTCTTAGGAGGAAGCGCCTCGACCCACTGATCCACGGCATCATAGACGTTGGACTGCATGCGCTTGGCCTTTTCGGAAAATTCGGGCAGAAGCTGCTGGATAAACCATTCGAAGTTTCCGGCCGAGGTGGGGCTGGATTCCTCGATCAGGTAGTATTCCGGCAGGCAGAAAAGTGAATTCATCTGCGCCTTTCCGTCCAGGATGGGCGTCCTGCGCAGGTATTCGTTGATGGACCAGGTCCCTGCGATCATACAGATCGATTCGGGATCCGTCACGCCCGCAGCAATGGCGCAGGCATTGATGTCGAACATGCCGCCAATGACGGGCGTGCCCTCCTCCAGGCCTGTCTGCATGGCAGCGATCCGGGTGATGGTGCCGCACAGATCGGTGGCCCTGACCAGGGGAGGCAGGGCGTCTCTGATCTCTTCGATCCCGAAGAGTTCAAGAAGCGTGTCGTCGTACTGGCCGGTATGAAGGTTCATAAGACCGGACCCGGAATAGTCCGTGATTTCGGCCATGGCTTTGCCGGTCAGTCTGAAACGGACATAGTCCTTGCATTCAAAGACGTACTTGATATTTTTGTAGTTTTCGGGTTCATTGTCCCGGAGCCAGGCCAGAAGAGCCACCGGCTGACAGGCCATGACATGCTGGCAGGAGTACTGGAAGGCCTTTTCCTCCGTTCCGTCATTTCTCCAGTCATTCATGTACTGATAGGCCCTGTTGTCAGTGGAAATGATGCCGGGCCGCAGAGGCCTGTCATCCTTTCCCCACAGATAAAGCCCTTTGCCGTGGCCGGAGATGCCCAGGCAGATGACATCCGATGCCTGCACACCGGTCTTGATTAGAGCGCCCTGGATGACCCTGGCATTTGCCAGCCACATTTCTTCCATGTCGCGTTCGACAAAACCGGGTCTGGGCTTGATGGATTCCGTTGATATCCCATAGGATCCAATCTCCTTGCCGTGGATATCAAACAGAGCTGCCTTGGTGGCTGTCCCGCCGTTATCCAGACCCATAAAGTATTTCATATCCTACCTCCGATCAGTGCACATAGTCCGGATTGACCAGATCGCCCCGTCCCAGCGGCTCTCCCTTGTAGAATGCATCCATGATGTCGATGGCCTTCTTGTAAATGTTCCAGAGGGACTCATAGGTCTGGCTGGAAACATGGGGGGTCAGGATGCAGTTCTCCAGTTCGAAAAGCCTGGAATCTGTGGGCAGAGGCTCCTGGGCAAAGACATCCAGGCCGGCGCCGCCGATCCTGCCGCTCTTTAACGCATCGTAGAGGTCGTCCTCGTCGATGATATTGCCGCGGGCCGTACATACGATGACCGCATTCTCCTTCATCATATCGAAGCGCTCTTTGTTGATAATGTGATGGGTGGAAGGAAGATAGGGAAGATGGACGCTGATGGCGTCGCAGGTCCGGAAGATCTCGTCCATATCTGTAAAGCGCACCCCCAGCTCCTCGGCAGCTTTCAGGTTGGGATAGGGATCGTAGGCAAGGATCTCGCACTCAAAGCCGGAAAGACGTTTTGCCAGACATACACCGATGTTGCCGAAGCCCAGGATACCGACCTTCTTGCCCACCATTTCATAGGCAATGTTCTTTTCCCAGACACCGGATTCCATGACCCTGCGGTTCAGGAAGAGCTGTCTTCTGAGAGCAAGGATCTGGGTCATGGCCATTTCCGCCACCGAAGTCTTGTTGGCGCCGGTGGTCCTTGTAATGGCGATCCCGTGGGCGCTGGCCGCCTTCAGATCGACTGCATCAAAGCCTACGCCGAAGCGGATCAGCAGCTTGCAGCGGTCTCCCATACGGGAGAAGATGGGCTCGCCGTAGGGCTGAACGTCGATCAGGCCCGCATCCGCATTCTGCAGCTGGCTAATCACATCCTCCTCGTCAAAGGGAAGCTGCGGCTTCCATACAAATTCAATGTCTTTTGTTTTTGCGTATTCCTCCGCCTCCTGGTTGAGTTTTACAAAAACATCAGACTGATCGCCGAAAAATGATACTAATTTCTTCATAAGTAATCCCCTTTTGCTCGCTTAATCAATATTATTTTTCAAAGTAAACATGATAGGCATTGTTATAGTAAACATCTTCCAACTCCTCGTCCGTGAAGGCGCCGTTCTTTAACAGATAGTCTGTCAGGTGCTCGCAGGAATCCTGGGTCGCGGCGAAGGGAGCGTCTGTGCCCCACATCATCTTTTTGGCAGTGATGATCTCTCTGGCCATCTGCAGATACTCAGCAGCTGCAGGATAAGGATACTTGTCGGGCGCAAGGATCTTGGGAATGGCAGCGATATCGAACCAGACGTTGGGCATGTTCAGAAGCTCCAGTGACAGCTTCCATTCTCTCTCCCATCCTCTGGTGGGAGCCAGCAGGTGGCAGACGACGAACTTCAGGTCAGGGCATTTATGGGCGGCTTCCATGATGGACCAGGGCTGGTGGCTGGGCATGGCAATATCGCCCACATCCAGGGCTACGACGCCTTTGTGCTCTTCCACTGTCTTATAAATATACATCATCTCTTCCCCTGCCAGGTCGAAAGGCTTGTGGCATCCCATCAGGCCTCCGCCGGTGGAGACTTCAAATTTTGCCAGGTGGAAGCCGTCCTTCTCCATGAATGTCCTGATGGCCTCTTTATAGTTGCCCATAAAGGGATCGATGGTGCAGGAAGGACAGAAGGTATCGGGATATTTTTCCAGAAGGGTCTTGTGATACTGGTTCTGGAAGCCATACATGCTGCCGCTCATAAGAACAGCCTTCTCTACGCCGCAGGGACCCATGTAGTTTTCCAGCGCTTCCTCTGCCGTAAAGGTCATATCTCCCAGCTCCGGAGGGATCAGCTGGAAGATCTCCCCGTTGCCCCACTGGGCTTTGCCGCCGCCGATGGCGCGGGATTCACCTCTTCTGC
>CAMOGQ010000232.1 GCA_946614165.1 uncultured Lachnospiraceae bacterium
TGGAGCGGACATCGCTGGGCTCCATGTCGGAGTTGATGTAGTTGGAGAAATAGGGGGTGCCGTACTTGGCGGTCATCTCGAAGAGAAGCTTGTTGTTCTCTGTCTCGGACCAGTCGAAGTTCCTGGTAATGGAATAGGTGGGGATGGGATACTGGAATCCGCGTCCGTTGGCGTCGCCTTCGATCATGATCTCGATGAAGGCCTTGTTGACCATATCCATTTCCTTCTGGCAGTCACCGTAGGTGAAATCCATCTCCTCGCCGCCGATGATGGCAGGCAGGTTCTTCAGGTCGTTGGGCACCGTCCAGTCCAGAGTGATGTTGGAGAAGGGTGCCTGAGTGCCCCAGCGGCTGGGCGTATTGACGCCGTAGATAAAGGACTGGACGCACTGCTTGACCTCATGCTGGTCCAGGTTGTCGATCTTGACAAAGGGAGCCAGGTAGGTATCAAAGGAAGAGAATGCCTGGGCGCCGGCCCATTCGTTCTGCATGATGCCCAGGAAGTTGACCATCTGGTTGCAGAGGGTGGACAGATGTCTGGCGGGAGAGGAAGTGATCTTGCCGGGTACGCCGCCCAGGCCTTCCTGGATCAGCTGCTTCAGGCTCCAGCCTGCGCAGTAGCCTGTCAGCATGGACAGATCGTGCAGGTGGATGGCAGCGCTGCGGTGGGCCTTGGCGATATCATCGTCATAGACCTCGCTCAGCCAGTAGTTGGCCGTGATGGCGCCGGAGTTGGATAGGATCAGACCGCCCACGGAATAGGTAACGGTGGAATTCTCCTTGACGCGCCAGTCATTGATCTGCAGGTAGTTGTTGATCAGCTCCTTGTAGTTGAGCAGGGCGGAATTGACGTTCCTGACCTTTTCGCGCTGTCTGCGGTAGAGGATGTAGGCCTTGGCCACATCCGCGTAGCCGGACTCGGAAAGGACTTTTTCCACGCTGTCCTGGATGCTCTCGACGGAGATCTGGCCGTCAACGATCTTGTCCTCAAAATCGGACGTGACATGGAGCGCGATCAGCTCGATCACGCTGGGATGGTACTGCTTTTCCAAAGCTATGAATGCCTTGGTGATGGCATCTGTGATCTTGCTGATGTTGAAGTCAGCGATCTGGCCGTCTCTTTTAATGACTTTATACATGAAAAAACCCCCTTAGGTAATACAAAAGTGTCTCTCTCGTTTTTCCGAGCCGAGATAAATAGTATCACTCAGGGGGTGCGAAATCAATATCTTGATTTATTTTTGGTAAAGATGCACAAGATATAGTGTTTTCAGTAAATTTCTTTTACAAAGGCCCGGGAAGTGGAAATTTCTTTCCGAAAAGCCGTGCGTTCCGGCAGTCCTGCGGCCCTTGTCCAGATAAAAACGATAAACTATTTTCCGCCTTCTGACAAGGAGGAAGGGGACGGCCATTCTGTAAAAATTCTGTAAAAATTTCTTTCTGTGGATTTTTCCCCTCTTCCGGGCCCTTCCTTCTCAGACGATCCGCCTTCCCCTGAGGATCACGGCCCTGAGGGCCAGGTCCCGGTCCCAGAGCGCCAGGGAGGCATATTTCCCGGGGGCTATGGACCCGCAGTCCATAAAAGTCCCGAGGCGCCTGGCCGGCGTCTCGCAGGCGCTCACAAGGGCCGTCTCCAGGGGAATGCCGGCTTCCCTGACCAGGTATCTGACGCAGTCCGGAAGAGATGTCACAGACCCTGCCAGAGCCCCGTTTTCCGCAAGGACGGCTCTTCTGCCCTCCACCCGGACCTTCTGTCCGCCCAGGGTGTAAAGCCCCTCTCCCAGGCCGGCAGCCCGCATGCTGTCGCTGACAAGGACGATCCTTTCCGGTCCCAGAAGGGAAAAGGTCATGCGGATCACGGCGGGATGGACATGGATCCCGTCACAGATCAGCTCCGCGGTCACATCCCTGCTGTCAAGCACGGCCCCCGCGGCGCCCGGATCCCGGTGCCTTACTTCGGGCATGGCATTGAAGAGATGGACGGCGTGGCAGGCCCCGGCCCCGAAGGCTTTCATGGCCGTTTCATAATCCGCGTCCGTATGGGCCAGGGATACGTGAACGCTCCCCCTGACCGCTTCGATAAAGGCTTCCGCACTCTCCTCCGAAGGGACCTCCGGAGCCATGGCCGCCAGCTTTACCAGTCCCCGGGCCGCCTCCTGGAATTCGAAGAAGAGCCTGGAGGACCTGGGCAGGATAAAGGCAGGGTCCTGGGCCCCGCAGCGCTTCGGGCTGATAAAGGGCCCCTCCATGTTGATGCCCGCAAGGTCCGCCATGGCGCTTTCTTTCCTGCCCTCCTGCCTTTTCTTCCAGGCGGCTGCGCAGGAGAGGATCTCCTTCAGGGTATCTGCCGGCAGGGTCATGACAGCCGGGCAGATGGAGGTCACCCCGGCGGAGGCCTCATAGGCCGCGATGGTATCCAGGGCTTTTGGGGAAGCGTCGCACAGATCTGCCCCCATGCAGCCGTGGAAATGAAGGTCTGTCATCCCCGGGATCAGAAGGTCTCCCTGCCCGTCCAGGATCTCCTCTCCCGGAGACGCCGCGGGGACATATGCCTCTCCTTCCTGCGGGGAGGAAAAGGCAAGGACCTTTCCGATGCGGGATCCCTCCGTGCGGACGGCTCCCGGGACAAAGGCATGTTTTTCACTGAAATACAGGACGTTGCGGATCCACATAAATCTGTCCTCCCGGGCCGGCGGTTTTAGTCCATGCCTCTGACGAACGCTTTCTCCACATATTTTGAGGCAATGGCGGCGAAGGTCTCCAGTTCCTGCCTGGAAGGGGCGTGGAGGCCGCCGAAGGGCACCGTATCCCGGTCCGTAAAGCACTGCAGGTAATAGGCCTTCGCGCCCCGGATCATGGAACCGATCTCCTCAAAGTCCTCCGCCTCATGGAACTCCCGGACCACCGTGGTGCGGAACTCATAGTCCGCTCCTCCTTCCATCAAAAGGGAGATGCTTTCTCTGACCCCGGCCATGTCAAAGGACTTAAGGCCGATGGTCACGGCATACTTTTCCGGCCGGTTCTTGATGTCCATGGCCACATAGTCCGCGAGCTTTCTGTCCAGCACCTGCCTGAGGATCCCGGGATGGTTCCCGTTGGTATCCAGCTTTACGGCAAAGCCCAGGTCTTTGATCCTTAAAAGGAATTCCGGAAGGTCTTTGTGGATGCAGGGCTCCCCGCCCGTGACGGCCACTCCGTCCAGAAGGCCCTGCCGCTTTTTCAGAAAGGCCAGAAGTTCTTCCTCCTCCATAAAAGCAGGAGCGCTCCCGTCCACCAGCTCGTAGTTGTGACAGAAGGGACAGCGGAAATCACACATGCCCGTAAAGACCGTGCAGGCCACCCTGCCCGGAAAATCCAGAAGGGTCATCTTCTGAAGTCCGTGAATTTTCATAGCTTTTCCTTTCTTTTTTCAGATCCCCGCCAGGATATGGAGATTCCTGAGGGAGGGATCCTCCACCCTGTCTCCCACCGAATAGGCATGCTTTTCCAGATCCCCGCAGACAGCGTCCGTCAGGCCCTGTTCCTGCAGCTCTTCGATGATATCCGAAGCGATGGATTCGATCACCATATATTTTTCCTCTCTGGCCGGCTTGTCGTTGTCCGAGGTCAGGAGATATTCCAGAAGCTCCGCCAGGATGGACAGGCGGGGGAGCTTTCTCATGGCCCGGAAGGACCACTTGTAATAGGGCTGATAGACCCGGTTCAGCAGGAA
>CAMOGQ010000233.1 GCA_946614165.1 uncultured Lachnospiraceae bacterium
CTTTACAGTATTCACAGACAGCCGTTTCAGACAGAAACAAGGGACTTATGGCCTGTGCCGGATAATCCGGCACGGGCCAGCTTTTTTTTTATGATGAAATAATTTTAGTCATATGGACTATTAATAAAGGACGTCTATAATTATAGTCAGAAAGACAAAAATAAGCAGCTGCAGACGGCGGCAGAAAGGATGGAAATATATGGGACACGGAAACTGGAGAGATGGTGATTTCAGAGAATATTCCAGAAGAGCAGGCAGAAGGGTCAGAAGGGACGGCACGGTGGATCTTTCCGGATTCAGAAATGTCCGGGATATGTACCAGGAAAGGGGCCTGAGCCGGGACCTGGATCCCCGGGGCGTTATGAGAGAGTGCTGTGAAACGCCGGAGCATCCCGATACCCTGCCGGTCATTCTGGCCCTGGACGTGACAGGCTCCATGGGAAGAGCCGCCATGGAGGTGGCCGGAAAGCTGGGCGAAGTCATGAGAGAGGTCCTGGGCTTCGGAAAAGACATCGAATTCATGATCATGGGCATCGGAGACCTGGACTACGACAGAGCCCCCATCCAGATCAGCCAGTTCGAATCGGACATCCGGATCGCGGGCCAGCTGGACAAGATCTATTTCGAGGGCGGAGGCGGAGGAAACCGCTGGGAGTCCTATACGGGCGCCTGGTATATGGCCGCCAGACATACGGTCCTGGACTGCTGGAAGAGAGGCAGAAGGGGCCTGATCATCACCATGGGAGACGAGCCTCTTAACCCTGTCCTGCCGGGAAAGATCCTGGCAGAGGTCACGGGGGATTCCCTTCAGGAAGATGTCAGAACCGACCAGCTCTACAGAGAAGTTCTGCAGAAATATGCGGTCTATCACATCAACGTGGAGCACGGCCACAGCGAGACCTTCCGCAGGGCCGCCATGGAGGCCTGGAGCAGGCTTCTGGACAGAAGGCATCTGATGGAATGCACCGTGGAAGGGATTTCCCAGGCCATCGTCCGGATCATCCTGGACGAGGCGGCGGAAAGAGAGGAAGGGCCGGCAGGGACGACAAGACCCCTTCTTCCGGTCTTTGGCACGGAAGAGAAAGGGGAAACGGAAGTGCGGGAAGAGACAGTCAGCCATTACGGCTTCGGCGGGATTCTGAGAAGAAGGAGGCCCCGCCGCTGACAGAAGGCCGGGAAAAGGAAAGGAGAAGAGATGAAGCAGTATAATCTTAAGGCAGTGATTGGCGCAGGGGCCGGGGACGAGGGAAAGGGCAACATGACATCCTACTTCTGCGGCGTTCCCGGAAGGACCCTGGGGGTTCTGACCAACGGCGGGCCCCAGAGAGGTCATACCGCCGCCTGCGGAAAAAGGCGCCATGTCTTCTCCCACTTTTCCTCGGGGACCTTCAAGGGAGCCCGGACCTATTTCGCTCCCTCCTTCATGATCAATCCCATGCAGTTTTCCAGGGAATACAGGCAGCTGACGGCCATGGGCGCAGCCCCGGTATTCCATATGGACAGGGACTGCCGCTTCACCACCCCCTATGACATGCTGGTCAACCAGAAGGTCCATCAGGCACAGGGGACCCATGGCACCTGCGGCATGGGGATCTGGGAGACTTATAAGCGGTACGCCGGGGGAGAGGGCCTTACCGTGGGGGCCTACATGGCCATGACGGAAGTGCAGCGCTACCGGTATCTGGACCAAATCCGGGCAGGGGCCCTGGCCCGCCTTGCAGACATGGGGACCCCGGAACAGATGCGGGAAGCCCTGGCCCTGGCGGGAGACGAGAGGCTCCTTGTGAATTTCATGGAGGATCTGGAGGACATGGCTGCCCTGACGGAAGAAGGAGGCCTCTGCGGGCCGGAGATCCTCCTAAGTTATGATAACGTGGTCTTTGAAAACGGGCAGGGACTTATACTGGACTGGTCGGACGACGAAGAGAAGGCTGTCTATACCACTCCCAGCCGCACCGGTCTGGCAGCCGTCTCTTCCCTGGTGGAACAGGTCTTTTCGGGCCAGAGCGTGGAGGTCTGCTACGTGACAAGGAGCTATCAGACAAGGCACGGAGACGGACCCATGGACGGGGAATGCCCCAGAGAGGAACTGGGACGGGGCGTCCGGGAACTGACCAATCAGACAAATCCCTTCCAGGGACATTTTCGTTTCGGCCGCCTGGAGGTGGAGGGCCTGCACGAAAGGATCCGCAGGGACTTCGGAGACAGAGGAAGCCGCAATACCTATAAAAAGAGCATCGCGGTGACCCATCTGGACCAGATGGACATGTCGGAGGAGCTCAGGGAGGAGACCCTTCTTTACGGGGAAAGATACCTGGTCTCCAGACCGGATCTGTAGGAAATACTGCATATGGAAAGTCAGGGGCAGGAAAAGGAATGCGTTCTTTTCCTGCCTTTCCATTTATGCATAATAATAACAAGAAAAGGCAGGTATATTGTTTTCTTTATGTGCAGTATTGATAAATTAAATGGATTCTGTAAACATTTTACAGTATAATGGTAACAGAACTGTTTTCGCAAAGTGTTACATATATGAACGTGCGGAAATGCAAGGAATGTCAGACAGGAAGGGGGTAATCTAACTGTATGAAAATTGAAAAACCGGGGATGGCCGGAACGCTGGAATCCAGTGACTGCCTGGTAACGGTAGAACCCGGTGAAGGCAGAATTGACTTTGAACTTGACAGTGCCGTTATCAACCAGTACGGAAATCAGATCCGTAAGGTGGCTATGCAGACACTGAAGAATCTTGAGATCGACGATATCAGGCTGAAGATCGTAGACAAGGGCGCGCTGGACTGCACCCTGAAGGCAAGGATCGAAGGCGCGGTCTACCGCGCGGTCGGTCAGTTTGACAATCTTCCGTGGGGAGGTGCCATCAAATGATCAATCCCAACAAGAAAAGACTCAGAAGAACCATGATGTTCCTGAACGCCCAGAAGCCCGGCCTGATCAAGGATCCTTATATTTATAAGCCGGACTCCCTGATGCTGGACCTGGAGGACGCCGTCGCCATCAATCAGAAGGACGCGGCCCGCTTTTCCCTTTATCACGCTCTGCAGGAGATCGACTACCACGGCTGTGAAAAGGTGGTCCGCATCAACGGTCTGGACACCGATATGTGGAAGGAGGATATCCGCTGTTCCGTAGCCGGCGGCTGTGATACCATCCGTATTCCCAAGACAGAAAGCCCCAAGGATGTCAGAATGGTAGAAGCAGCAGTCGAGGAAGCCGAGAAGGAATTCGGCCGTCCCGTCGGCTCTGTCCTGATCATGGCAGCCCTGGAATCCGCCAGAGGCGTCATGAGGGCCCTGGATATCTGCGACGCCTCCGAGAGAATGATGGGCATTGCCCTCTCCGGCGGCGACTACACCAAGGACCTGATGACCCACATCACGGGTACCGGCATCGAGCTCATGGGCGCAAGACAGAACATGATCATTGCGGCCAGAGCGGCAGGCGTCCAGTGCTTCGATACAGTCTTTACCAACCTGGAAGACATGGAAGGCTTCCGTCAGGAGGTGGAGACCATCCATCTGATGGGATTTGACGGCAAGTCCATCATCAACCCCAGACAGATCAAGGTGGTCCACGACATCTTTACACCGTCCCAGAAGGATATCATCTTCTCCGAGAAGGTCATCCGTGAGATCGACTCCAAGAAGGCCCAGGGCATCGGCGTATTCACCGTAGACGGCAAGA
>CAMOGQ010000234.1 GCA_946614165.1 uncultured Lachnospiraceae bacterium
TGCGGTTGTCCTTCTGGTCCAGGAAAAAGCCGGTCTTCTGGCCGTTCTCCACGTCCACCATGTAGCGGATGCCGTTTTCCGTGATGGGGACCTTTGTATCGAAGGGCTCTGTCAGGAAGCCCTTGAAGCGCTCCAGCCCTTCCTTTTCCCGGACCTTGGCGTCGCTTCTTTCATAGATGCCCCGGACCTTTATGCCGTCTTCGGCGAGGACCTCCGTCAGGGCCGTAAGGACATAGCCCTTGATCCTCTCGCTTCCCAGGGCCAGGGATTCCACCACCAGCACGTCCTCATACTTGTCCACGGTCAGGCCCGGCAGGAAGTCTGCTTCCCCGAAGATGACCCGGCAGGAGGAAGTGTCGATGACGTGCTTTCTGTATTCCCAGGCGGAGCGGACCCTCTCCTTCAGGAAGGCGGGGGTGATGATGTCCGCCTTTCTGCGGGCCAGGACCCGGATGCGGATCCTGGAAGAGAGGCTGATAAAGCCGTAGCCCATGAAGTAGCCGTCGAAGTCTTCCACGGTCAGGATGTCGCCGTTTTCGAAGTCTCCCTCGATGCGGTCGATTTCGTTGTCATAGACCCAGAGGCCCCCGGCCTTGAGGGTCCGTCCCTCTTTTTTCTTAAGGACAGCTCTGGCGGGTACGGCCAGGTCCTTTACGGATGCGGTATCATAACTTTTATTTCCTGTCAGCATGTTGTTTCCTTTTCAAGTCGGTTTAAAAGGCGGAGGAATCCACAAGGTGCCGGAAGACGTTGTCAAATACGCAGATATGCAGATGCTTGTCGTTGGTGACCCTCTGCTTTCGGTTCAGGATGATGGAGGCTCTGGATTTTTCCAGGCTCAGGGAGTATTTGAAGAGCTCTTTGTCATAGGTCCCTTCCAGGAAGACCTCCTCCTGTCTGACAGATCCCGAAGGATAGTCGATGCAGGCGCAGACGCTCTGGCCGGGAGCCCATTCGATGCCCAGTTTCTCAAGCTCCGCCAGGGATTCGGGACTGGCCTCGTATTCCTTGTCGATGGTCAGAAAGATGGTGTAGTGGTCCTTCTGGGCGACCTTCAGATATTCTTCCAGAGTGTTGGCGGAATAGACGGCAAAGTTTTCGGCGACAACGCCGGCGTAGGGCCTGCTGATGACCCACTGGGCATCCTCTTTGCCGGTCAGGCCGTACTGCCCCGTCAGCTGATCGCCCAGCCAGGTGGTGATTTTGGCTGCCCCCAGCACGTTGGGATGGCCCGTATCCAGGTTTTCCGTATTGATGTCATAGTCTATGGCACGGTAGATCTCGGCGCTGTTGAAGTCGTAGAAGGGGATGCCGTGGGAAGAAGCATAGTCTGCCATGAAGTTGTGCTGCCCCGCCGTCCAGAGAGTGGAAGGGGAGGAGGAGAGGATCAGGGTGATGCCTTCCCTGGAGCACAGATCCGCCATACGGTTCAGGCAGCTGAGGGAGTATTCGTCGGGCACGTCCATTTCCGCTCCGGGGATCATCTCCGTGGAAGCCTGCTCGAAGGGGGCATAGTCATCTCCTTCGTTAAAGACATGGAAACCGGGGAAATAACCCTTGAGCCAGTTCTGGCCGTGGGTCATCTTTTCCTGGAAGAAGTTGGCTCTGGGTTCTTTCCAGCGTTCGTGATAGCGGATCAGGGGAAAGATAAAGCTTAAGGGGTCATAGAGCTCCGGATCCAGGGAGGAGAGCTCCCGGATGGCCTCCAGCTTGTTGCCGGACAGGTGCATGGGGTCCAGGGCTATGCGCAGGCTCGGCTCGTCGGTGTCGTGGAAGAGGAAGCAGACTTCAAAGACCACGGCCCTGGGAGACTGGCTTCTTAAGACTTCCTTCAGCCAGTAGTAGCTGACGACGGGGCCCTGGCGGCTGGTGGAGAGGTTATAGCCTCTTAGTCCCGAGACATCGTAGAGGAGCTGGGGATCATAGGAGTTGTAGCCGTGGCTGGAGCCCAGAAAGAGGACGTCCAGGCTGTCCTCCTTCAGGCCGTACATGCCCTCAAAGACAGAGCCGGCCGCGTAATAGTTGGATGCGAACTCGGGTCTGGACATGCGCATCCCCAGGAAGGAGAGGAGCAGGCCCATGACCAGAAGGAAGGCAAGGAGACTGCCTCCGGTCTTCAGATATGTCTTCAAATCAGAATCCTCCGTAAATGAAATCCTGGGCCTTGTAGCCGAAGCCGTAGGTGCCCGTCAGAGCGATGATGACCACGGTGAAAAGGAGAATGGCCCAGCGGACGGGCAGCTGCTGGCGGCAGACCCAGGCACTGATCTTTTCCCTGGCCCCCAGCAGGGACGAGGCCAGAAGGGTCAGGACAGACAGGAACAGTACCAGGCAGTCCTTGGCGTCCAGGCCCATCTCGAAGACGGATCCGTCAAAGAGGACCCAGGGATTCCGGATGGAAAACATGGAAGAGATCATGGCAAGGCCCCCTGTCAGGGTGTCCGCACGGAAGATGATCCATGCCAGCATGACAAGGAAGGAGGTGACGGCGGCCCTGAAGATGCGGACGGCAAGGCTGCCCGGGTCCAGACCGATCTTTTTCAGGACCAGGTCTCTTTTTCCTCCGGTAATGCTCCCGCCGATCTGGTAGAGGGCGTGGAGCATGCCCCAGAAGAGGAATTTGGGACTTCCTCCGTGCCAGAAGCCGGAGACGGCAAAGACGATCACCACGTTGAGATAGGTCCGCTCCAGGCCCTTCCTGCTGCCGCCCAGGGGGATGTAGATATAGTCCCTGAGCCACTGGGAGAGGGAAATGTGCCACCTGTGCCAGAAGTCCTTTACCGAAGAGGCGAAATAGGGACGGCGGAAGTTGTCGGTGATCCTGACGCCGAAGAGGCCGGATACGCCCTTTGTCATGCAGACGCAGGACATAAAGTCCGTATAGAGCTGGATACTGTAGAGGACGCCGCCCAGAAAGACGTAGGCGCCGGGATAGAGGGCGGGAGAGCCAAAGATGGTATCCACCATGATCCCCGCCTTGTCGGCGATCATGAACTTGAGGAAAAAGCCCCAGATGATCAGGCAGATCCCCTCGTGAAAGAGCTTATCGTTGTAGACAGGCCCTTTGTCGAACTGCTTTCCCAGCTGGGCGTACCTGGGGATGGGGCCCTGGATGACCTGGGGGAACCAGGAGACGAAGAGGGCATAGCGCAGCGGGTTCTTCTGGGCAGGGATCTTTCTATTATATATGTCCGCCAGATAGGCGGCGATCTGCAGGGAGTAGAAGGAGAGGCCCACGGGGGCCAGGACGGTCAGGGGAAGGTTCAGTCCCAGACCCCTTGTGAACTCCATAAGCTTGACCGGCAGAAGGGGCAGGAGGGACAGGGCGATGCCTGCCGCCAGGATCTTTTTCCGCTCTGCCGTATCTTCGCTCTTTTCCAGAAGAAGGCCTGCCGCGAAGCTGACCAGGAGGGAAAAGGCAAAGATCAGAAGAAGGAGGGGATTTCCCAGGCAGAAGTGGTAGTAGAGAAAGAGGCTTCCCGCAAGCAGGAGGACCCATCTGAAACTTCTGGGAAGGATGTAGTAGACCGGCAGCATGGCCGCTGCGGTCAGATAGTAATAAAAGGATGTATATGTCATGCGAACAGCTCCCGAATAACCTTAATTCATGTATTATAGCATTTTTCCGGGCCTGTGTGGAGAAAAGCCAGGACAAGCTTATTAAAATATAGGCACTATAACACCGGGAGGGATGTCCGATT
>CAMOGQ010000235.1 GCA_946614165.1 uncultured Lachnospiraceae bacterium
GGCAGCATGTACCAGTATCTCTGCACGAACATGTTCCTGGTCCTTACGTCCAGTCCCGAGAGAAAACGCCCTATGGACTCTGTCAGCTGGTGGAGTTCGACCTCTTCTTCCGCTCCGGACCCGGAGCCTACCACCTCCGACAGTTCTTCCAGGCAGGCGGCGGTCTGGCCTTCTCCCCGTTTCATGGCATGGATCTTTTCATACAGATTGATGGCAATGTTCCTGCAGAGCTTTCCCAGATAGGTTCTGAGGATCTCCGGCCACCTGGGCGGAATGGAGTTCCAGGTCTGCAGATACGTATCGTTCACACACTCCTCCGTATCCTCCCTGTCGGAAAGGATGCAGAAGGCGATCTTTCTGCAGTAGCTGCCGTATTTCAGGTCTGTCTGGGCTATGGCATTTTCATCCCTGTCCCAGTAAAGCTTTACGATATGTCTGTCTTCCATGCTGCTCCTTAATAAGGATACGGAATCTTCTTAACCCGTATGGCTGCCGTCCGTTTTTGTCAGCGGACTTCTTCTGCCAGGGCCTTTACCATCTCTTCTGTCATAGGACTGTCGCAGGAGAGGGCGAAGGCACAGCCGCCCTCTGTCCAGGTCACGGTATAGATGCCGTCCGCATTTGCTTTTGTAAGAAGGGTCCTGCCGCCTGCGGTCATTTCCTCTTCCTTTTCGTAGACCTCGTAGTCTCCGGATATATCGTCCTCACCGACGCCTTTACGGATGAGAAGCTCCCTGTCTTCCGGTCCGTAGACTACCTGGATCAGTGTCCCCTTAATATAGGAGATCCTCTTTCCTTCAAAGCCTTCTACCTCTTCGGGGGCTTCCATCTCAAAGCCTGCGCCGCGGGCAGCTTCCTCCAGGGAACTTACTTCCACAAAGGGATTGGCGATTCCGAAGCCCCCCGTGCCCTGCTCCTCCGCATCCGAAATATCCGTGATGCTGACGTTTCCTTCAAGGTCCTCATAGACCGTTACAATGACCTGTTTTGTTTCCGCATCCGGAGCGGTCACTCTGCTCTCGCACAGGAACTTATAGTTGGTCCCTGCCACGATCTGGGTCTCCAGAAGTTCAATGGGAGTGTAGTCCACGCCTGTCAGGCCTTCCGCTGCCCTGTCGAACAGTTCCTGCAGCTCGTCTGTAATGGTCCCGTCCTGGGCCGCTTCCCATCCGCCGTCCAGGCCTTCCTCACCGGAATCCTCCAGGACCTCAATGTCCGTCACTTCCGCATTTCCCTCCAGATCTTCGTAGATGATCACGATGGCTTTCTGTACCGGGGCATCCGGTGCGACCACCTTGCTCTCACACAGGAACTTATAGTTGGTCCCTGCCACGACCTGGGTCTCCAGAAGTTCAATGGGAGTGTAGTCCACGCCTACCATCTTTTCCATGGCCTTGTCAAAGAGGGCCTGCAGTTCTTCCGTTATGGCTTTGTTCTCCGCGGCCTGCCATCCGCCAGCCAGTACCGTCTCCTCCTCTTTGACCTCTGCGGGAGCGGTCTTTCCGCACCCGATACTTCCCAGAGCCATTGTCAGAACCATACCTGCTACGACGACTTTTCTGTAAATCTTTTTCATGATCTTTATCTCCTTCCTGTCAGAAACAGTGTTTTTTGCCTTTCATCCTTATACACAGAAAACCAGAGGCGTGCGTCACACAAAACAGAAATAAATTTAAAAAATCACGTATCGGAAGCTGTATGCCTCTATTGCATTATGGCATCCATTCCTGCGGAAACGCAAATGCTGAATGATTTTTGTTTTTTCAGACCATGTAATCGGCCAGCCTGTCGCGGAACGAACTCAGCGATATGATTTCTTTCCGCCGGATATCGATCGGCAGGTCCTCTTTCCTGTAATGAAAGTCTTCATGGAACACAAGAACCATATTTCCGTTTTTGCGGCCTTCCACAGCTTCCCCCACATAGGTAGACCATTCATGCTTGACCCAGGAACTGTTCAGATGCTCCATGCTTGAGCTCACCAGAATAAAATGCTTCGAATGATCCAGCGCTCCCATGATGGCATCATGATACTCCGAGTTTCCAAGTGCTGAGATGTTCTCTTTGGAAAAGAAAGGTCTTTTCCCTTTGAGAAGCAGAAAATCATAGACCTGCGTGGCATACTTTTCATCTTCACTTTTAAAGGAAATAAAAACGTCATACATCGGATATTCGGGGCGGGAGAGTCCAAGATAACTTCTATAGGCCCGAAGGACTTTCGTTTCCTTCTGAAAATCCACCCCGGTATTTAGCTGCTCCTTAACTGTTTGAATCTTGTCTCTGCACTGCTTTATCCTTTCAGATATTTCTTTGCCGGAATCAGTAAACACGCTGCAGAAATTGATGATCTGTGTATAGTCTGTCAGAAGGCAGTTAAGCTCTGCCGGTGTGGCAGCGCTGCCCATAAGCTGTTCAAATCGTTCTGCCGTTTCCATTCGGGATGTTATGACTGCAAGTACAAATGCTTCATCCGCGCTTTCCTTTTGAACAGCTTTCTGCCCTTCCTTCGCTTCCTTTTTCAGACGTTCGATCGCCTGTTCCGCATTTTCAATAAGCACCTTGTGCTTTATCCTGTCGCCAAAGCGTATCACCCTGCTGTAACGGTCGATCAGCATGTCAGTCGTTACTGATTCATCGTGATAGTATAATCGTATATCTTCCCACAAGAAGGCAAGCTGGAAATTTACATCCGGATCATTCTCATAGACCGGATCCTGCAGAAGTAAATTAAGGTCCATTTCCGCAGACCAGTAGTCTCCAGCGGAATAATACTCAGCTGAACGATTCAGAATCTCATTTTTTTTCCGCTCCTTTTTCTCATCTGCCAGAAGGTCCGCCGCTTTCCCTGCAGCTTCTTCGATTGGGCCGACGATTCTCTGGACATTTCCCATTAGGAGCTGCCATTCTGCAGGAATGTCAATCTCTTCCGGCATGATAATGAGCATCCTCAGGCCTGATTTTCTTGCCAGTTCAGCTGCATACATAGCCTCATATTTCGTATAGGCTGAATGCAGACAGGACTCCGTCAGAATTATTAAAAAGACTTCTGTTTCTTTTATGGCTTCCTCCAACTTTTTTGTATGAAAATCACCAGGCACCAGGTCCGAATAATCAAACATGGTAATCCCTTTTCTTTCCATGGCCTTCACCAATGATTCCGCCAGCTTCCGATCCCTGATACTATATGAGATAAAAGCATCGTATTTCATTGCATTCTCCTCACTGCTTCCTGTGGATTATCCTTAAACAGCATGTCATCCTTATCTTCAGGATTTCTTTTCTCTGCCAATCGGAAATGGTTCTTTCTGAATTCGATCAGCCCTTCCCTTTTCATACGGCCCAGTTCTTTGGACATACCGGTTCGCTCCAGGTTCAGGTAATCGGCCAGCTGCTGCCGGTCAAAGGGAATGTCGAACTCACAGGAGTTCTTCTGCAGGGCCATGGCGCTTAAATAGGACAGGAGGCGCCCTCTGGCGCTCTTTTTGGATATATGAAAGTTCCTTCCGGAAAGCGCCAGGTTCTTACGGGCCGAAACCGTCAGAAGATTCCCCGTCAGCTTCTGCTCCCATACACAGTCCGGATCGCGGCTCAGAAGGCCTCCCACCTTCAGGAGAAGGATCCTGCTGT
>CAMOGQ010000236.1 GCA_946614165.1 uncultured Lachnospiraceae bacterium
TCTTTTTCGGGCCGATCACGGAGATGACGGAGCCGGAGGAGATATCCAGGCTCACGCTTTTCAGATAGGGCTTTCCGTCATAGTTTTTGCTTACGTTCAGTACTTCGATGGTCATGCCGCGCTTCCTCCTTTCCCTAAGCCTTTCAGTAAAACACCTGTGCCGGCTGCCAGAGCAAGAAGCAGGATGCCGGCTGCGGCCTGGAGGGGGATGCTGGGAGATGCGCCCTCCGCAAAGAGGGCGGCCGCGCCCACCAGGGCGGATACGGGCCCCGCGATCATGGCGGACAGGACTACCTTGTCCCTGCAGGCGGGAAGATCGATATAGGTCATGCGGGCTTTGTCAGAGATGAAAAAGACATAGGCCATTTCCAGGAGGTCCTGGTCTCTCTTTTCCAGACCCTTTGCCGTACCGAAACCTGTCAGGGTAAAGGCAGAGAAGAAAACGGAAAGGATCAGCCTGAGGCTTCCCGGAGCAATCAGGACGGACAAAGCCATCAGAAGAAAACCGGCGAAGAGGGGCAGGATCCTCTTTGAGAGGGGATCGGTCTTTGCCTTTTTGCCCGGCCGTCCCAGGAAGAGGGAGAGGATGCAGCCCGCCGCGCTGCCGGCTGCGGATGACAGAACAGTCAGGATCAGGTTCTGCATAGGAATACCTCCTTTGGATCTGCCTTGTTTTCGTGCCCCTGCCTGAGAAGACCTTTTCGCTTCAGACGCTGCGGGTCACGGTGCAGATCCTTTCTTATGCTATAATACAGGATAAAGATACCGGTTTTCCATATCTATTTGGGATCCGGCCCCGGTCTTTTTTCCATATGGCTTTTCAGTGCAACCGGGAGTTGATTTCTTTTCTGCCAAAAGCCCTTATAATCATAACTGCGGACTCCTGCCGCAGATACATTTAAGGTGCCAGGGTTCCATTATAATGAATGGAAAAGGAGATGTATGGATATTTATTCTTATGAACTGGACGAAAAAGAACAGATGGCCCTTCCCGAGAACAGGGAAGAACTGAAAAGATCCATGGCCAGAATGAAGGACTCCCTTCGCTTTTATCAGAACAGCTGCGGAGAGGCAGACGCCCTGAAGGATCCCATGTACGGCATTCCCGATGCCTACGGCCTGATCAACGCCCTCCTTTTTGACGGCACATCCAGCGAAAAGACCAGGGTCAGAGAAGGCAAGGCCCTTCATCCGGAGCTGCTTGACCACATGCCCTCTCTTCTTGGGGCCGTGAGGAACATCTTCTACTTCTTTACGGCATCTGTCATGCACGGGGAGAGCTCTTCCCGGACCCTTTACCGGACCGAGAGAGCGGCCGGCCTGGAAATGATGATGAAAAAGGGAAGGACCATCTCCCTTACCTCCGCTTCCACCAAATGTGAATTTCCCGACTACCTGCTGGAAAAGGAGGGAATCTGCCTGCTCCGGATCCAGGTCCCGGCCTTTACCCCCTGCATCGACGTAAACGCCCTTCTGACAGAGGGAAACGAGCATGCAGAGGAGGAAGAGGTCATTCTTCCGCCCTTCCTGGAACTGGAGATCCGGCCCCGGGAGGAGCTCTTTCAGGGGAAGATCCCCGTTTACAGCGTGGAAGTGAAGGGCCCGGTGGAAATTGAAAAGCTGAGCTTCGGAGACATTACCCGCTCCGACAGGGAAAGGCTCTGCGACAGGGCCGCTCTTGACAGATGCATCCGGGTCCTTAGGGACATGGAAAGATCCGCCGAACCTGATCCGGAGGATTTGAGGGCCTATCTTGCCTGGAAGAAGCTTTTTAAGGATGCGGTCCTGACCTGGTTCGAGGAGGCCAGAAAGGCTTCGGAGATCTGCAGGGAGGCCGGGAAGCTCAGGACGGGAACGGACAGGCAGATGCGCAGGGGATTTATGACTCCGGAGGAAGCCCTTCGCCTTCGCATCGAAAATGCCCGGAGGATCAGTCTGATCTCCGGCGTTTATGTACATGACCTGGCTTCCTTTACGGACAGAGTCTTAGAGCTTTCGGGCCTTGAAAAGGACTATTACGACTGCTATCCGGCAGACCTGGGCCATCCCGAGTACGGGCCCGGCGCCTGCCCGGTCTTTCACTATTTCAAAGATCTGCCGGACCTTTCGGGAGAAGGGCCCGGAGAGGGAGAGAAGATCTCCTTTGCCGTAAAGACCGTAAACGGAAGTGCGCCTGCCTGGATGCAGGTGGAACTGACGGTCCGGGAAAAGGAAGGGGAGATGATCAGAGGAGAGGCCCGCATTCCCGGCTACACGGGACGGGGAGAGCTTTACGCCGGAGAGCCCGGAAAGGAGCTTTTCATCATCAGCAATCTCTGGGAGGACAGGGAGGACCCTGTCTGGAATACAAAAAGAAAAGAGCCTGAAAAACGCTTCAGGCTCCGGCTTAAGAAATAGGACCCCTCTCAGGGGCTGCAGCGGACTTCCGCTCTTTGGGACAGATACCTGTCCCTGGTCAGGACATTGTTTTCCAGCCGGTAGGGGAAACCGGTCTCCGGATCGGTCCTGTCTTCGAAACTCGAAAAGACAAGGCCGCATTTCTTCTGCAGGAAGTGGGAGGGGAGGTTTTCCGTCCGGCAGGAGGCAAGGAAGCTTTCCGCCCCGGCCTTTTCAAAGGCTTCCCGGATCAGCAGATCCAGCACCTGTTTTCCGTATCCCCTTCCGGTAAAGGCGGGGCCAAGGGCTATGCCCATGACGTCGAAAACGCCTTTTTCGATCTCTTTCATGGCGGCAAAGCCGATGGCTTTTCCGCCATGCTTCTCATAAACAAAAAAGGAATATTTTTCCCTCTGCTGAAAGGCCAGGGTCCGCTCCATGCGGGCTCTGGCCTCTTCTTCTGTAAAGGTGGGTTCCCAGAGCATGAATCTGGCGCTCTGGGGATGGCTCCACAGGTTCTTGTATATATCCTCCCAGTCTTCAAAGGAGGCTTTTTTTAGGAGAATGTCTTTCCCCTCCAGAATCAGATCTTCGTACATCCGGACTCCTTTCAGCCGTCATCACTTCTCGTCCGTTACCTGGAAGATATAGAACTTGAGATAGTAGGATTCGTCGGAAGCCCAGAGGATGGGATGGTCCGGGGCCTGGGTGCGGAATTCCACCTGTCTGAGGCGCTTTCTGGCGTCCCTGGCAGCTTCCGCTATGGTCTTTGCAAAGAGGTCCGGATCCATGAAGTGGGAGCAGGAGCAGGTGACAAGGAAGCCCCCGTCCCTGACAAGCTTCATGCCCCTGAGGTTGATCTCCCGGTAGCCTCTGGCCGCGGCCTTTATGGAATTGCGGGACTTGGTAAAGGCGGGAGGATCCAGGATGACCACGTCGTAAAGCTTCTTTTGGGCCGCCAGGGCAGGGAGGAGCTCGAAAACGTCCGCTACCTGATAGTCCACGATATTGTCCAGGCCGTTGAGGGCCGCGTTTTCCCTGGCCTGCTCGATGGCCAGGTCCGATGCGTCCACGGAAAGGACGTGGGACGCTCCCGCGATGGCGGCGTTGAGGCCGAAGGACCCGGTATGGGTAAAGCAGTCCAGGACCTCTGCTCCCCGGCAGATCTTGTGGATGGCCCTGCGGTTGTCCTTCTGGTCCAGGAAAAAGCCGGTCTTCTGGCCGTTCTCCACGTC
>CAMOGQ010000237.1 GCA_946614165.1 uncultured Lachnospiraceae bacterium
AAAGAATAGACTCCGTGGCCGAAAAGCTCGTATACCGCGCCGAAGAGGGCGGTGATCAGAGTAAGGAAAAGGTAGTGGAGGGCGGTCCTGGCCCCTGCTTCTTTTATGTTATCCGATGTATACAATGTCGCTTACGCTCCTTTCTTTAATGCTGTTTCCCGTGGTGGTGGGATTGTTTACAAGGACTCCCTGAAAGACCATGGAGGAGGATCCGCCTCCGTCCAGGTTGTAGGCGGTATCTGCGCCCAGGCTGTCCATGAACTGTGAGAGCTGGTACAGGGTCAGGCCCTGGCTTTCATCGGTCCTGCCGTCCGATACCACAAATACATAGTGGAGGTCGTCTATGATGCCGATGGCCGTCCTGGGGTTGCTGGCCTTTGCCCTGCCTACTTCGTCATTCTCTGTGACCGAGATTTCTTCTTCCGTGATCAGGGCCGGTCCGAAGGAAAGGATCTGAACGGCGCCTTTTTCCAGGAGCTCCTCCGCGGTGATCTCCTCCTCCAGGATTATTTCGAAGCTGCCGTCTTCATAGATGACCAGGTCCTCCTGACCTTTTTCCGCCGTGTTCCGGTAGAGGACCCCGTTTCTGAGGACATAGCCCTTTTCCTGGGCCCCGTAGTAATCTCCGTTGATGGCCAGGACGGCATTATTGCTTTCCGCCATTTCAGAGGTGGTCTCGGTGACGTTTTTTCCGTAGGCGCTTCTGGCCAGGGCGGTCTTTAAATAAGAAGCCGAAGAGAGCTGTATATCCGCCGCATAGACAGTGGTGCCGTCGACCTGGTATTCCGTAAGGGTGATGGTCATGTTTTCGTCCCTGTAGGTAGTCCCCGAGGAAGAGGAGGCAGAGGATGCAGAGACGCTATCTTCCGCGGATCCAGAGCCCGACCCCTCAGATGCAGAGTCCGCAGCATCGGAGGAGGTCTTTTTTCTGCCCCGCTCTCCGGATCCGCGGTGCTTACGGGAAGAGGTCTCCGTTTCCTGTTCGGTGGGGGCTTCTGCCGTTTCGGCAGTCTCTTCCTCCGTTTCCGTAAGGCTCAGGTCCGAAGTCTGAGCAGAGACTTCGGGAACTGTGCTGTAGACCCTGGAGATCACAAAGGTATCCAGCAGGAAATAGGCTGTAAAAGCTGTAAGTATGAGGCCGTACAGCAGGGCGGCCATTTTTTTTCTGAACATATCAGATCAGTACTCCTTTCTCAGATAAGGCCTTTTTTTCCTTTCCTTCCCCGGCCAGATCCATGCTTCTGGCGGCGGCAAAGCCGGCCCCGAAGCATAAGAGAGAGGCAAGGGCGGACAGGGCCGAATCGAAATTCGCCGGCAGGAGGGTCAGGGCCGAGGCCGTCATGATTCCTGCTGTGATCCGGCAGACCAGTGTATAGTGTTTTTCGAAAAGCCCCCAGATCAGTCTGGCCGACAGGGCGGCCGTTAGAATGAGGCCACATGTCAGGGGCAGGACCACACCGGGGTCCAGGGCAGCAATGCCCGCTGTCATGGGACTGTAGAGTCCCATCCATATGAGGACAGAGGAGGAGCTCAGCCCCGGAAGGACCAGGGACAGGCCCCAGATCAGGCCGCAGACCAGGTACCAGAAGGGCGAGGGGCTAATGGACATGGCTCCGTCTCCTGACAGGACTTTGAAAAAGAGGAAGGCGGAGACCGCCGCGATCACATAGGGGGTCCAGGGGGCCTTTTTCTCCTCTTTCCCGGTCTTTTCCAGAAGGGCGGGAAGCGTCCCGAAGATCATGCCCGCAAAGAGCATGAGGGCTACACTGGAGAAGAGGGCGAAAAATGTTTCCATCACCCCTGCCAGAAGGACAAAGCCTGCCGCCCAGCCCGCCAGGAAGGGGAGAAAGAGCCTGTAATGCTTTTTAAAGGCTCTGCGGGGGTGGGAGAGAAGTTCCATCATGGGCTCGTAGATCCCGAAGGCGGCGCACAGAAGGCCTCCGCTGATGCCCGGCAGGATGGCACCGGCTCCGGTCAGGGCTCCCTGCAGAAGGAGAAGAAAATCAGAGCGCAGGGCAGCGGCTGCGCGTTTTATTTTCATTGTCATTGCTTTTGTCTCCTTTCCGAAAGACCAGGGTCCTCTGTACGCTCCAGCTGATCATAAAGAAGAAAAGCTCCGTAAACAGCTTTGCGGCCATCCGTCCCGCGCCCAGGCGCGTGACCAGAAGTTCCAGGACCAGAGTGTTGAAGAAGAGAATCACGGCCGCCAGCAGGAAATAGGAAAAGGCGGACCGGGCCACAGCGCCTCTGTGTTTGAAAACAAAGTTCCGGTTCAGGCTGTAGTTGACAGAGGCGCTGACGATTCTTGCCACAACGTTGGAAAGGGCAAGACTACCTGTCAGAAGGAGCAGGAAGCTGTAAAAAGAATAGTCTATGGCAAAGCCTGCCAGAGAGGAGGACGAAAAGCGGAGGATCTCTCTGAAGACCCGGAAGGAGTCCCGGACCGTATCGAAGTGGGAGGAGGCGTTGTTATCAATATATATGGTGGCGATCTCCTCCTCCCGGATGGGAATTCCGGCGCGGGCAAAGGAAAGAAGGACATTCATTTCATATTCGTAGCGGGAGCCTTCGATCTCCAGCATGCGGGGAAGAAGGCTTATATGAAAGGCCCGCAGGCCTGTCTGGGTGTCCCGGACCCGAAGGCCGGCGGAGAGCCTGCATGCGATCCGGGTCATGTTATTGCCAAGGCGGCTCCTTAAAGGTACGGAGCCCTGAAAGCTTCGGCTTCCCAGGACCAGGGCGCCCGGGCATGCGGCGGCAGCCCTGCAGATCTTCATGGCATCTTCGACTCTGTGCTGGCCGTCCGCGTCGGCGGTCACGATGACAGTATCTTTTCCGAAATGATCCCGTATATAGGCAAGGCCGGTCTTCAGGGCTTCTCCCTTTCCCCGGTTCTTTTCATGGGTCAGGACCAGGGTCCCTTCCGGAACGTTTTCAAAGATCTCCCGAAAGGCGTCTCCGCTCCCGTCGTCCACAAGGACGATCCGGCAGCCGGCCCCGGCAAATTCCTGTAAAAGAGGAAGCAGTATCTCTCCCGGCTTGTAGGCAGGGATCAGAACCACGGTATCAGGTGTTTTTATCATAGTCATTGATCAATCCTTTCTTTTTTAAATCTGTGTATCTGTATGCAGGCCCCTTCCTTTTGCGGCTGCTTTATGAAAGGCCGCTGGAAGGGGCTGCGGGTATCCTTTGCTTTGCCTTCTGGCAAAACCATAGCAGAGAAACTTTAGACGAACTTTAGACGGGAAAGAGAAAGTAAGATATTTTTCGGGAAATTTTCCTTTTTTTGGGAAGACAGGGAAGAAGACAGGGTATTCTACCCGGGCAGAACACCCGGGCAGAATACCCGGGCAGAATACCCGGGCAGAAGACAGGGGCATCCGCCCTTTGGGGGGAAAGAAGAGGAAAGGAGCCCTTTCGGGGCCCCTGGCATGCTTTCTTATACTATGACTTACTATGACTATGACTTACTGTGACTTAAACTATGAGTATATCAGGACAAGCTTATTAAAATATAGGCACTATAACACCGGGAGGGATGTCCGA
>CAMOGQ010000238.1 GCA_946614165.1 uncultured Lachnospiraceae bacterium
AGAGCCGGTCGACTGAAAGGAGGACCGGGCGACGCCCGGCATGAACACAAAAATGTAAATGACCTTCAAATTCCAATTTTTTCGGCCGGATACTTTTCCCGGAGGCACGCTCCCCGCTTTCACGGATCCTGGCATGCCCGGCCCGCTCCCCGCTTTCGCGGATCCCGGCAGGCTCTCCGGGGCCGGAGGTATCTGTCCGTATGCAGTTGTCAAGGTGCATGGGAATCCGGGCATCAAAAAAGACCGGTCTTCCGATTCGTGGTAAAAATGGACATGCTGACAGCAGGGTCAGTGCATTTTTACTCCTCGAATCAGATAGACCGGTCATGAAAAAAACCATTTGTCTGTTCTTTATTCAGTTTTGGAATTTCATTTTAGCATTTCTGTGTCATAATGCAAGTAATATATGCCGGGCTCTTTTCAACTTCCGGTTGAAAAACAAGTAAAAAATCCAGAAGAAATATCATGGCATGCCCACCAGGGCATATTTCAAATGCAGCCTCCCCCGGCAGAAAGGATCCGAAATGACAGCATTTGTTTTCGATATGGACGATACCCTTTATCTTCGCTCAGCTCCCTACATGGAGACCTTCCGTCACTTCTTTCCGGAAGAAAAGGGGATCGATCCCTCTCTTCTTTTAAAACGGAGCCGCTACTGGAGCGACTTTGAATTCGAAAGATTCAAAAAAGGGGAAATTTCGAGGGATGCCATGAACGCACTCCGGGTCCTGGATACCCTTGGGGATTTTTCTCTTCCGGGAGATATGGCCATGGCGCAGGACTTCCAGAGAATCTATGAAGATAAGCAGCACCGTATTCATCTGCTGCCCGGCCTGAAGGACATCCTGGAGAGCCTTAAGAAAAAAGGCTTTTTCCTTGGAATGATCTCCAACGGAAGCGTGGACCATCAGCTGATGAAATACCATGCCCTGGGACTGGAGGATCTGATTCCGCCTTCCCGGGTCCTGATTTCTTCTGAGACGCCCTTCCATAAGCCCGATCCCCGTATATTCACTCTATACCTTGAAAAAATGGGGATTCAGAGGGGGGAGGTCTGGTATATAGGGGATTCGGTGGAAAATGATGTCCTTCCGGCCTGTAAGGCCGGCCTTCATACCATCCTCTGCAGATGGGAGGAAGGCGGTGAGGAAGGCTCAGATGCCGACAGGACCGCGCGCAGCGTGGATGAGCTGGCATCGATCCTGGAAGATGTCACTTCCTCCTTCAGCTGATATCTGTTTATGTAAAACTCGTATCAAAAAAGCTTCCGCATGCCTTTTCTGCAAAGGCTCCGGAAGCCACAGGAAGCATCTGACAGAAACCTGAGAAGAAATTATTTTTTCCTTCTTCCTCTGGAATCAAAGGTCTTTTTCAGCGCCTTCTCCGTAGCGGCGACAGAAGCCAGAAGAGGTACCACGTAAATCATCATCAGAATGCCGCTGATAAAGCCCACGGTCTCCGGGTCCATGTTCATGGAAAGGACCAGGAAAACAGTGGTAACGGCAAAAAGGACCAGGCCGATGATCAGCCAGAGACGGCCGCAGTATTCATGCGCAAATCGCCAGGTATCGTCGTTTTTTACGGACATGCCGGTCCTGTAGCCAAAAAGGCTGTTTCTGTCTCCCGGGATGCCGTGCATAAAAAGCCATCCGCAGACGACCATGATCAGCGGGATCAGCATGGTCATGATGATGTTGAAAAAGCTGCCGTTCATTATTACTCCTTCCGGACGAATCCGTCCCTTATGATCCTTATGTTATATCAATCCTTCTGTTTCTGCCGCCAGGTCCTGCTTTTGTGTCATCATTGTCCTGCAGGGAACCTTACAGAACAAGTTCGTACATTCTGAAGATCCTTCGCCCGGTATTTGGATAGCAGAGCTCAGCTTCTCCCCTGTATCGAAAGCCGTTTCTAAGGTACAGCTTTTCGGCCGGTTCGTTGGTATCCAGCACGTCCAGGCGAATGGCCCCGGCTCCGTTCTCCCGTGCTGCCCTTACCGCTTCCCGGATCATGCCGGATCCTATTCCCTTTCCTGCCACGTCCGGATCCACCCCCAGAGCGTGGAGCACGAAAAAGTCCCGGTCTTTCAGGTCCAGAGCCCATCTGACCTTATCATATTGGGGAGCATGGCTGTGATTCAGGACCATGGCTGATACCAACCTGCCCTCCAGGACTCCCATAAAGAGAGACCCTTCCTCAATGGCTTCTTTTACAAAGGCAGGGGATGGATGCATGTCCTTTACCCAGGTGATGACAAATCCTTTTTCCTTCATTCTCTCAGTCATGGAACGATAAAAATCCATGACCCTTTCAAAATCCCCTTTTTCTGCCTTCCTAACAATTAAGTCTGCCAATCTGATCTCCGTTCTGCCTGTAAGTGCCCTGTGCTGCCCTCGTTCATGCCTCTTTCCTTTTTAACGCAGATTTCTTATGCCTCCCGCTTCCAGGATCTGTCCAGCCAGGATGAGGGCGTCTTCAAATCCCTGTATCTCAAGTTCCTCCGCACTTTCATAGATGGCTTTTTCAAATCCTGCGGCCAGACGGTCAAAACGCTCTCTTCCCATCTTCCTTCCAATGCCGCATTCGGGAGCCATCCTTTCAAAGGACCTGCCGGTCAGGCTGTCAGGACTGTAGCAGCCGTCGATATGAAAGGGAAGCGTACCGGATACGGGATCATACATGGCCGTACAGGAAATCAATTCGGCGGGTGCCAGAGACAGGGCAGACAGGTCACTGCTGTAGTTCAGGGCAAAAGAACTTGCCCCGCCCTCCAGGTTGCCTGCAAGAAAGTTAAAGACGATCCTGTCCCACAGGGAAAGCATGTCCGGTATGGGACGCAGGGCCCTCTCCCTGAGAAGCCGGAACATGGCGGCCATGTAGCCCTCATAGTCCTTTTCCCTTTCCGGTCCGATTCCCAGGGCCTGGCCCATGTCTTCCTGATGCCGTTTTGTAATTCTCCCCTCTTCCCCTGATACAGCCCGGTCGCTTCTATTTACGGCAAGGAGGATCCTGTGGTCCTCTCCCTTTCCCAGCAGTTTTGCAGCTGCTGCGGGAATCCCGAGCCTTTGTGCGGCCCTCATGCAGATGGCTGCGTTTAACAGCCCTCTCTCATACAGGGGCCTGCTCTGCAGCACTCTCCGGTTTCCTGTCATCTCTCCCCGGGGAAGCTGCCAGACGCCTTCCCCTTCCCGCCGCATCAGGCAGCAGGAAGGATGCTCTCCGGGAAGGGCCGATGAGGACCGGATCAGAAGGGACGCCATATCTTCTCCGTTTCCCCCTGCAAGTCTTTGCAGATCGCTTTCGTCAATGTCCTCGTAAAGGGCCTCCGGAAGGGGGAATTCCTCCTCAAGGATCTTAACGGCTCCTCTTAAGTCCGAACCCAGAACGCTCAGCATGGACAGATAGTCCTCTCTTCTGCAGCGAAGAAGTCCTGCCAGATCTTTGCGGAATGCTCCTGACGGCAGGAGGGCCGAAAAGAAGCTCCCGGTCCTTTCGGGATCGAAGGGTTCTTTCTGCAGGGGCAGAGACATAG
>CAMOGQ010000239.1 GCA_946614165.1 uncultured Lachnospiraceae bacterium
CCCTCCGGTCCAGGCTGAGAAAGGATAAAAAGTCCATCCTGATCACCAACCCGGCCACCAGCTTCCGCTTCGTGGAGACCCTGCGCAAGCTGGCCAGCCGCACCACTAACCTTATGAACGAGCGGCATGCCAAGTCTCTTCTGATCACCAGCGTGATGGAGAACGAAGGAAAGTCCACCATCTCCTCCAACCTGGCCCTGGCCATGGCCCAGGAAGGCAGCCGGGTGATCCTGATCGACGCTGACTTCAGAAAGCCGGCCCTCTATAAGGTCCTGAACATGAAAGAGGCAGAGTTTACCGGCCTCAGCGATTATCTTCTGGACAATACGGACTTCGATCAGGAAAAAAACATCATTCAGACCGTCCCCGGCACAGGACTGGACTGCATTCTCAATAAGAATGCCATGCCCCAGACCATGGAAATGCTCTCCTCTACCAGGATGAGGGATCTGCTGCTGCTGTTAAGAGACAGATATGACTATGTCATCGTAGACTCCTCTCCCATGCAGCTGGTGGCGGATGCGGAAGAGCTTTCGGACATGGTGGATGCCAGCATGCTGGTGGTCCGCCAGCACTTTGTGGAGGCAAAACAGATCAACGACGGCATCGATTCCCTGACCGGCGCAGAGCACAGCAGGGTGCTGGGCTGCGTCTTCAACTATGCCTATTCCGGGCGCTTCGGCAGCGTGGGCATGTTCGCCTACGGCAACGGAAGCTATGGGTACGGTTACGGCTACGGAGGACATTATGACAGATGAGACCATGAGCTTCATGCAGTCCAGAAATGACCATATCGATTACGAGATCGTTCTGGACGACATGCTCAAATGCTTTATCAGAAACTGGTGGAAGATCTTTATTCTGATCTCTGTGGTCAGCAGCATCGCATACGGCGGGGCCAGGCTCCTTTACAGACCGGTCTATACGGCCCAGTCCACCTTTATCGTAAACAGCGTCAGTTCCACGGGGCATGACAGGAACCAGTACAATTCCGCGGTCACCTCCCAGCTGGGAAACGTATTCCCCTATCTTTTGTCGGGGGATCTGATGAACAAGCTGGTGGCGGAAGATCTGGGAACGGACAGCGTTTCCGGCAGGATCAGCGCGGAGGTCCTAAAGGGGACCAGTCTGATCACCCTGAAGGCGGAAGCGGACAGGGCTCAGCTCGCCTATGATATCCTGCAGAGCGTCATCCGCAACTATCCGGAGGTCAGCTCCTATGTCATAGGAGACGTGGAACTGAAGCTGATGGACGAAAGCGGGGTCCCTCAGAGCCCTTCCAATCCCCTGCGGGCCAGGCTTTATGCCGGCATCGGCGCCCTTCTGGCCCTGGGTCTCGTGCTCATATGGCTTTTCCTCTATGCCATTACCCGCATGACTGTCCGGTCCGAAAAGGACCTGAAGGTCCTGTTCAACGTGCCGGCCCTGGGATCTCTTCCCAGCGTGCAGATGAAAAAAAGGTCCGGAAAGAAGACTTACCGGATCGCCGTGGATGAAAAGAACATCCCTTATTTCTTTATCGAATCCTTCCGTTCCATCCGCAACCGCCTGGAAAAGGAACTGTCGCAGCAGGGCCTTAAGACCATTCTTGTGACCAGCGCCCTGCCTTCGGAAGGAAAAAGTACGGTGGCGACCAACCTGGCCCTGTCCCTGGCCCATAAGGACAGAAGGGTCATCCTGGCGGACCTGGATCTTCGAAACCCTTCCGCCGCCGGCAAGCTGGGGCTGGAGGAGGTTTCGGAAGGCATCAGCGAGGTGCTCTCCGGGAAGGTCCCTCTTAAGGAAGCCCTGGTGCCCTATAAAAAGAATCCCAAGCTGCGCATCCTTCCCGGTCACGGCAGCATCTCGAGCCCTGCGGAGCTGCTCAATACGGATGCCTTCCGGGCCATGCTGGAGGAAATGAAGGGAATGGCGGACTATGTGATTCTGGATACGCCTCCCAGCGCGGTGGTATCGGACGCTTCCATCATTGCCAAGAATACGGACGCCTGCGTCTACGTGGTCCGGCAGGACTTTGCCAAGCTGGCTTCCCTGCAGGAAGGCATGGAGATGATGGCAGGCACCGGGACCCGTGTGGTGGGCACGGTCCTTAACGGCATAGAATCCTCCGTCTTCTCCGGCGGCTACGGATACGGCTACTATCAGTACGGCCGCTACGGCCGGTACGGCTACTACGGGAGATACGGCTACAATAAAAAGAACGGATATTATGGAAGCTACGAAGGATACGGAGAAAAGAACAGCAGCGATGAAGGGAAAAGAGGAAAGTAAGGGCAGCAGCAGACAGAGAGGCTTTTATGAGAAGCATATCAAAAGGCCCCAGGACTTTCTGTGCGCTTCTGCGGCCCTTCTGGTCCTGAGCCCTGTGATGGCGGCTACGGCCCTTCTGGTGCGGGTCCATCTTGGCTCCCCCGTCCTTTTTACCCAGGAAAGACCGGGCATGGGAGGAAGGATCTTTAAGCTCTATAAGTTCCGGACCATGACCGATGCAAGGGACGAAAAGGGAGACCTTCTGCCGGATGCGGACCGCCTTCCCCCTTTTGGAAGAATGCTCAGGGCCACCTCTCTGGACGAGCTTCCGGAGCTTATCAATATCTGGAAGGGAGATATGTCCGTGGTGGGGCCCCGTCCCCTTCTGGTCAAATATCTTCCTTTATACAATGCCCGCCAGGCTAGGCGCCATGAGGTAAGGCCGGGCTTTACGGGCCTTGCCCAGGTCCATGGCAGGAACAGCATTTCCTGGGAAGAAAAGTTTGAATGGGACGTACAGTACGTAGACAACATCACTTTCCTGGGCGACTGGAAGATCATTTTTCAGACAGCTTTGAAGGTACTAAAGAAAGAAGGCATTACATCGGGATCTTCCGCGACCATGGAGGAATTCCGGGGGTCTCCCTCTTCAGAAGATGCCGGAGGAAACAGACTATGATCAGACCCTTTGAAAAGAAAGTATGGCTCTCCAGCCCCACCATGCACGGAGAGGAGCTGGAGTTTGTCAGGGAAGCCATTGAAAGCAACTGGGTATCCACCGTGGGGGCCAATATCACGGCCCTGGAAGAGATGACAGCCCGCGCCTGCGGGGTCCGCTATGCCGTGGCCCTTTCATCGGGCACGGCGGCCCTGCATATGTGCATGAAGCTGGCGGGAGAAAGAGTCAGCCCCGGGGCGGCCCCGGGACAGGCCCTCCGGGGACAGAAGGTCTTCTGCTCGGATATGACCTTCGACGCCTCCGTCAATCCCGTCTTATATGAGGACGGAGTGCCGGTATTTATCGACACCGAGGAAAAGACCTGGAATATGGATCCGGAGGCCCTGGAGAAAGCCTTTTGCCTCTATCCGGATGTCAGGGTCGTCGTCCTGGCCCACCTTTACGGCGTTCCCGCCCGTATGGACGAGATCCTGGAAATCTGCGAAAGGCACGGGGCGGTGATCGTAGAGGATGCGGCGGAAGCCATGGGAGCCTCCCTGAAGGGGAAAAAGGCGGGGAGTTTCGGCACCTTTAACGCC
>CAMOGQ010000240.1 GCA_946614165.1 uncultured Lachnospiraceae bacterium
TCTCTGGATATCAGAAAATACGTTGCAAAGAAATAAGTCTAAGAGGACTGATCGTAGCGGCCGGGCCCACCCCGGCCGCTTTTTTAAAGCAGGAGCTGTTTCATGAATAAGTATTCCGTTCTCATGGTGGACGATGAGCAGGAAGTCATCGAAGTCATCATGCGAAAACTGAACTGGGAAGAACTGGGCTTTACCATCTGCGGATCCGCCTCCAACGGGGCAGAGGCTCTGGAAATGGCGGAGGAGCTGCAGCCCGATGTGGTCATGACGGACATCAAGATGCCCTACATGGACGGACTGGAGCTGTCCAGGCACTTAAAGAGCCTCTTTCCCGATATCCGGATCATTATCTTTTCCGGCTTCGACGAATTCGAGTATGCCAAGGAGGCCATCCGCCTGGAAGCGGAGGAATATCTTTTAAAGCCCATCGACTCCGCGGAGGTCCGAAGGGTCTTTGAAAAGGTCCATAAGCGCCTGGACGAGGACAGGGACAGGCGAAGCTCCGTGGAACGCCTGGAGGAATATTATCAGAACAGCCTGCCCCTCCTTCGGGAGAATTTCTTCATGTCCCTGATGGAGGGACATATATCGGAGGAAAAACTGAAGGATGCTCTGGAAGACTACAGCCTGAAGCTGGAAGGCCCCGTCTACGTGGTCTCCATCGTCCATGTGTCCGCGTCCGAGATCCCGGAGGGCCTGAATCCCAGGCTGATGCACTTTTCCGTACGGGAACTGGCCCAGGACTATTTTGAGGACAGATGGCGCAGCTATGTCTTTTCCTATCGTGGGAACATTCTGGTTCTGTCCCAGCTTTCCTCCCAGGACGAGATCTCGGCCTATACCGACGACTGCGACCGCTTCTGCCGCCTGGCCAGGCGCTCCTGCAAAGCTCTGACCACGGTGGGCATCTCCAGGACCACCACCCAGATCCGGGAGATCTCCTCGGTCTACGACGGGGCCAGGGAGGCTGTTTCCTACAGGGTCATCTACGGCACCGGCAAGGCCATCAACATTCAGGAGATCGCTCCCGAGAGCGATACCAGCGAGACCCAGTTCGAGGAGATCCTGCAGGGGGTCTTCAAGCAGATCCGCATGGGCAATGAAGACCTGCTGAAGGAACAGATCGGCCGCCTGACTGCCTGGATCGGCCGCTCCGGCCTGGGGATCCGGGAATACCGCCTGGTGCTCATGGACCTGGTCACAGGCTTCTACCGTTTCTGCACAGGCAGCGAGATCGACATCGAAAGGGTCAGCCCGGAGCATGAGGACATCTATACCTACCTTCTCCAGATGGACTCCACGGAAGATATAGGCCAGTGGCTTCTGGAGACGTCGGAGCGGGCCCTTGCCATCCTCCGGGACCAGCGTCTGACCAAGACCCAGTCCTTTGTGACCCAGGCCCTGGAATTTGTCAAAGACCACTACAGTGATTCGGACCTGGACCTGGAGATGGTCTGTTCCTCCCTGGGGGTCAGCGCCGCCTATTTTTCCACGGTCTTCAAAAAGGAGACTGGCTCCACCTTCATCAGCTATCTGACGGACTTTCGGATGAAGGAGGCCATCCGCCTCATGGACGAGGAAGACGAGAAGACCTATATCACGGCCGAGAAGGTGGGCTATGCGGATCCCAACTACTTCAGCTATGTATTTAAGAAGAAATTCGGAATGTCACCTACCAGATACAGGAAAGTAAAGGACAGTAAATCGTGAAGGATAGAATCGGAAGGAATCTGGAAAAGATCAGAAAACGGCTGAAGATCGGAAGCGCCGGCATACAGATGTCCATAACCCTGTCCTTTTCTCTGATCGCGGGGATCGGCATGGTCCTTCTGGGGATCATTCTGTACAGCCAGTTCTCTGTCAGGACCCAGGCCGTGACCACAGAGAACGCAGGCCAGTTCCTGGGCCAGACCAAGCGGTCCACCGAGGACTACCTGCGGACCATGCGGCGGATCTCGGACGCCCTCTATTACTCCTGCATCAAGAACAAGGATCTGGAGACCGATTCGCTGGATTCGGAATTCAGCCTCCTCTACGAGGCCTATAAGGATGACCTGGTCAGCATTGCCCTCTACACGGAAGACGGAGACCTGGTCAGCGCGGTCCCGGTCTCTGCCGGCCGGGAGGGGGTGAGCGTCTCGGACCAGTCCTGGTTCACGGACGCCTTAAACAAGGTGGAAAACCTGCACTTTTCTCTGCCCCATGTCCAGAATCTCTTCGACGAGACGCCGGGCCGCTACCACTGGGTCATTTCCATGAGCCGGGCGGTGGAGCTGAGCCGCCGGGGCCTTCCCGAGCAGGGGGTCCTTCTGGTGGATATGAACTTCTCGGGCATCCAGCAGCTTCTGGAAAAGGCCAATTCGGACAATACCTCGGAATATATCTACCTTTGCAGCAGCAAAGGAGACATCATCTATCATCCCCGCATGAGTCTGATCAACGCGGGCCTTTATTCCGAAGACAACCTGACTGCCGCCGGCAGGACCGACGGGACCTACATGGATTTCTTTGAAGGGACCAATCGGACCACCATCGTAAGGACCGTCAGCTATACCGGCTGGAAGCTGATCAGCGTGATCCCTCATAAGAGCTACAGCATGGGCATGGGCAAAAGCCGCTATTTCGTGGTCCTGGTCCTGGCCTTTGCGCTTCTGGGCATTCTTCTGGTCAACCAGATCGTATCAGGAAATATCGTAAGCCCCCTTCTGAAGCTGGACGATTCCGTAAAGGATCTGGAGAACGGCAACTTAAGTCCGGAGATCTATATCGGCGGCCCCCAGGAGGTGGAGCATCTGGGCAGGACCCTTAAGACCTCCGTCCAGAAGATCAACGAGCTGATGGAGGATGTCCTTACGGAGCAGGAACAGAAGAGAAGGAGCGAGCTGGACGCCCTCCAGTCCCAGATCAATCCCCATTTCCTCTACAATACCCTGGACTCGGTAGTCTGGATGATCGAGGGAGGCCATGACGAAGGCGCCGTCTATATGATCCGCCAGCTGGCAAGCCTCCTCCGGATCAGTATCAGCCACGGCCGGACCATCATCCCCATCCGGGACGAGATCCGCCATGCCCAGTCCTATATGAACATCCAGCAGATCCGCTATAAGAACAGCTTTACGGTCACCTTTGACATCCCTGACAGGATCATGGATCTGTGCACCGTCAAGCTGATCCTCCAGCCCATCCTGGAGAACGCCATCTACTACGGGGTCCAGACCATGGACGGGGACGGCGAGATCCTGGTACGGGGCAGCAGAGAGGGAGAGGATGTCTTTCTGGATGTGACGGACAACGGCCTGGGCATGCCAGAAGAGAGAGTAAGGGAGCTTCTCTCCGGCAGGGAGCCGGACATGGAAGAAAACGCCTCCCGGCACGGAAACGGCGTGGGCCTCTGCAACGTGCACAACAGGATCAGGCTCCGCTTCGGGGAGTCCTACGGCCTTGTCATCTGGTCCGAGCCGGACGAGGGGACCACGGTCAGGATCCATCTGCCGGCCATCCCTTAT
>CAMOGQ010000241.1 GCA_946614165.1 uncultured Lachnospiraceae bacterium
GATACCTGCGGGAAGGAACGGATTTCGTCGCCGCAGGGAAGATGTTTTTTGTCGATGGGAAAAAGGCGGAGATCTGTCGCGTATGCCGGGAGCTCAGATCCGTAATACCGTAATAAAAAGGCCCCTTCCGGGGCCGGTAGATTCTGTCGGAAGTGGAACAGGCGACAGAACAGCGACAGAACCAGTTTTCTCCGCAGATACAGAGAAAACTGGTCTTCATAAGGAAAGAATTATTCTGTCGCTATTTCATAAGTTCCGAGCGGTTCTCGCCGGTGAAAGTCCGATCGTAGGCATCTATCGCCTATGTAGCTAAGCGCAGTAAGCGGTAAATTTTTGGGTGGGTGGAGGCCTGAGTAAATTCCCTTCATAATGTATGGTAGAAGATAACACTTTACTCCATTCGTCAGATCTCCTGACAGTATAGGAAGTAAAAAATCACTATCATTCATACGGAGGAAAACTTGATGCGTACCAGGCACCCTGCCCGATCTAATGATGAGTGGATGAATCTGATCACAGAAAGCCGTCAGAGCGGACTGCCTGACAGTGTATGGTGTGAGCAGCATGATATCCCGCAAAGCAGCTTTTATAATGCAGTCTCCAGACTTAGGAAGCTGGCATGCGACATTCCTGCTTCAGTCGACAGAACTGGAGCAGCAATGGACTTTACAGCGAAACAGGATGTAGTCCAGATCGATATTGTTCCTGATCTGGATGACCTTCCCGGGAGATCTGCCCGGCCGGCTCCTGCCAAGCAGGAAAGAACGGAGTACCTTGACAATTCACATACGATAGAAATCATCCTTGACAGTTCCTCCTGTATCAGGGTCTGCAACGGAGCAGATCCTGAACTGATGAAAGCGGCCATCAGATCGCTGAGGACATCACTATGTTAGCGGATATTTCTGTTGTCGACAGGATCTACATAATTACTGGCTATACGGACATGCGCAAGTCCATAGATGGGCTCTGTGCTATCATCAGGGACCAGTTAAATACGGACCAGCCAGACAACCGAAGCCTGTACCTGTTCTGCGGAAGACGCAGTGACCGTATCAAGGCGATCCTCAAAGAGCCGGATGGCCTTGTTCTGATCTATAAGAGGCTGACTGCGGAAGGCCGTTACCGGTGGCCAAGAAACCATTCAGAGGCAAGGAACATTACATGGAAAGAATTCGGATACCTTATGGATGGCCTGGACATTGAACAGCCAAAAGCCATTAAGGTACGCTAGCAGTATTCCGGCTGCCGTCTTTCATAATTCCGTTAACAAAAAACATAAAAGTCCTTTCAGTATTGTTATATTTGTGTTATAATAGATATAACATTACTGGAGGGAACTTTGCATGGATTCGACCGGACATGATATCCGCTTTGCTGAGCTGAAGGATACCATAGCAGAACTGAATAAGAAGATCGAATCTCTGACAAAGGCGTTCGAAGAATCTCAGGCCCGAATGGCTGAAAAAGACCGTACCATCGAAAGTCTTAAGACGAATGAGGCTGAGAAAGACACTGAGATCTCCAGACTTAAAGAAGAGGTCGAGTTCTGGAAAAAGAAGCTCTTTGGAAAAAAGAGTGAGAAATCCAATGATTTTCCCGGCCAGATCAGCCTTTTCAATGAAGCAGAGGAAGAATTCAAGCCTTCTGCGCCTGAAAAAGTCGAATTTCCTGAGGAAAGTGAAGCCTCCGATGGTCAGCAGAATCCCGCGGCACCGAAACCTCGGAAGGAAAAGCAGACCAATCAGGAAAAATACAGGAACTGCAGACATAGAAAAGAGTATCTTGACGTCAGTGAAGAACAGCGCACATGCCCTGTCTGCGGTACAGAGCTGGAATACATTGGCGAGGAATTCGTGCGCCAGGAGATCCATAGAGTTCCTGGATATATTGAGGTCATCAATTACTATTCAAAGAATTACGGATGCCCCAGCTGCAAGCAGTCTGGAACAGAACTTCCCTATATCATTAAGGGAAAAGATGGCAAGCCCCACATGATGAAGGGAATGGCCTCTGCTTCTACCGTAGCCTGGATCATGTATCAGAAGTACTGCAACAGTGTTCCGCTGTACCGGCAGGAAAAAGACTGGGAGCGGCTTTACGGCCTGAAGATCACCAGAGCCACTTTTGCAGGCTGGATCATCAGGAATGCAGAGACCTTTCTGAAGCTGCTGTATAATCACATGCACGCAAGGCTTCTCGTTCGTCAGTTCCTTATGGGAGACGAAACCCCTCTTCAGGTACTTCATGAGCCGAATCGGAAAGCCCAGACGAAGTCATTCATGTGGGTCTTCAGGACCGGTGAAGACGGAGGGGTCCCCATCATCCTGTATAATTACACGGAAACACGTGGGGGATATAACGCGGCGAACTTCCTCGGCGATTACTGCGGATACTTCATGTGCGATGGGTTCGGCGGATACAACAGCCTGCCACATGCAAAACGCTGCAGCTGCTATGCACATGTCAGGCGCTATCTGCTGGATGCGATTCCCAAAGGGAAGAAGGACGATCATTCAGACCCGGCAGTACAGGGCTTTCTGTATGTAGAAAAGCTTTTCATCGAAGAAAAGCGGATCCGGGCGAAATTCAAGAGTCCTGATGCTATAAAAGATGCACGTAATAAAAAGGAGCGTCCCATTCTGGATGCTTTCTTTGCGTGGGTTGACCGTCAGACGCCGGTCAAGGGCACCCGTTTCGACAAGGCCATCACTTATATAAAGAACCGAAAGAAGTATCTGCTGACATATCTGGAAGACGGGCGCTGCAGTCTCACAAACAACCTGACTGAGCAGGGCTGTAAATCGTTCGTAATAGGCAGGAAAAACTGGTTATTTGCAGATCAGCCGATTGGCGCACAGACCAGTGCCATCATCTATTCTCTTGTAGAAACCGCAAAGCTGAATGGAGTAAATCCCTACTACTACCTTAGATATGTGTTGGAAAAGATGTCATCATTACCCTCACTTGAGGAGCTTGATGAATCTACACTTGAAGATCTGATGCCCTGGAGCGTCCAGCTTCAGGATGCAATCAAAGCCTACGATAAAGAACAGGAATAATCTCAGATCATTTCAATCATATGTGAATTGTCAAGGTACTCTGGCCGCAGCCGAAGCGGCTGGGGTATTTTGCTTTTGGAGTAAATTTCTACCTACTACCATCATAGAGGATTGGATCAGGTTTGTATAAACACCCAAATATTAATCGCTTACTAAGCGCAAGCCAAATCGGAGACGATGGGGTGAAAGAAGCGTGTAGCAAAGTCATGAGACTACGGACAGAAGGAACCTCTCAGGCGCTATACTCAATGCAATGGAAATACTGTCAACTTTATCCTGAGCCCCAAAGTTCTCGGTACCAAATGGACAAAAGGCAAGGGGAAGAAAACCAAGACAGTATTTCCTGCTCTCGTTGCCCCACTTGCCTTTTATCTTAGGAATACTTGATATTGTTGTGTAATTGCGTAGCACCGTATACCCGACC
>CAMOGQ010000242.1 GCA_946614165.1 uncultured Lachnospiraceae bacterium
GATTCTCCTCCGCAGGATACGGATTCGATCACGCTGCCGTATTCCCGGAGGTACTTGCGGATGTTGATCTTCTGCAGCATGGGCTCGTGGGTAATGCTTTTATGCTTTATGGGCAGTTCCAGAAAGACCGGAAGCCTGAGGTCTGCCGTGTACTGGCTCTCGCAGGTACAGGAGATGCAGACGTTATCGTAACCGTCTCCCCAGTCTTTCGGAAGACCTGCATAAAAGCGGTCCGGTCTTTTCGTGATAATGAAAAAGGTCAGATCGGGGCGGAGCCGGATCATTTCCCATGCTTCCTTCCTCCATTCGTCGGCCTCCTCCAGGAAGAAATCGGAAGTAAAGCAGGTATAGACCAGTTCTCCGGAGGGGATTTTGTAACGGCCCTGCCGGTCTTTTTTTACGGGCAGACGGAAGGCTCCTGTCTTCGCGGCGACAGTCGAATCTTTGCCGTACATGGCATCGCGCCGGTACATGTAGCAGTTTAGGCATACGGCCGACAGCTTGGTGCAGCCGTGCCAGCAGTTCCACATCACAGACATGGGGGTCCTCCCTTCTGTATTTATTCAAGTCTCTCCGGATCTTCAGCCTGCCGCCATGACAGGCACAGGGCCCTGAAGACAGGAAAAAGCGGACTCGCTGATGTCTGTCCAGAGCTTCTGATTATCCAGATAGGCAAGATAGTCGCTGATGGTATCATCGCCCTTTTTCCAGCCGTACAGGTCCAGCAGATACTGACGGTTGCAGAAAAAGGCGTCGGCCAGTTCTCCCAGCTGATAGGAGCTGAGTCTGACCTTTGCTCCTTCCTCTGTTTTTCTGAGATCTTCAGGGCTGATCCCGGTGAGATCGGCAAGATCGGACAGAGAAAGATCATAGCGGATCCGAAGGGTTCGGATCGTTGTGGCAAAAGACAGCTTTTTCATGATAGCACCTCCCTCTGAATGTCTTTTCTGAACAGATGTTACAAACGACTGTTCGATATTATTATAGCAACACATGTTCGGGGTGTCAATACAAATGTTCGAAAAAAATGAATCTGTTTCTGTGGTTACCCTGCCAAAAGAGTGATATTCTTGATAAAGGATATGGAATATCGTATTCAGATGCTTAAAAGATGGAAGGCCGCTTTTAACGGGAATATACCCGCGGGAGATGGAAAAGATGCACTTTGTGGACGCAAAAGGAATACTGACCGGAAGCAGAGGATATTTCGGAATGAATATTTACCGGGGCTGCACGCACGGCTGCATCTACTGCGACAGCAGGAGCAGATGCTATCACTTTACCCATGCTTTTGAAGATATAGAGGTAAAGCAGAATGCTCCTGCGCTTCTGGAGGCTGCCCTCCGGTCCAAAAGAAAGAAATGCATGATCGGGACAGGCTCCATGTCGGATCCCTACATGCACTGTGAGGAACAGCTCCATCTGACCAGGAAATGTCTGGAGATCATCCTGAAATACGGCTTCGGGGCTTCTCTTATCACCAAATCCGACAGGATCCTGATGGATCTGGATCTTCTGGATGAGATCAGCAGAACTACCAGATGCGTGGTCCAGATGACCCTTACCACCTTCGATGATGAGCTCTGCAGGATCCTGGAGCCGAATGTCTGCGTTACTTCCCGCAGAATCGAAGTGCTGGAGATCCTGAAAAAGAGGGGGATCCCCACCATTGTATGGATGACGCCCATCCTGCCATTTATCAATGATACGGAAGAAAACATAGAGAAGCTGGTGGATGCCTGCGCAGGAGCCGGTGTAAAGGGAATCATCAGCTTCGGCATGGGACTGACCCTGCGGGAAGGCGACAGGGAATACTACTATGCGGCTCTGGACAGGTATTTCCCGGGCCTGAAGGACAGATATATAAGGACCTACGGAAATGCCTATGAACTGCCAAGTCCCGCGGCAGAGACCCTGATGAAGGTCTTTTCAGACAGGTGCAGACAGTATGACATTATGAGCACGCCGGATGAATGCTTTGCTTTTCTGGCTGAATTTCCTTCAAAATACGAGCAGCTCAGCCTGTTCGACGAAGAAGGAGACATCAATGCTTTCTGAAAGGAGAATAAAAGGTTTTGGAATACAGAAAAATCATCTCCCTGAAGGACGGGAGAGAATGCTGCATCAGAAACGGCAGACAGGAAGACGGGAAAGCAGCCCTGGAAAACTTTATCCTGACCCATGAGGAGACGGAGTTTCTTCTGACTTATCCGGAAGAGATCACATTTACCCCGGAGATGGAAGGAAATTTTCTTAAGGCAAAGGCAGAGAACCCTGTGGAAGCAGAGCTTCTGGCAGTGGTTGACGGACGCGTAGCCGGCCTTGCAGGGTTTTCCAGGAAAGGGGACGCCGTTAAGCTCCGCCACAGGGCAGAATTCGGCATCAGCATCGCAAAAGCCTGCTGGGGCCTTGGCCTTGGCCGGGCTCTGACAGAGGCCTGCATTGATTGTGCCAGAAAGGCCGGTTACCGGCAGCTGGAACTGGAGGTTTCCGCTGATAATGAAGCGGCCCTGGCTCTGTATCGAAAGGCGGGATTCTCTGAATACGGAAGAAATCCCGCAGGCTTTCTTAAAAAGAACGGGGAATATCAGGAACTGGTCCTTATGAGACTGGATCTGCAGTAGAAAGAGGAAGTTTACGTGAATGCGAAACGGGGCTTTGTGCCGGAGGATGTAAGAAACTTTTCTCCTGAGGCGGTGGAGACCATGAGAAGGGCATCCCGCCATATCCTCTATCTGATCAATGAAGGCTACGACTTAAAAAGCGCTGCCACCTTTACCGGAAATCATTTCCTGCTTTCGGAGCGCCAGCGGATGGCCATCATGAGAAGCATAGGAAAATCCGAAAGGATAAAAGACAGAATTTCAAAAAAGATTCCCCTGACGGAGCTTTCCGGAAAAGAAGTCTGGATCGACGGCTTTAATACCATCATTACCCTGGAAGTCATGCTGAGCGACTCCATTCTTCTGGACTGCATGGATACCTGCGTGCGGGATCTGGCGGCTCTGCGGGGAACTTACAGGCTGATTCCCGAAACCGACGGGGCGGCGGCCATGATGCTTTCTCTTTTGAAGGAAGCGGGCGTTTCAAGGGCAAAAATTCTCCTGGATGCCCCGGTTTCCAATTCGGGAAGGCTGAAAACAAGGATCGCCGAACTTGGAGAAGATTTCCCCGGAGATCTGAACATAGAAGTAATCAAAGACGTGGACAGGGCCCTGTATGACAAAGACCTGGTGATCACGTCGGACGCCATCATTCTGGACCACTGCGCGCTCTGGACCGGTCTGACAGATGAGTGCCTTAAAAGACTGGGTAAAGAGGGAATCCGGGTCTGGGACAGTTTTTCATGATCAGACCCGGCTGCGAGAGAGGGGGACCTGTATGAAGAGTTTTGCCTCTGACAGGGAAAGACATAAGTACTACAACAGCCTGACACAGGAGCAGAAGTACGAAGCCTTCTGCGACATTCTAT
>CAMOGQ010000243.1 GCA_946614165.1 uncultured Lachnospiraceae bacterium
TGGTCAGCGATATCTCCGGCCAGATCGAGGACTGCCTGGTCCGCATGGCCCAGATCGTGGAGATCCCCCTGGGATAAGGACCCGGAATAAATGCATACGTTCAAAAAACGGACTTCTGCCCCTGCCGGCAGATAGTTCCGAAGGAAAAGAGAGCCGGCGCGGCCTGTCGCGCCGGCTCTCCTTTGTTAAATTCAGCATGACTTCATTCTCCCCTGAAGTCCAGCATAAATTCATGCGGAGGAACATGAAGCCTGCCGGGAAGAGGATCCCGGAATGCCCGGGCAGTTTATCCATCCGCATTTTTAAGCATCTCCCCGGCAGAATCAAAAACTGCAGCGTCAGAATCTCAGCATACGGATTCAGACCTTCCCCATACAGGAAGCGTCCAAAAAACGCGCGGAAAAAATCCGCGCGCTTTTTCATGCCGTCCGCCTTCTCATCGAAGATAGATCGATGTTTCACTGGGTACCGACCGTGATATATAGGCATCTCCCACGGCACAGACACTGATAAAAACCGGTCCCTCCTCTCCCATGAAATCATAGGAGGTATCGGAAGAAGGGAGTGTCACCGAAGTGCTCTGGGAAGAGGCGCTGTCCTGGTAGGAGACCACGTAGGAGGTGGCTCCCGCCACACTGTCCCAGCTGAGGATCGCCCGCTTTCCTTCTTCCTTCACTGCCACATGCATGCAGGAAAGGACCGGCCTTTCCTGGGTCTGGGAAGACAGGGCAAAGGGATTTTCCAGGGCAGCCCTGACACTGGACTTGAGAAGGGGCAGATGCAGGCTGCTGGCGGCTTCATAAAGATCCATGGAAGAGATGGTCTCCACGGGATAGCCCAGAGAGGCTGCCACCGTCATGGAAGCCAGATATCTTCCTATGCCGTAGGTCAGATGCTTATAGTCCCTGGTAAGGGTGTCTCCCATGTAGGAGGATCTTGCGTTCTGAATGGCCGTTCCCACGGGGATCACGAAATCCACGGAGGGAGCTTCGGAAGGAAGGGGCCCCGCAAGGCGGGAGATCCCTTCTGCCAGAGCGGGAGCTGTCTCTTCAGCCCCGGCGGGAGAATTCTCCGAAGTCAGATCGCCGGCTTCCCACCTGGTATCCAGAATGTATTTTGTAACAGACCAGGCAGCCTCGCACATCCGCATCTGGGTGCCGTATTCCTCGAAGCCCTCCGATTCGGAGCCTTCCTTGTCGGCCCAGGTCATGTTGTAGGCGACGCAGGACCAGGGGCAGTATACCTTGCAGTAACATGCCAGTTCCTCCAGAAGGCAGGGCTTTGACAGGTCCCCTTCCGGATAGAAGGAAGAAAGCAGGCCTACGTCCACGCTCTTGGACTGAAGGATGATGACGTCCCATCTTCTGAGGCTCAGGACGCTGGAAAGAGGCCAGAACTCATTGCCGCTGTCGCTCATCTGATTCCAGTTTCCGTCGCTGTTCTCAAAATATGTGTAGACCCTGGCATCGGTCATGGCATTGTTTACATGATCGCAGATCTTTAATCCTCCCAGCCAGCAGTCCCCGACGCAGATCCTGTAGCCGGTCTGGTCTGCAATATCGTACAGATATCTGGATGTATCCTCGCTGTAGCTGTTTCCTATGAAGAGGACGTTGAGCGTCCTCATTTTATCGATCTTCACCGGTGATATGGTCTCTATCTCCGCCTGGGCTCCCACCGGCAGGGCTGCCGTAAGAAGGACCGCAAGGAGAAGCAGAGCAAACACCCTGATGGTTTTTTTACACTTCATCTACAGATCTCTCCGGAAACGGAAGTTGCCTCTTCCGTTCCCCCAAAACTTATGACTGACCGGCGTCCGCTGACGTCCTGCCTGCGGCAGGGCCGGTGCAGGACGCACACATGTACAAACAGTAAAACCGTTAAAGCGCATAAAATGGCGCTATGCCATAATATTCTAGCACACATGCCCGGACAAATGTTAAAAAATCTTCACCAAAAATTGCCGGAAAAAGGGAAACAAAAAGGGGAACCTGCCCCTGAGAAACAAAAAAATCCGGGGAAAGGAGCCTCAGCCTCTCGCCTCGAAGCAGGAAAAAGGCCCGGGAATCGACTTCCGGGCCTCACCTGTCTTTATGAAGTTTCCTGTCTTATTCCACTGTGGCATGCTCTGTCAGATAATCCCTGACCTTTTCGGGCAGGATATAGTTCTGGATCAGATATGCCTTTCCGAAGGTCTCCTGGCTCTCTTCGTCTACGGAATTCTCTTCCACGAAGGCATCGAAGTCCTCGTCCGTCACGGTGATGCCGGCCTGGGCTGCCAGCTCCTGGTAGGCCATGTTCTTAAGGCATGTATCCTGGGCGGCCTCGGTGAGCAGCTTCTCATACTCTTCCGTAGTGGAAACCTGCTTGTACTCCATGACGTTTGTATAGTTGAAGGCCATGCCGTAGGCAGCATACATCTGGGCCATGTAATCGAATTCCTGCTGGTCCATGGTCATCTGCAGGGACTTCAGGTGCTTGATATAGTCCTTAGGATAGGAATCGGCGGAAATATGATCGTTGACATAATTGTTCACGGCCGCGGCCAGATTGGACTCTTCGTTGGTCTTCTTGATCTCGGCCTTATACTCCTTGACCGTATTGCCGTACTCGGAAAGGTTCTTCTTTACGAAGGCGTTGTTGAACTCGCCCAGCTGATAGATGCCGTTGACTGTTACGGCGAAGCTGGCGTCCTTGCCGGCGTAGTCGGGATTGTTCTCATAAGGATCGGGGAAGGTAACGTCCACGGTCACCTGGTCGCCGGGGTGGGTTCCCACCAGCTGGGTCTCGAAATCATCGATAAAGGAATTGGAGCCGATGGTCAGGTCATAGTCCTGGGCGCTGCCGCCTTCGAACTCTTCCCCGTCCATGGTGCCTACGTAGTCAATGTTGACTTCGTCGCCGTCCGCCACGGTCAGCTCAGCGTCTGTGGACAGCTCCTTGTAGGTCTCCAGCTGGGTCTTGATGTTCTCTTCCATGTCTTCATCGGTAAATTCCACGTCAGACTTGGCGATCTTCACGTCGTTGATGTCAAAGGTCTTGACATACTGGGTCACGTCCACGTCTTTAATGGAGCCGTCGTCGTTCAGCATTGCACTGTAATCGGTGGAAGCCACGGTCTTGTTTTTCTCAATATAGACCTGTCTTCCTGCATATCCCGCGATCAGAGCAATGATCAGAACGGGGATGGCGATCAGAATCGCCCTGGTCCTTCTTGCGCTGCGCTTTAAAGCCTCACGCTCGTCTTTAGCGCGCTCGCGCTTTGCCTTGCTGGCACTCATGCCTTCATATCTGTTATCTTTTTTACCGGCCATAACGAATGTTCTCCTCTCACATTTATTACCGGGGTCCCCTTTGCCGGACCCTTTCTTACACGCCGAAGTGTGCTTTTTTTGCACAACAGGGCTATTATAGCAGACTTTTGCCGGTTCGTCTTTGTAATTTCTGTGAAATTTACAGGGAAAA
>CAMOGQ010000244.1 GCA_946614165.1 uncultured Lachnospiraceae bacterium
GGGCTCCATCCCCTACAACGTGGTGGGCGGGACCAACTTCTATGACAGGCGGGAGGTCAAAGACCTGCTGGCCTACCTGAAGACCGTGGACAATGCCAGCGACGATCTGGCCGTCCGCAGGATCCTGAACGTGCCAAGGCGGGGCATAGGCCAGACCACCATCAGCCGGGTCATGGACTTTGCCAGGGACAGGGACATCACCTTCTACCAGGCCCTGGAAAGGGCGGGAGAGATCCCTTCCATAGGCAAGGCAAAGACAAAGCTGACGGACTTTACGGACCTGATCCAGGGCTTTCGCAGAGTCCGGGAAGAGGGAAGCATCCGGGCCCTTGCGGAGACTATCCTGAAAAAGACGGATTATATCGAATATCTCCGGGACCTGGACGACGAAGACTCCGACGACAGAGAGGGGAACCTGGACGAACTGATCTCCAAGATCGTAGCCTACGAGGAGAATGCTTCCGAGGAGAATGCCTCCGGAGAAGGCCCCACCCTTTCGGGCTTTCTGGAAGAGGTGGCCCTGGTGGCAGACATCGACAGCGTGGAGGATTCCGACGACAGGGTCCTTCTCATGACCCTGCACAGCGCCAAGGGACTGGAGTTCCCCCACGTCTATATCGCAGGCATGGAGGAAAATGTCTTTCCTTCCGCCATGGCATTAAAGGACCCGGACGAGGACGGGATCGAAGAGGAGCGCCGCCTGGCCTATGTGGGCATCACCCGGGCCAAGGAGGACCTGACCCTGACCAGCGCCGCCGCCAGGATGCTCAGGGGTGAGACCCAGTACAATCCTGTCAGCGAATTCGTGGAGGAGATCCCGGAAAAGCTGCTGGACGGAGACCCGGTGCGGCAGAGAAGATCCTATTTCGACGATGATTTCTTCTACGATGATGACGATGACGACGACGATCTTCCCTTCAGTTCGGATTTCGGATCCTCCTACGGAAGAGGCCGCAGTTCCTTTGGTGGCGGCAGATCTTCCTATGGGAGCATGTCCTACGGGAACGGATACAGCGGAAGCAGTCTGTCCTCTTCCTTCGGGCAGAGCGGCAGGTCTGGCGGGACCGGGCCTTCTTCCGGAGCATCTGCCGGAAAGCCTGCGCCCGGAAAGGGGGCAAAGCCCTCCCTGGATTCCATTCCGGGCCTGCAGAAGGGCATGGCCGGTCTTAAAAAGCCAAAGGCCGTTTATACAAAGCCCCATACGGACGACGCCAAAAAGCCCTTCATAGCAAAAAGCTCTGCCGGAAAGACTTCCTCTAAAAAGGGAGGTTCCCTGCCGGAAAAGCCTGCCTACCAGGTGGGAGACAGGGTGGAGCATATCCGCTTCGGAAAGGGCACCGTCAGGGAGATCTCCGAGTCCCCAAAGGACTATAAGGTCACGGTGGACTTTGACGACGCAGGAAGAAAGGTCATGTACGCCGCATTTGCCAGACTTATAAAGGCCTCGGACTGAGCATTATGCCCATCCGGGACCTCATGGAGACGTTTTTTACCGTCATTGTTTTACCGTCATTTGTAATAAAATGGTGACAAATGCGCCACTTTGGTGTTATAGTAAATCTGTATAGGAAATCTATATAATAACGGAAGGAGTTATGATTACTATGAAAGATAAACTTGATGCAATTTATAACATTGTTAAGAAAAAAGATGATGACAATGACAATAGGCTGATCTGTCTCCTTGCGATCATCGGCGGGATCGTTGTTGTTGCACTGATTGCCTATGCGGTCTACCGTTTCCTGACACCGGATTATTTCGAAGACTACGATGATGACGATGACTTCGATGATGATTTCGACGACGACTGGGACGACGAAGACGAAGACGACGAAGAGGAAGCTGCAGAAGAAGAGACGACCACTGAGGAATGATCTCAGGGCAGTTTCGTCGGTATATATGATTGAATGATTCTGGCAGTCCGGCACAGGCCGGGCTGCCTTTTCCTTGTCAAAAAATACTATGAATTTCTCCTGCCGGGAAAGGTCCGGAGGAGAGGAAAGAACAGGTCGGATGAAAAAAGGCGATATTATTCAGGGCACCATTGAATACGTAAATTTCCCCAACAAGGGAGTCATGCATACGGACCAGGGATCCTGCATCATCAAGAACACAGTCCCCGGACAGAAAGTGGAAGCGAGAGTGACAAAGAAGCGGTCCGGCAAGGCCGAAGCAAATCTCCTTCAGGTCCTGGAGAAGTCTCCTCTGGAGACGGAGCCTCCCTGTCCCCATTTCGGGATCTGCGGCGGCTGTACCTATCTGAATCTGCCCTACGAGGAGGAACTGAAGCTCAAGGAAGGCCAGGTAAGGAGGCTGCTGATCCAGGCGATGGAGGAAGCCGGGAGACTTCGGAGCGAAAATGCGGAAGAAGGGCAGGAAGAAGAGAAGGATCCTCTTTCCTGGTTCGAAGGCATCCTTCCCAGTCCCAGGGAGTTCGGCTACCGCAACAAGATGGAGTTTTCTTTCGGAGACGAATATAAGGGAGGCCCCCTGGCCCTTGGCATGCACAGGCGGGGAAGCTTTTACGACATCGTATCCGTTACGGACTGTCAGATCGTGGACGGGGACTACAGACAGATCCTGAAGCTGACAAGAGACTACTTCGATCAGAAGAAGGTCCCTTTTTATCACCGCATGCAGAAGAGCGGGTATCTTCGCCATCTGCTGGTCCGCAAGGCGTCCATTACGGGAGAGATCCTGATCGATCTGGTGACCACCTCTCAGGAAAGCCATGACCTGGCGGAATATGCCGGGGCCCTGCTGGAGCTTCCTCTGGAAGGAAAGATAGCGGGGATCCTCCATACCACCAACGATTCAGTGGCAGACGTGGTTCAGGATGAGGGGACAGAGATCCTGTACGGCCGGTCCTGGTTCTCTGAAAAGCTTCTGGGACTTTCCTTCCGGATCACCCCCTTTTCCTTTTTCCAGACCAACTCCTGGTCGGCAGAGGTCCTTTATGATACGGCCAGGAAATATATCCTGGAGACAGGCCTTAAAGAAGGAGCGACCGTCTTTGATCTTTACTGCGGGACGGGGACCATTACCCAGCTGATGGCGCCGGCGGCCAGAAAGGTGATCGGCGTGGAGATCGTGGAAGAGGCCGTGGAAGCAGCCAGGACGTGCGCCGCGGAGAACGGTCTTTCCAACTGCGAGTTCATAGCAGGGGATGTGCTGAAGGTCATCGATGAGATCGCGGAAAAGCCGGATTTCATTATTCTGGATCCTCCCAGGGACGGCATCCATCCCAAAGCACTGCCCAAGATCCTTCGCTTCGGCGTTGACTATATCCTGTATATCTCCTGCAAGCCCACTTCTCTGGCCAGGGACCTTCCCGCTTTTATAGCAGAGGGCTACCGGCCTGTCCGGGGCATCTGCGTGGATCAGTTCCCATGGACAGCCAACGTCGAGACGGTGTGCCTCTTGAGAAGCAATCATGCGGGACCGAAGGACTATGTCGA
>CAMOGQ010000245.1 GCA_946614165.1 uncultured Lachnospiraceae bacterium
TTAGTTGTATAAAGTTAAACAACCGTCACTTGGCAGAGTGGCGGTTGTTGCTTTTACGATAATACGACTGATTACGATTTTTACGATACTCATCCTGCAGAAAGCCTTCAGAAAAAGTACGGAAAAGTTGTTGTGGATGCATTGCAGGAATCCTGAAATCAAGCTATAATGTGAAAGCTGCCCGGGGGGCAGCCGGCAGTTCATTTGTACCCTCCTGCCGATCAGACAAAACCGGGACTGGAAGGCATAAAGGCCCATGGGCCTGACTGCCCCCTTTCCTATGGCTTTGCTTCTGGCAGAGCCTTTTTTATTGGCCTGGCCAGGCTGCCTGGAAGGACAAATCATTAAACGGTTAAAAAGGTAAATCATAAAAGGGGCCGCCGGTCAGACGACGGATCCACCTGTACAGATCAATAGAGACAGTTCGCCGGCGCCATCCTGTCTTTAAACAAAACCAGGGCCAGGATTCAGTTCTTGTACTCTGCGTTCCCCTGCGCGGAGTTTTTTTATTTTGGAGAATTTCAATGTATTTTTTGAAAACGGAAAACAGCTTTGACGCCGCCCATTTCCTCTGGGGCTACGACGGAAAATGCAGGAACATCCACGGACACCGCTGGAGAGTAGTGACAGAAATAAAGAGTCTGTCTCTGGAAGAAGAGGGCCAGACCAGAGGGATGGTGGTGGACTTCGGCGACCTGAAAAGAGACCTTAAGAGCCTCTGCGATTATTTCGACCACAGCCTGATCATGGAAGAGGGCTCTTTAAAGAATGAGACCCTGGAAGCCCTTCTGAGCGAGAGCTTCAACATAAAGCAGGTGTCCTTCAGGCCCACGGCGGAGAACTTTGCCCGTTTCTTTTTTGAGAAGCTTAAAGAAAAGGGATATCAGGTACGCCGGATCGAGGTCTATGAGACGCCCTCCAACTGCGCGGCCTATGAGGAATAAGAAATGCAGGTAGTGGAAAAATTCTTAAGCATCAACGGAGAAGGATGGAGGGCAGGAGAGACAGCTCTCTTTATCCGCTTTAGGGGCTGCAACCTCCGCTGCAGCTACTGTGATACCATGTGGGCCAATGAAGCGGACTGTCCCTTCGAGGAAGAAAGCCCCCGGGCCCTTGCGGATTATGCTCTGCAGACAGGGATCCGGAACGTGACCCTGACAGGGGGAGAACCTCTTCTGCAGAAGGACATAAAGGAACTGATCCGGCTGCTTCTGGAGGAGGGCCTTCGGGTGGAGATCGAGACCAACGGAGCTGTTTCCATAGAAGGCTTCGAAGGCGCCCGTCCCGTTTTTACCATGGACTACAAGCTTCCCTCCAGCGGATACGAATCCAGAATGCTGGTCAGGAACATGGCGCATCTGCAGAAGGAGGATACGGTGAAATTCGTATCCGGCAGCAGGCAGGACCTGGAAAGGGCGCTGGAGATCATCAGGGCCTATGACCTGACAGAGCGCTGCCATGTCTATTTCAGCCCTGTTTTCGGAGCCATAGAGCCGGCAGAGATCGTGGGCTTCCTGCTGGAGCACAAGCTGAATGATGTACGTCTGCAGATCCAGATGCATAAGGTGATCTGGGATCCGGATAAGAGAGGTGTATGATGATCGACAAAAAAGCTATAGAGGAACACATCAGAGGGATCCTGATCGCCCTGGGCGACGATCCGGACAGGGAAGGGCTGATCGAAACCCCCAGACGGGTCGCGGAAATGTATGAGGAAGTCTTCGCGGGAATGAACTATACCAACCACGAGCTGGCCCAGATGCTGGACAAGACCTTTGAGGAAGGGCTGGAGGACGTGCACTCGGGCAGAGTGGTATGCATGAAGGATATCGAAATGTTTTCCTACTGCGAGCACCATATGGCCCTGATGTACGACATGAAGGCCACCGTGGCCTATATCCCCAGGGGAAAGGTCATCGGCCTTTCCAAGATCGCCAGGATCTGCGACATGGTGGGAAAGCGCCTGCAGCTGCAGGAGAAGATCGGCAGGGATATCGCGGATATCCTGTCGGAGATCGTGGGCACGGAGGATGTGGCCGTCCTGATCGAGGGCTACCACAGCTGTGTCAGCGCCAGAGGCATCAAGAAAACAAACGCAAAGACCGTTACGGCGGAGCTGCGGGGCGTCTTTAAGACAGATCCCTCTCTGCAGCTGTATCTCAGATAAAAAGAAAGGCATAAATATGAAAGCACTGGTTCTTTCCAGCGGCGGCGTGGATTCCACCACGGCCCTGGGACTGGCAGTAAAAAAATACGGCAGAGAGAACGTGATCGCTCTTTCTGTCTTCTACGGACAAAAGCACGATAAGGAGATCAGGGCCTCCATAGCCGTGGCAGATTACTACGGGGTGGAGCATCTGTTCCTGGACCTGAGTGTCATCTTTAAGGACAGCAACTGCTCTCTGCTCAGACACTCCACGGAGGAGATCCCGGAAGAGAGCTATGCGGATCAGATCAGGAAGACAGAAGGTGAAAAGCCTGTCTCCACCTATGTTCCTTTCAGGAACGGCCTTTTCCTGTCCTCCGCGGCTTCCATTGCCCTGAGCAGGGACTGCAGCGTCATCTATTACGGAGCCCATGCGGACGACTCCGCAGGAGCGGCCTATCCCGACTGTTCCCCAGTCTTCAACAATGCCATGAACGAGGCCATCTGGGAAGGATCCGGCCATCAGCTCAGGATCGAAGCTCCCTTCGTGAATGTATCCAAGGCAGACGTGGTCAGGATGGGGCTGGAGATCGGAGTCCCCTATGAGCTGACCTGGTCCTGCTACGAAGGGGGAGAGGAGCCCTGCGGAAAATGCGCCACCTGCATTGACAGGGCGGCGGCCTTTGCGGCCAACCACGTGGAAGATCCGGCTCTTGTCAGGATCAGAAAGTAAGAAGGAGAGGAAGATACGATGAGAGAAAAAGAAGGACTGACAAAGCTGGGCAGCCAGAATACCCGTTATTCCATGGACTATGATCCCTCTGTTCTGGAATCATTTTCCAACAAGCATCCGGACAACGACTATTTCGTAAAGTTCAACTGTCCCGAATTTACCAGCCTCTGCCCCATCACAGGGCAGCCGGATTTCGCCACGATCACCATCTCCTACGTACCGGACCAGAAGCTGGTAGAGAGCAAGTCTTTAAAGCTCTACCTGTTTTCCTTCAGGAACCACGGCGATTTTCACGAGGATGTCATCAACATCATCATGAAGGATCTGATAAAGCTCATGGAGCCCAAGTACATCGAGGTATGGGGCAGGTTCCTGCCCAGGGGCGGTCTTTCCATCGACCCCTACTGCAACTACGGTAAGCCCGGCACCCGCTGGGAAAAGGTGGCCTGGGACCGCCTGAGCGGCCATGACATGCTGCCGGAGATCGTGGACAACCGCTAAGAAGGCAGGGCAGAGTGCGCTCAGAAAGTGAAAGCCCGCAGAAAAACAGGGCAAAAGCAAAA
>CAMOGQ010000246.1 GCA_946614165.1 uncultured Lachnospiraceae bacterium
TTCTGGGAAAGACAAGGCAGTCATAGCGGATGGTCTTTCCCTCTATGGAATAGCCCGGCTTCCTGCCTGCCAGATAAGGCCCCTTGAGGGGCCGCTTTATGATGATCTTTTCCGGCCCTGCCTGGATGGCGGCATTAAGCAGATCCTCCTCTCCCGCACAGGGCTTCTCCAGCTTCTGCAGGAGCTGGAGCTTTTTGACGGTCAGGGCGTTCTTCTGCCTGGCAGGGAACATGGGATCCAGAAGGATCAGATCCGGCGCTTCTCTTAAGGAAGCCAGATAGGAAACGGAGTCGGTCTCCACTACCTCCATCCTTCCGGCGACCACGCAAAGCTCCGGATCCTCAAGGGCCCTTGCATGCGCGTCCTTAAGGAGAGCCGCCGTCACCGGATTATATTCGCAGAGGGTCACATGAAAGCCCGCTGCCGCAAGGAGAACAGAGTCTTCTCCCAGGCCGGCGGTGGCATCCACGGCCCGCGGAGAGGGCCCGAAGTTCTTTCTCCTGGCCGCCTTTACAAGGAGCTCATGGTCCAGCCTTCCGCCCGTAATCCTCCGGAGCATGCGGCGGAAGTCCCCCTTAAGGGAAAGGCTGCCGCTGACAAGCGTCAGGCCCGTGTCATCCAGAAAGAGGACCATGGAAAGGCCCCGGATCTCTTCCTCCCCGGTATAAAAGGGAACTCCCAGATGGTCCGCCAGTCTTTTCCCCTCTTCTCTTTTTTCTTCTGTCAGGGCCGCTACGGCCGGATAAGCTTCTCTTCCAGTATCCATACCAAATCCTTTTTTTCAGGTCTGCCCCCGCAGGCCTGTATGTCTCCTTCCAGGATGAGAGCATGATAGCACAAACAGCCCCCTTCTTCAACGAAGGCGGCTTAGTCCGGAATCCATCCTCCTGCCCCCATATCCTCCCTTCCCTGAAACATTGCTCGTTGTGATTTTTCCATGAAACGATTAAACTGGATATCAAACAGTATTTCAGTCTGAATATCAAAAAAAATTTCTTGTTTCAGCAAAAAGGAATATTTAGAGCATGAAGATATGGATCACAAGACACGGCCAGACTAGGCTCAATAAGGCAAGGCTCATGCAGGGGCTGACGGATGAGCCCTTAAACGAAAAAGGACTGGCACAGGCCAGGGAGGCCAGAGCCCTGATTGGGGACGTTAAGTTCGACGCTGTCTATACCAGTCCCCTGAAAAGAGCTGTGGTGACAGGGGCCATCATCGGAGGCGTGGACCCTTCCCAGGTCATTACCGACAGAAGGATCATCGAAGCGGACTTCGGCCCTTTCGAAGGAAAGAAATACTATCTCCTGGGCCCTGCCATGACCCTCTACTGGATGTTCCCGGAGAGGTTCCCTGCCCCTGCCGGCGTGGAAACGACGGCCTCCATGCGGGAGCGGGCCGCCTCCTTCTTAAAGGAACTTGAGGAAAAGGATTACGAGAACGTCCTGGTGGCCTGCCACGGCGGGATCCTGCGCGCCCTCTCCGGCTACATGCTGGAAAGACCGGACGGCCTTCTCTGGCGGCCCAAGCCCCACAACTGCGAGATCCGGATCTTTGAGTCAGAAGGCGGCATCCGCCGCATGACAGACCGGATCATTCCCGGAAAGGGCCACGCGCCCCTCCTTAAATAACATCCGTCCACAGCCCGAAAAAGAAAGGAAGACCCTATGGCAAACAGAAAGCTCGCTTTTACCTCCGACTACATGGAAGGGGCCCATCCCAGGATCCTGGAAGCCCTGACCGCCACAAACATGGAACAGACCCCCGGCTACGGCCTGGACCCCTTCTGCGAGTCCGCAAAGGACAGGATCCGGACCGCCTGCGAACGCAGGGAGGCCGCCGTCTACTTCCTTTCCGGCGGGACCCAGACCAACGCCATCGTCATTACGGCCCTCTTAAAACCCTGGCAGGGCGTCGTGGCCGCCGTGACGGGCCATATAGCATCCCATGAGGCCGGCGCCATTGAAGCGGGCGGCCATAAGGTCCTGACCCTGCCCGAATACAGGGGCAAGATCTCTGCCTCCGACCTGGAAGCCCTGCTCAGGACCTATGACGAAGACGCCAACCATGACCACATGGTCATGCCGGGCATGGTCTACATCTCCCAGCCCACCGAGTACGGCACCCTCTACTCCCTGGAGGAGCTCAGGGCCATCAGCAAGATCTGCAGGCGCTGGCAGATCCCTCTCTATGCGGACGGAGCCAGACTGGCCTACGCCCTGGCCTCTCCCGAAAACACGGTGACTCTGCCCGATCTGGCAAAGCTCTGCGACGCCTTCTATATCGGAGGCACCAAGTGCGGGGCCCTTCTGGGCGAAGCCCTGGTCATTCCGGATCCCGGCCTCCTGCCCCACTTCTTCACCATCATCAAGCAGAGGGGCGCCCTTCTGGCCAAGGGAAGGGTCCTGGGCATCCAGTTCGACACCCTCTTTACGGACGGTCTCTATGATCAGATCGGACAGACTGCCATCAGACACGCGGCAAGGCTCCAGGACGCCCTGGAGGAAGCGGGCATTCCCCTTATGTTCCGCTCTCCCACCAACCAGATCTTTGCCGTTCTGGAGGATGAGATGAAAAAGGCCCTGGACCAGTACGTGGATACCAGCTTCTGGGAAAAGCCCGACAGTTCTCATACCACCGTCCGCATTGCCACCAGCTGGGCCACCAGTGAGGAGGATGTGGACGCCCTGATCGACCTGCTGAATAGATTCGAGTGGTAGGGAACTGCCGCCTGATGAATGAGAGCAGTCATACAGCTAGACGATTTCAGACAGCGGTGTGCTGCTGACCAGAAACCGAATTCCTGCCTCAGAGACCGGGCATCCATCCGCGTCTCCATTGGGACTTTCGGCGTTTTGCTTCCGCAGGAAGTCATTGAGGTGACGTGCTGAGCGCCAGACACGTGGATTTATCGCCCTTCCTGAATCAGTTATCTCCGATCTTTCATCAGACTCCGGGACTGCGTATCCTATCTATGCACATGCTGCTGCGCCGCCTGCATACCGCGGTGCAGCAGAGGCGCATATCGATTCCTCCGGCACGGAGACCGCAGACGATTGGATCGAATTAACCGCCGCATGTAGAGAACATCTCAGCGGATACGCATTCCGTCAAAGGTATCATCATTTTGAAGTACTGTCAGTCAGCTTTATGTCTGTGATGCAGTCCTGTGGAATATTTATCTTATTCTGCCGGTGATCAATTAAACCACATGACATACGACGGATATCGCCTCAAAGGATAGAAAGAAGCCGTCGTACAGGGCCTGTCGTTCAGTACCGGCCGCAGATACGTTTGTCTGCGCCGGCAGCTGCCGCATACCCAAACTTTCAGGATAATGTGGACTGTCTGACTTTTGAATATGGTTTTTCAAAGTGACACTGGAAATAATCCTAAATTCACGGGTATATTTTCTAACTACTTTTTGCCTCTGATGCCGATG
>CAMOGQ010000247.1 GCA_946614165.1 uncultured Lachnospiraceae bacterium
CCTTATCCCTGAGCAGGACCAGCATCCTGCGAAGCAGCTCCGTTCCAATGCCCTTTCCCCTGTATTCTTTATACAGGGAAATGGCAAGAGAGGGCGTATTATCGTCCACATGGCCGTAATCCGGCATGATCCTTGACCATACGGCTCCGATGACCTTTCCTTCCACCTCCGCAAAGATACAGTGATCCGCCCTTCCCTGTCCGAAATCCTCATAATACAGGGCAAGCTCCGGCAGATCTGTGATCGACCTGTCCGGGGCTTCGACGCCTTCCGGAATAAAGATCGCTTCGTAAAGAAAGTCCTTAAGAAGTCCCGTCTCACCCTCTCCGGGGCTTCTGAATACTGTTTCCATATACATCTCCTTCACACGAACATCTGTCTTTCAGATACAGGGAGAAAGCCTTCCGAAGACAGTTCAGTACATGTCATAGTTCTCGAACCACTCCAGAACAGCGGCCCTTATCCCCTGCCTCGAGTATTCCTTCGCCTCCTTCCCTGCCTTTTCCGGACTTGAATAGATCTGACACTGAAGGGGATTGGCATTGCTTCTGAGGATATGAGAATGCAGGGGACGCTTCCAGCCGGTCACCTGATATTCCGTCTCCCTGTCCAGTGCGATCACAAAGCAGGGGGACCGGTATCTGGAATCCTTTCCTGTTTCGCTCAGATCCTCCTCATTTTTCCAGATAAGGCTTCCTTTCTCAAAGACGGATACTCGACGGTAGACTGTGATGACATATCTTCCTGCAGGGAATTCCCAGGCCCAGCTGCGGCCGAACTGGTCTCTGGTCATATAGCCGGAGAAGCAGTCACATGCTTCGGCTATAAAAGAACCCTTCTGCTCTCCTGTCCGGAACAGGAGCTCCAGATTCACCTTTTTAAAAACGTTATCAAAATCCATAGTTCCGTACCTGTCATAGGGCCTTTCTTGGACAGTTCTTTACGCATTCCATACAGAGGATGCATTCTGTACCGTTCTTCCTTTTCCTCGAATTATTGGTCATGTCCACATCCATGGGGCAGACAGTTCTGCATTTTCCGCAGGAGACGCACCTGTCCTTATCGCACCGGACCCGCAGCAGAGAAAAATAGCTCATGGGCTTTAAGAACACTGTGACCGGACAGATATACTTGCAGAAAGCCCTGTTATCCCTGAAGAGGAAGGCAAGCGAAATTCCGACTGCGTAGTAAAGAGCATTTCCGGCGATAAATGAAAGGAACATGATATGTTCCATATTCCCTGTGCCCGAAAGAAACAGGGCCGATACAAAGGCAAGTGACAGGGCAAAAGTGATATACCGGATCCAGCCGATCTTTCTCCTTTGTCCTGCCGGAACCTTATAGGGCAGAAAATCCAGCACCATGGCTGTCCAGCAGGCATAGCCGCACCATCCCCGTCCGAAGACAAGAGGTCCGAAGATCTTTGCGACAGCGTAATGGATGGTCGCCGCTTCAAATACGCCCGAAAAAAGATAGTACCAGAAGCCCTCTATCTGCATGTTCTCCCTGCAGATCAGGCCGAGATAGACCAGCATGTACAGACCTACAAGCAGCTGGACAATACGTCTGGCATATCTGTATTTCAGATTAAACAGAAGAATTCCAAGCGCTACCGCCGATCCTATATATGTAAAATTAAACAGATAAAACAGGTTGTTTCTGGTCAGCCACAGACTTACGGCGACAGACTCAAAAACGATCAGTATGATAAGGGGATGTACAAAACTTCTGAGTCTTTCCATAATAACCTCACGCAGCCAAAATGCCCATTCCGGTCACTCATTCCTGACTCTTATCTTCCAGGGCATAGTTCCAGAATTCATCCGAATGGTCGTCCCAGGGGGAATTTCCGTCAAAGGAACTGAGATAAACCAGAGTATTGTCCAGAATGTCGATCTCCATGCCGTGCTCCTCTTCCCAGCCGCAGCTGCATTCCAGCTGATAACCGATCCTTGAAGGATCCTTGGGCGATTCTACCACCATTCCGGTAGGACAGAAGTATTTCATCATATCGGAAGGATCCGTGTGTTCGTCCACAGGCACTTGCGCCATCAGTTCCTCTTTCCATTCGTCGTTGATTTCATCAAAAAAAGTGAGGCAGTATTTCTTCGCCGCCAGGCAGATCGCATGTACAAGCTCCGGGGGCATACTGTTCACTGCCTGGGCACATTTCTCGGCATATTCCAGTGTCACGTCTTCATCGAACAGCATTACCGAGATTTCTGTGTCCCACAGTCTGCAGTACAACTTGCCTTCTCTGAAAACGGAATCCTTAGTCAGCGGCTTCACCTGCATATCAGTAATCATGTCATCCTCCTCATTTGATAAATCTTTACCGGATCCTTTCCGGTCCCCGTGCGCTGCCCTTTCCTTCAGGCAGGAGCTAAGTCCTATTCATTCGTCAGCTCATAGACCATCAGATGGTCTTCTGTTTCCTCGGTAAGAACTCCGTTTTCGATGGAAATGGATGTTCCTTTATCACTGTGTTCTTCCTTCAGAAAATATTTCATTTCCTCAGGATCGAAGAAATATACATACTTCTTTTCACTTCCACCGGCATGGGCTGTCAGAGAAAACCCGCCGTCTTCCGTGATCCCGATGAACATATACAGGCTCTGGTCTTTCCAGCCCATCTCGTAAGCCGCAGAGAGATCATTCCCTCATATGAACATCTTTACCAGTCTGTATCTGCCGGCATACTGTCTGAAAAACACTTCTTTCTCCATTTTCCTCTCATCCTCTGATCATGCAGTTTTATGAATCCCTGCTGTTATTTATTCCTCTCTCATCATCATTTTCCGGTAGGGATTGTCCTCCCCTGCGTCAAAACCGTCCAGCAGATACTCCCGGGGTATGTATTTTTCACAGTCAAGATCCAGAAAATAGTTGCAGAAGATCTGCTCTGCGTAGATAATACGGTTTCTGCCGTCGGTCAGAGCATAGACAAACCCGTAATATTCGTCAGCGTTTACGGCCAGAAGTTCGTATGTCTCCTCTTCCCTGACACTGTAAATGCCCGTATAAGGGGTGGAAGGATATTTCCGCAGCCTTTTTACCTCTGCATCATAGTCTGCGTCTTTTAAATCCATTACAAGATAACCCAGATACTGGGCGTCCCACGGGTCATACCGGACCATCCGGTATTCGGATACCGCTTTTTCATCCTTTATGGATTCCGGCCAGATGCTCTCATCCACGCCCCATTTGTACCACGCGGAATTTTCGTCGGTGACACCAAAGGACATATACCGGCTGTATTCAGACACATCCTCATACACCTCGATCCTGCTCCCGCATCCTGTCAGAAAGATCACAGCAAAAGCACATAGGATCAGAAGAATCTTTTTTTTTAAATGCAAGTCCTCTTTCTTTCCGAAATTTAATTAGGGTATGCTGAACGGAAGCTAAACAGCCGCCCAGGCCCATGAAATCATATCAT
>CAMOGQ010000248.1 GCA_946614165.1 uncultured Lachnospiraceae bacterium
AAGCTATGGCCTTTCGGAAGAGCGCCGTGCGGCCAGGGACAGGGAAGACCTTGCGAAGATCATCATGGTAATGGAATACAAAGGGTTCGGTAAGGGGGTGCGGCAGATCTACATGATGATGCCGGATCTGACCGGGGAGACCTTCGCTTTGAGCAAGATCCGCCGCCTGCTCAGACAGAACGGGATCAAAACGAAGATACGGGGGAGGAATCCGGCAAGGCAGAGGATGGACAAGTTCCTGGAGAAGAACCGGAGGCCCAACCTCCTTAAAAGGGAGTTCCGGCTGCACCGGCCAGGTGAGGTGCGGCTTACAGACGTGACGTACCTCTATTACGGGAAGGGAGAAGAAAAGAAAGTGGCCTACGGTTCCTCCTGTATCGATCCTGTGACAGGGAGGCTCCTGGTCTTCCATATATCTGAGAAGAATGATCTGGAGCTGGCCCTGGATACACTGGAGAAGCTGTCGGATCATCCTGCTGTGGAGGGCGCCCTGTTCCACTCCGACCAGGGGACCCTGTATTTCACAGATGACTTCCAGGACAGGGTGAAGGAACTGGGGATGACGCAGTCCATGTCCAAGCGGGGGAACTGCTGGGACAATGCGCCCCAGGAGAGTTTTTTCGGCCACTTCAAGGATGAATGCCCCTACGGAGACTGCGGGAGCTTTGAAGAACTGTGTCAGATGATCGAAGGATACGCATGGTACTATAACAATGAACGCCGGCAGTGGGACCGGAAAAGGATGACGCCCATCCAGTACGAGGAGCATCTGCTGTCCCTGGACGAGGAAGGATTTGAAGAGTACATGCGAACAGAGCGGGCAAAGTATGATAGGATGAAGGAAAACGCGCAGAAGAAAGCGAAGGAGCGTGCAGGAACGCTCGGCGTATGAGATAAATGGAGGATCAGGACCATGACAGATGATAAGAAGATAAAGAGCGGATACGACCGCGGGGATGACCTGGATTTCATTACTGACAGCCCAAAGATGGTGGACGGGGTAGAAGTCCTGGGGCCTGGCTATGAAAAGGCGCTGGACAACGGTATGGTACGTGACCTTACCAGTAACGGCAGGATCGTATATACCCATGATTTTTATGTCCTCCTGTACAAGAAGCTGGAATCCGGGATGGACTCTGTCGCCGCATACGAATCCCTGGGGTTCGACACGAAAGTGACCGGCAGGGAGCGGGCTTACCAGGCAGCGAAGCGTGCCCGGGAGAAGGCAGCTTCCAACAGGCTCTATACAGTGGATCCGGGCAGCTATGACGGATCCGTTCCTCCGGAAGAGATGATGAAGATGGCCGACCTTTCAAAGGATGAGCTGATCGCCTACCTGCAGGCCCGCAACTGCTACATGGAGGCTCTTGTAGAAGCTCAAAAAAAAACGAGATCCGTATTGGAGGACATACTTACATCGTCGAAGCCCAGGCGGTGAAGTTCGATGTTTTCCTGATGGTGGATTCCTTTATCTATAGACAGAAGGAACTCGGTTTTGGATACTCACAGGAGCAGTGCTGCCGTATGTTCGGCGTCTCCCGTTCCGGCTACTGTGCATGGAAGGCCAGGCGCCAAAAGCTGGAGGAAGCCAGGGCCGCGAAAGACATGAAAGAAGAGAAGCTGAAGGATATGTTCCGGGAGATCGTGAAAAAGCTCTGCTATGTGCCGGGCAAGCGGACCTTCCGGACTTTTCTGTGGAGGGACCACGGGATCTCCATTTCCGTGAAGAAATGCCGGCGGATCATGGACGAGATGCATCTGATACCGAACCGTCCGAAGAAGGATGCCTATAAGAACCGGGCCACCAACGATCATGAGACGAAAGCGCCTTCGAATCTGGTGGGCCAGAACTTCAGGACAGCGCCCCGTCAGGTCATCCTGACTGATATCACATACCTTTATTACGGCATTGCCCGCAGCCTTTTCTATCTCTGCGCTTTTAAGGACGCCTATACGATGGAGATCCTGGGCGCCGCGGTCAGCAGGACGATGGATGTCTCCCTGGTAAAGGAAGCCTATGAACGGATGATGAGAGACCATGGCAGCGAACTGCACGGTCCCGGTGTCCTGCTCCACAGCGATCAGGGATCTCAATATATGTCCACGACTTTTAAGGAACTGCTCAGCAATGACGGGCTCATCCAGTCAGCTTCCCGCCGGGGCAACTCCCGGGATAATGCGCCCATGGAGTCCTTCTTCGGCAGGATGAAATGCGCCATCCTGGACCTTGTGGCCCTCTGCAGTACATACGAAGCGGCCGGGAAACTTGTCATGAACTACGTCCACTCCTATAATCACGAGATCTATCAGAACGGCCTGGCCGGCCTGACTCCTGCGGAGTACTACATCTATGTCACAACAGGAGTCTATCCCTGTGAGGATTACTACGGAGTGAAGCCCGATGAGATGATGACAGTGGGCGATCTTGTGAAAAAGCGTATGGAAGAGGCTGCCGTGAAGGAAGAGAAGCGCCGGAAGAAGTATGCGGAAAAGAAATGTCATGACAGAGACAATGAAGATAAGAAAGAGGATGACGGCAGACTGACCTGCCCGCCGGAGATCCGTACTGCCAAAGATGTCACTGTGCTCCGGCGGCTGATCAGCCAGCATAAAGGAATACAGAAAGAAGCGGCCGCCTGGATCGAAAAGAACAGGGAGTCTATTTCAACTTCAGAGGAAGCGGTAGGCCGCCTGGAAAAGACGCTTCAGAAAGCCAGGGCAGCGCAGGATTTCGTGAAAGGGCTTCCTGAAAAAGAACGGCTGGACCTCTGGTATTCAAAGAACTGGGATAAATACCCGCAGTTGAACTATCGTAATGAAATGGACGGACTATACAGGAATTCACCGCTCAGGAAGTTCCATGAAGAGAATGGAGAACTTCTTACAGGACGAAAGTATAAAAAATATCTTGCCTGAAATGATCGACTGAGGTCCGTTCCTCTTCCCGGAAAGTCAAGGGTGAAATGCACCGCGCCCGGCGCGGCCCTTGACTTTCCGGGATCCCCGCCGTCCGCTCCCTGTCGCGCGACGGGAAGCAGACAAGGACCATAGCCTCTCCCGCCGCCCGCAGCATTGTACGGCGGGGACCGATCCACTTGAAAACTGACAGCGGGGGGCAGTTCCCCCCTCCCGTCCCCCCAGGGGGAGGCGCGCTCTGAAAAGCAGACGGGCCTCCTGCTGGGCTTTTTGCGTTCTGCCAGAAGCTGTTCCTGTCTATAAGGTGTCCCGGGATGTCTTCCTGATGTCCCGACATGTCTTCAGTGAGTCCCGCTCTGTGTTTAATGAGTCCCGCTTTCTCTGAATCTTGTCTGCATCCTGTCCCGCTATGTCAAAGCCATGTCCCTGCCTGTCTTAAGTATGTCCTGCTATGTCTGAAATAAATCCCGATCTGTCTAATTTTTGTACTTGACAAACGAACCGGTTTA
>CAMOGQ010000249.1 GCA_946614165.1 uncultured Lachnospiraceae bacterium
TCTCCATGGCCGCAAAGAACGGGATCGTGACCGAAAGCGGAAAAAAATATTTTTACGTGAACGGAGTCAGAAAGACCGGTAAGATCCAGGCAGGACAGAACTGGTATTATTTCGGCCCCGAAATGAAGTACGGCCTGATCCGGGACGCCGGCACCGGCCTGATGTACTATGCCGGAAAGGACGGGATCCTGCAGACAGGCTGGAAGACCATCGGTGGAAAGAGGTACTATTTCTGGGCCAGCACTTATCCGGGGCACCAGAAGTACGAAGCCGCCTTCGGAATGAGGACCATCAGAGGGATCTGGCACCTGTTCACAAGGGACGGCGTCCTTCTGTGCGGCCTTCATAAGGTGGACGGAAGGACCTACTACACAAATGCCCTGGGACGCCTTCAGTCCGGATGGCAGACGGCAGACGGAAAGCTGCATTACTTCTGGCCCGCTCAGGGAGAGGGACACGGCCGCTTCCAGATGGCATCCGGCACCGTGGTCATAGACGGCGTCCCCCACTATCTTGACGGGGACGGAAATCCTCTGAAGGTCCACGAGGGGAAGCAGCTGGACCGGTACGGGGCCGTGAAGACAGCATCCTCCGCCGCCGCCTCTGCCCTGGACGCGAAGTTTTACGGGGACGTATCCGCAGGAGAGACCCCAGCCCAGAAGGCTATCCTGAGTTGCCTCAACTATTACGAAGCCCAGCTGCAGAAGCTGAACAGGGACAACCGGTTCGAAGAACTCTGCAGGAAAAAGGGACAGGCTCCCAGATCTGTCTGGCAGTACTCCAACAAGAGTCCCCTGGGCAGCTTTTTTGCCCCCTTCGACAAGATGAACGGCGGAGCCTATTCCTACAACGGCAGAACCGTCCGCTACTGCAACTGCGACAGCTGCAAGTGGTGGGTGGTGGAGGACCTTATGCACACAAATAAGACCACCTCCCGGGACATCCATACAGTATGGAAAAAGTACACGGTAAAGGGCATAAAGCTTAAGGATCTCTATCAGAAGGGCTCCTTTACCGTCAGGGAAAACGGGAAGAACGTCACGGTCAGGCTCCTTCCCGGGACCTGCTTCTATAACATTCTCCCTGACGGCAGGTGCAATCATACCTGGATCTATATGGGGCCTGACAAAGACGGCACGGAAAGGATCTTCGACACCGGCCACGGCGGCGTCCACTCGGATCCGAAAAAGAAGGACAGGGTCCGGGCCTGGGAAAAGGACCTCTCCGGCAGGTATCACACGGACGGCAGCAGGGCCATCTTCCGCACCTGGGTCAATGAGATGACCGACACCAGGGACTATGCCGACAAGACCATCGGCACCATCTGGGTCCCCAACAACCTTAAGACCTTCTATTACAGAAATGCCGGGGGCAGGCTGGTAAAGTTCTGAAGCTGACATAAGGTCTGCCCCCAGGCCCCTGCAGGCCTGTAAGGAGCCTGAGGAGCAGACATACGGAGCGGGGATTTATGGAGAAATCTTCATAAATCCCCGCCCTTTTCCTGTGTTTTTGGCAGAAAAATGGCTTTTTCAGGCTGAAACCGGGCCTGCGGAGGGGACTTTTATTTGCCAACCTGAAGATTATCTGATATTCTTAGCAGGTCGCAAAAAACCTGTGCTGAAGGACCCGGAAGCCAGGTAAATAAAGGAGAGGTACAATGGATATCAAGGCAAAACTTCGGACGCTCATGGTACTGCTCATCATTGTCATGATGGCACCCGGTTTCGTTCTTCCGGCCGGGGCCGCCGGACTTTCCAAAGGCCTGCCGGCCGTATCCCAGGTCAGATCCGGGGCGGCAGGAAGCGGGATCGTCACTTCGAAGGGAAAGAAATACTACTACCTAAAAGGAAAAAGAAAGACCGGAAAGGTCAGAGTGGGAAAGAAATGGTACTATTTCGGGCCTGAAATGAAGACCGGCCTCATTGAGGATACCGGGAAGAGCGGGACCTGTTACTATGCGGACGGAAAAGGCGTCCTGCAGACAGGCTGGAAGACCGTCAGGGAAAAGAAATACTATTTCTGGACAAAGACCCGGGGCGGCCATACTAAGTTTGAAGCGGCCACGGGCCTTAAGTCTGTCGGCGGCAAATACTACCTGTTCAGCAAAAAAGGCGTCCTCCTCTCCGGCCTGCAGAAAGTGGGCGGCTCTGTCTACTATGCGGACAGTAAGGGCCTTGTAAAGTCCGGCTGGCATAAGGCGGGCGGGAGCCTTCGCTACTTCTATCCCCAGGCGGGCAGCGGCCATGCCCGTTTCGAGATGGCCAAAGGCACTGTGGTCATTGACGGCGTCCCCCACTATCTGGACAGCGACGGCATCCCTGAAAAGACCCATGGCGGAAAAGATCTGAACAGATACGGAGCCGAAAAAAAGAGTGCAGAAGCATCCGGTGGCAGCCGGACTCCCACATCCGACGGCATCTTTTACGGAGACGTCACCGCAGGCCGGACGCCTGCCCAGAAAGCTATTCTCAGCTGCCTCAACTATTATGAGGACCAGCTGCAGAAGCTGAACAGGGAAAACCGTTTCGAAGAGACCTATAACAAAAAGGGAGACTATACAAAGCATGTATGGCAGTATTCCAACAATGCCAGGTCTCCCCTGAATGCCTTCTTCGCTCCTTTCGACAGGATGAACAGCGGCGCATTCAAAAAGGGAAAAAAGACGGTGCGCTACTGCAACTGCGACTCCTGCAAGTGGTGGGTGGTCCAGGACATGCTGAATACCACAGGCACCACCTCCGAGGGAATGCATACCGTATGGACCAAGTACACCATAAAAGGCATGACGTTCGAGAAGCTTTACGAAAAAGGCTATTTTACGGTCAAAAAGGACGGAGAAAAGGTCAGGATCGACCTTGTTCCGGGCACATGCTTCTATGATGCCGCCGGGACCCATACCTGGATCTACATGGGACCCGACAGGAAGGGCGTGGAAAGGTTCTTCGACACGGGACACGGAGGCGTCCATTCGGATCCCAATAAAGTCGACAAGGTTCTGGCCTGGGAAGAAGATGTTTCCAAACGCTACCATTCAGACAAAAGGAGGGCCATCTTCCGTACCTGGGTCAACGAGATCACCGATTCGAGAGCCTATGCGGACAAGACCATACGGGTCATCTGGGTCCCCAGGAATATCAGATCCTTTTATTACAGGAATCCCAGAGGAAAGCTTGTGAAATACTGAATCCGCATCTGCTGCGGTGAATGAAGCCTCATACTCGGGGCCTGCCCTGCAGGCTCCGGGGCATGAGGCTTTTTGCTGCCTTTTCCTTTTCACCGGGCTTTTTCCGCCCCTTTTCCGAAAGGCCGTTTTTGCCGCCACTGTTTGACCTGCAGGCGGCAACGTGATACAATTCCGTATGTTTAAAGCTGTC
>CAMOGQ010000250.1 GCA_946614165.1 uncultured Lachnospiraceae bacterium
CCCAGACCAAAGGATCCCGGCCTGCTTTTTCCCTCCGCAAAAAGCGGCATGGAAATGATCGCTCCCTCCGGGAAATTCTGGACCGCAATGCCCAGTGCCAGAGCCAGGGCGCCGCCTGCCGTGATGTTGTCAGATCCGGCGAGCATCCCTGCATAGACCACGCCGACGGCCATGCCCTCCGGGATGTTGTGCAGCGTGACCGCCAGCACCATCATGATCGTTCTGTTCAGGCCGGATTTCGGGCCTTCCGTCTGGTCTGCCCGGTCGATGCTCCTGTGCAGATGCGGGATGATGCAGTCCAGGAAAAGAAGGAAAAGAATTCCAAGCCAGAAGCCGGTAAAAGCCGGAAGGAACGCCCATCTGCCTTTCTCTGCCGACTGTTCGATGGCGGGGACGATCAGGCTCCAGATGGACGCCGCCACCATGACGCCTGCCGCGAATCCGGTCAAGGCCCGCTGCACGCCGGCTCTCAGATCCTTTTTCAGAAAGAACACGCAGGCGGCACCGAGAGCCGTGCCGATAAAGGGGATCAGAAGCCCCCAGACGACCGTGCTCATATCCACCCGAACAGGCCTTTCTTTTCATAGGGAGCCGATTCGATGCCCAGGCAGGTATACCCTGTAGCATCGATGGCCGCCTTCAGGGGGCCTTCATCCACAGCCTCCTCCGTCAGAAAGGATGCTTCCTTTCTGCTTCTTGAAGCGGTGACCTTCTTCGCAGCGGGAACCGCTTTCCGGATCGCCTCGCATACATGTGCCTCGCACATCCCGCACATCATACCGTCGATTTTCATTGTCGTCTTGATCATAGCTTTCTCCTTATTTGTTCTTTCTTTTTATACCCGCAGTCGCAGTAAGGGCCTCCGGAGGCCAGGGTGTATTCACGGACAAAGTCCGATGCTCCGCCTGCCTCGCTCATGGTGTAATCCAGGCGGCACATGGCCGGTACCAGTTCAAAAAGACCCAGCTCCTTCATCAGTACGCAGATGCCGCATTTCGAAAACCTGGCTTCATAACCGCTCCCGTCCTCATAGGGAAGAAACTCCATGTTCCAGGAGTAGGGGTTCCGGTCCGCGGCGCGGAGCGCGGCGGTTTCCTTCATTCCCCGGATATCCTTTTCGCTGAACTTTTTCTTTCCGCTCATCCGGCAGAACCACTTCATGGGAACTGTCATCATGGACACGCCATAGTACTCCGCCGCTTTTTCTGCCGTCGGCTTCTGCGGCATACTCAGCAGAAAAGCGGAAAGCATCGCGCAGTTAACGATGTTCATTTTGAAGCGGTCTGCCTTCTCGAATTCCGGAAGGCGGTCGATGATTTCTTTATATTCCGGCTTCGCCCTGTTCGTGATCGCTTTTGCCGCTTCATGATCGTATCCGCAGACCGACGTCAGGGCTTTCCGGAAAGATCCGGCAAACAGGGCCCACATGCCCCGGGGCATTCCTGTGTATTTCATCTTTTCTTACTCCAGTGCTTTCGTGTTCATTTTTGTTTTCAGAACAGACTGCAGATCCAGGCGGCCAGTGCGGATACCGCCGGGAAAATGACAAACAGCTTCAGCAGCTGGCTTTTGATGTTGAAGCCGTATTTTCTTCCCTCCATCGCATGTTCCGCCTCCGGATAGTAATGCTGAAAGAAATGGAATTTCAGAAGCAGGAAATTGTCGACGAGGGCCATGTCACATACCTTATAGATGGTAAAGATCAGCACAAATCTCACAAAGAACTGCCGGAACGTGAATCCGCTTCTGAGGCCGTCCCAGACGGAGATCAGGCCTGCTCCGAGTATCATCAGAACACTGAGGATAAAAAGCGTCCATCCGATGGCCCTGGCCCCGTAGAAGAGCTCCTTCTCTCTATGCACCAGCACTTCTCTCGCTTCCTTCGGGGCAGAGGAGAAAAACCTGTTATCCTGAATAAACGCCACGCATGATAAAAGCATCAGCGCCATCGCAGCGCAGAATACGATCGCCAGATAAATCGTTAAAAGCATCCTGTCCTCCTTTCCGGTCACTTATGGACCCCCATCCTGTTTAACGCATACCGCATATATCTCCCGGATCATCGAACGGCTCTGTCACGAATTCCCGGATGGCCGTGTCTGTCCGCCTTCAGGATGCAAAGGGGTCCTGCCCTCTTGCCGCCGCAGAAAGCCATCCGCAGTATTCCTCCGGGTGTTCCCCCGGATATCCCACATGCCCATACCCGCTCACCAGATGATACTGTGCATAAGGATAGGCCTTCTTCAGTTTCCTGTGACAGAATCGCCAGGCAGATTCCTCTCTGGAATAAAAGAAGTAGAGATTCTTCTGGAAGTCTCTGTCCATGTCCGGATAGTCGAAGGTCACGCAGGCCTTTGCCTCTCTCTCCAGGGTCTCGTCGCTCATATATGCGGCATTCCGGCAGATCGGTCCAAGCATGCCGCTGTAACGCTCCGGCCTTCCTCCGGAGAATTTTACGATCGCCGGCTCCCGCAGCGCCTCCTCCAGGGTCCTGCCCCGCAGATTCCCGACAATGGTTTTAAATTTACTGCCCAGCAGTCCGCAAACCGCCCCGGGGAAACGGAGAAAGGGCCCGCCGTCAAAAAAGGCTGCGCCTGCTGCAATATGGTTTTTCTTCATCTGAGAAAGGAGCTCCATCCCTATCTCTCCGCCCATGGACTGGCCATATACAAGGGCGGCGGAGCTTATGGCGTGTTCCCGCAGATACCGTATGATTTCCCCGGCTTCACCGCTTCGCGAACTGAAGGGCTTTTCGCTTCCCGCGTACTGCCCGCTGTAATCAACTGCCAGAATGTAAAATTCCGTTTCCAGTCTTTTAATGATATCTGCCATGGTATCTGCATTGCAGAAGGAACCCGGCAGCATGATAACGACCGGCCGGTCTTTCTCTCCGAAGGTATGTATCTTCACGTCAGTCTGCCCCCTGTTCCATAAACTCATCGATCGCCTTCAGCACCGGCGCCGCATACTGCGATCCTCCGAAAAGCCACTGTTCATGCTGCATATCAAATTCCCGGATCTCCGGGTCCCGGAAATACTTCCTGTAGCGTTTCAGATACTTCTCTCCCATCCTGCCTGCATAAATGAAATGGACCTTCGTATTCTCCACATGGATATCATCCCTGAGCCAGGTGAGCAGGTCCGTATAATACTCGTTTCTTATGGATTCCGGGCTGAATCTGGCAAAGCAGTCCATGAAGCGGTCCGCCGTCTCATCGTTCATTTCGAAAAAGCTTTTGAGCTTCTCCCTGGTCTTTGCCTTCTTCTTTTCATTCTTCGTAAAACCGGTCAGAAGCGGAACCACCAGCCTGGACTGCAGCCAGGCGCTGAACTTCCCGCTCTGATCCAGATCCGGGCTTCCGAAAA
>CAMOGQ010000251.1 GCA_946614165.1 uncultured Lachnospiraceae bacterium
GTTTACCCTATGAAATGGGGCTACTCCGGCAAAAGCCTCCTGATGAATGCCAGGTCCGAAACGGCTGCCGAAAAGCCTACCTTCCGGGAGGACTGGGCAAGACACCGCTGCATCGTGCCGGCTTCCTGGTACTTTGAATGGGAACACCATGTCGGAAATGACGGCAAAAAATATACCGGTGATAAGTATATGATCCAGCCCAAAGGCTCTGCCATGACCTGGCTGTGCGGTCTCTACAGGATCGAGAACGGACTTCCGGTCTTTGTCGTTCTGACCAGAGCGCCCGGCGAGGAGATCCGTTTTATCCATGACCGGATGCCCCTGATCATGCCCCAGGACCTGGTAAATGACTGGATCCGTCCGGACGTGAAACCGGAAGATCTGCTGCCATATGCCCTGACGGATATGGTATATGAGAAAGCCACATGACCATCTGCCTGCAAAAGAAGGAATCTGAAAATGAAAGATATAGATACCGGAGGGATCACCTATATTGAACCTGTGCCGGGCGGCACTGCTGAATGGTATTTCGGAAACAGCCATGAGCAGGGCGACCTGTATGAAGCGGAAGAAATCTTCCGCATGGGACGGCCAGTCGAGGGCAATTCCCTCTGTCTCATCCATTATCCGGACGGTAAGGTATATGCTCCGATTCCAAAAGAGGCCGGCACATATACGGAAAACCCGGTCTTTTCAGATGATAAGATCTATCTTCTGAACGTAGATTTTATCCATGAATTGATCCGCATCTTCGCCTTTGACTGCGAAAACCGGACGACAGACCTGGTGGCCGCACTGCCCCTCAGCCAGGTAAAAAACTGCTACAACCTGCAGCTTCATGTTTCTCCCCTGTCCCTCACGCGGCAGGGCGATGAAGGCATGTTTGAGATCATCTGGCCGGAGCAGGTAAGTTTTAAAATGGATCCCCATGAAAGCTTTTTCCTAAGAGACGGCAAACGGCTCTTCTTCTCCAAATGGTACGAGGAGGGAGACGGAGCCGGCTACCGCTACTGGGAAGAAACCATCGTACGGGATCTGGGTGGAAATGTCATCGAAACACTTCCCGGAGACGTCCGGCTGATGCCGGATGGGGAAATGTGGCATCTGCATTAATTGACACATTCGCTTTGTGAGCTGTCGGGCAATACCGACAGCTCATTTTTATTTTTAAATTTCCTCTTGAAATCCGAACATGTGTTTGATATAATGGCTTTACAGAAAAGGAGCAGACTGCTCCAGATAGAAACAGATAAGCCGGGAGGTACTTATATGCAGCACAAGGATCCTGATCTGATGAAACGGATCAATACTTATATCGGAGACTTTTACCTTGACCACGACCGGACGCCATCAACCACAGAGATTGCCAGGACATTCGGCATATCCAGAAGCAGCGCCCAGCGCTATCTCGTTGCCATGAATGAGCGGGGCATGCTCTCCTACCAGGGCGGAAAACTTATCATCGACAAGATGGACAAACTGCGGACAGACCGGCAGCAGGCGCCGCTGGTCGGCAGTATCCCCTGCGGAGAACTGACCTACGAGGAGGAGAACGTCGAGTGCGTCACCACCCTGCCCATGGCCATCTTCGGCACCGGCCCCTTCTACATCCTGCACGCCTCCGGCGACTCCATGGAAGATGAAGGCATTGAAAATGACGACCTGGTCGTCATCCGCCGGGAAGCAGTCCCAAAGAAGGGAGATCTGGTCATTGCCCTGGATGCGGAAGGCCGAAACACCCTGAAGAAATACGGCGGCCGGGACCGGAAGACGAAGAAAGCCATCCTCGAATACTGCAACAGGGCTGTATACGGAGACAGGAAGATCCTGGTCAAAGACCTTATCTGCCAGGGCGTTGTCAGCCACGTGATCAAGCAAAAATAAGACGATGACAGACCGGACTTATATCTGTATTGATCTGAAGTCCTACTATGCCTCCGTGGAGTGTGTGCACCGGGGACTGGATCCGCTGAAGGCAAACCTTCTGGTGGCTGATCCGTCCCGGTCAGACCAGACCATCTGCCTGGCGGTATCCCCGGCACTTAAAGCTATAGGGGTTCCCGGAAGGCCCAGACTCTTTGAAGCCAAACAGAAGATCCGGGAGTACGAGGCCCGCTATCATACGAGGGTCGAGTACATCACGGCGGTCCCCAGGATGGCAGAATACGAACGGATCTCTGCGAAGATCTACGGCATCTACCTGCGATACGTCGCCCCGGAAGATGTTCATGTCTACTCGATCGATGAATGCTTCATCGACTGCACCGGTTACATGCACATGTATCAGGCTGAAGCAAACCGAACCGGCACCAACCCTGCCCACGTTCTGGCCATGACCATGATCCGGGATGTACTGAAGGAAACCGGCATTACAGCAACCGTCGGGATCGGCACCAACCTCTATCTGGCCAAGGTGGCCATGGACATCGTGGCCAAGAAATCCCCCGCCGACAAGGACGGTGTCCGCATCGCGGAGCTGAATGAGGATTCCTACAAGTTTCTTCTGTGGGAGCACCGGCCCCTCACGGATTTCTGGCAGATCGGACCGGGAAAGGCCCGAAGACTCTACAAGGCCTGCATGTATACGATGGGCGATATCGCACAGCGGACCCAGTGGGACGAGGAGTTTTTCTACAAAACCTTCGGCATCGACGGCGAGATCCTGATCGACCACGCCTGGGGGATCGAACCGGTCACCATGAAGGACATCAAGTCCTACCGCAGCACCGGTCATTCCCTGAGCAACGGGCAGGTACTTCCCCGCCCCTACAAATATGCTGAGGCCAGGCTGGTCTTCCGGGAGATGATCGAAGTTCTCTGCATGGATATGTTCACAAAAAACCTGGTCACGAAGGGCTGCAGCTGGTGGGTTTCCTATGACCATAAGAGCCTGGAGGCCTGCCCGAATTATGACGGGCCGGTTACCATCGACTTTTACGGCAGACTTCACCCCAAACACACAGGCGGTACAGTGAAGCTGCAGGCCCTGACAAATAACCTGCAGGCCATCTCTGTACCGATGGTCAGCCAGTTTGACAAAAAAACAGACCACCGCCTTCTCTTCCGGCGGCTGGGCGTATGCGCGAACGATGTATCAGAGGATATGGGGATATATCAGATGAATCTGTTTATCGATTATGAAGCGATGGAGAGAGACCGGCGCCTGATGGGTGCCATGCTGAAGGTGCGGAAAAAGTATGGCCCCAACGCCATATTCAAGGGAATGAACCTGCTGGACGGCGCGACAACGCTGGAACGAAACCAGCAGATCGGAGGCCACAAAGCATAGATGCCTCCACCGCTTTGCGAGGGGACGACTATGTATACGATCGGAGGGATGCCGATGC
>CAMOGQ010000252.1 GCA_946614165.1 uncultured Lachnospiraceae bacterium
TGGGCTAGTTGGATTCGAACCAACGAATGCAGCAGTCAAAGTGCTGTGCCTTACCACTTGGCGATAGCCCAGAATTTTTCCCCATATAGAACAATAGAACGCCGAAGCGTTCCACTGTCTGCTGAATATGAGAGGGTGGGTAGAGGGACTCGAACCCTCGATCTCCAGAACCACAATCTGGCGCGTTAACCAACTACGCCATACCCACCATATAAATATGCCCGAAGGGACTCGAACCCCCGACACCCGGCTTAGAAGGCCGGTGCTCTATCCAGCTGAGCTACGGACACATATCATCCGGCAGCGGAAGCTGCGAGAGCGGGTGATGGGAATCGAACCCACCTATCCAGCTTGGAAGGCTGGCGCACTAGCCGATGTACTACACCCGCATATATTTCTGAATCCGTATCGAAAAAAATCGGGGTGACAGGATTCGAACCTGCGGCCTCCTGGTCCCAAACCAGGCGCTCTAGCCAAGCTGAGCCACACCCCGTGATCAAGACCTTTTCAACACGCAAGTGATATTATAACCAAGGATGGGGACGGTGTCAAGGGACGGGGAAAAGTTTTTAAAGTTTTTTCCATCCCCGTTTTTTCCATCCCCGAATTTTCTTTTTTTTCCGCTTCCGCCGCCCTGTCCGGCGTGCCCGGGAAAAAGCTGCAGCCTGTTTCCTGGGCAAGGGCCTTCATGCAGGTCCGGCCATCCTCCCGGCCCCCGGCGCGGAAGAGGTCCTCCATGAGGGAATGTTTTTCTGATCATAAAAAGCCTTTTCTTTATTTAAAGGGAGACAGATGCTGCTTTCTGTATTCCGGCACAGGAGGGGAAGGACGAATTGTATTTTCATGGAGGCCCTTTCGATGGTATAGTTTATCTGGGAGAGCCGGGCTGTGCCGGGAGACTTATGATCGATGAAAAAGCGGGAGTAGAAAGCGCATGAGAGTACGAAGTTTTGGGGCAAGGCTCCTTTTTCTGGTCCTTGTCCTTCTCCTTTCCGCCTGCAGCCCGGAGAGGACCAGGGCTCCGGAGGCGGCCCTTCCGGAAGCGGCCCTGCCGGAAGCGGAAAAAGAGGAGGAGGCCCTTCCTGATCTAAAGGAAGAGGAAAGAGAAGAACGGGAAGAAAAAAGAAAGACTTTGACCATCGCCTGTCTGGGGGACAGCATCACCTATGGCATAGGGACAAAGGAGAGGGAAAAGGAATCCTATCCCGCCGTCCTTGAAAGTCTCTTGGGGGACAGGGCAGATGTTCTGAATCTGGGCTGTCCGAACGCCATGGCATCGGAGGGGCAAGACTATTCCTACGATACCCTTCCTGTTTACGATACCTTCCTTTCAGTAAAAGCGGACCTGTACCTGATCATGCTGGGGACCAACGACAGCAGGGAGGGCATCTGGGACCCTGAGGCTTACCGTACTGGCATGGAGAAATATATCAGGGAATGCAGGAGCAGAAATCCGGAGGCCCTGGTCTGGATCCTGACGCCCCTTATGGCTTATGAAAAGGGCGGGGAGGTCCTTGTCGGCATACAGCCTGCCGTCATTGAGGGGGAGATCCGGCCTGTTCTTAAGGAGCTTTCCCGGGATCTGGGAACGGGGCTTGCGGACTGCTTTTTTCTTTCGGAGGATATGAAAGGGGAGCTTTACGACGGGGTCCATCCAGGGGCGGAGGGCTATGCCCTGCTGGCGGAATTTATTTACGAAGAGATCAGGGAAGATATGGAAAATCTTCTCAGGGAGCAGAAACAGACATGAGGAATTATACAGAAGCAGCTGAGCGCAGCACAGAACGCCGCAGGAAGGAATATATATCGATCGCGGAAAAGCTCTTTGACAACCCTGAGATACGCTTCAGGGAGCGGTACGCCTCGGACCTTCTCATTAAAAAGCTGGAGGAGGAGGGCTTTCGCCTGGAAAAGGGCGCAGGGGGCCTGCCCACGGCCTTTAAAGCCTCCTTTGGATCCGGAAAGCCTGTCATCGGCTTTCTTGGGGAGTATGACGCCCTGCCGGGCCTTTCCCAGGAGGCGGGATGCGATGAAAAAAGATCCTGCGGGAAAGCTGCCGGTCACGCCTGCGGCCATCATCTTCTGGGCACCGGACTTCTGGGGGCCGCCATCGCCCTGAAGGACTATCTTATGGAGAGCGGCCTTCCGGGGACCGCCGTCTACTACGGCTGCCCCGCGGAGGAGGGCGGCTCCGGCAAGGTATGGATGCTGCGGGAGGGCGTCTTCGATGAGGCGGACATGCTCTTTACCTGGCACCCGGACTGCATAAACCGCGTAAGTCCCAACGATATCCTGGCGACCGTGACAAAGGAATACTATTTTCACGGCATCCCCTCCCATGCGGGGGCTGCCCCCGAGGCGGGAAGAAGCGCCCTTGAGGCGGCAGAGCTGATGGCGGTGGGGATGGGCTTCTTAAGAGAGCACCTTCCCTCTGCGGCCAGGGTCCACTATGCTTATCTGGACGCGGGAGGAAGCGCCACCAACATCGTTCAGGGAGAGGCTGCAGCAGCCTATCAGATCCGGAGCCCCAGGGCGTCGGAGGCCCTGGCCGTCTCGGAAAGGATTGATGACCTGGCCCGGGGCGCCGCCATCATGACAGGAACCAGGGAGGAGATCCGCTTTCAGAGGGCCAGCTCCCAGCTGAGAGTGAACGAGACCCTGAACGACCTTCTTTTTGAGGCCCTTTCCCTGGTAAAAAGACCGGATCCTGACAGGGAGAGCCTTGCCCTGGCAGAAAGGCTCCGGGAGAGCCTTCCGGAAAACGCCAGGGGAGAGACGGAGAAAAAGGCGCGCGAAGCCTACGGATCCCCGGAGGGAACGGAACTTGCGGGAAAGTACGGGCAAGGCCCCCTGATCACGGCCCTCTGCCCCCGCAGCGTGAAAAAAGTTCTCTACAGCGTCTCCACGGATGTGGGCGATGTGAGCATGTACAGGCCCGTGGGCTATCTGAATACGGCCTGTTTCCCAAAGGACGTCCCCCTTCACAGCTGGCAGGCCGCGTCCTTCGGAAAATCTTCCTTTGCCATGGAGGGAATGCTCACGGCGGCAAAGGTCATCGGCGGGGCGTCCATCTGCCTGGTATCGGATCCCTCTCTGGCTCTAAAAGCGGCCGCAGAGTGTAAGGCCCGGGATGAGGAAGAGCCCTACGTATGTCCCATCCCCGGGGACGCGTATCCAGTGATCCCTGGGGACGAAAGCTTTTAAGCCGGCACATGCAAAAAGGTATGTTTCCAGGCAGACCTGAATAAGCGCTCCTTAAAGGGGGACAGGGATCCTGTGCCGCCTCCCTGATCCG
>CAMOGQ010000253.1 GCA_946614165.1 uncultured Lachnospiraceae bacterium
ATGAAAAGGAGACCGCAGGCAAGATCGTGGAGCAGAACGAGACAGGGACATCCTTCTCCGGACTGGAAGTGGACCACGGGACCTGCATCGCCACCTCTTTTGCCGGCATGACACCGGATGAGTTCAGCGCCTACATTCAGGAATTCAAGAAGCTCCCCATGCCCAGCTATGAAGGCATGAACCGGGGAGACGGCTGGTATAAGCCCATGCTGCAGGTGGTGGAGTTCCTTCAGGCCAATGATTTCACCGTCTACGTGGTCAGCGGCACGGACCGTTTTATCGTCCGCGGCATTGTCTATGATTCTCCCCTGAACGTCCCTCCCCGCCAGCTCATCGGCTCCGACGAGACTCTTGTGGCCCCCGACCAGGGAGATACAGACGGTCTGTCCTATGTGTACGACGACAACGACAAGCTTGTCCTGGGCGGCCAGTTCCTGATCAAGAACCTGAAGATGAACAAGGTCACCGTCATCGCCCAGGAGATCGGCGTCCAGCCCGTGCTTTCCTTCGGCAACAGCACCGGAGACGCCTCCATGGCGGAATATGTGACCACGGACAACCCCTATCCCTGCCTGGCCGTCATGCTCTGCTGCGACGACACCGAGCGTGAGAACGGAAACGTCGAGAAGGCCGACAAGATGTACGGCCTCTGCGAGGAGTTCGGCTGGGTCCCCGTTTCCATGAAAAACGACTGGACCACCATCTACGGAGAGGGTGTGACAAAGAAATAAGCCGGAGAGGCTGAAAAAGAAAAGGCTGAAAAAGAAAAGGCTGAAAAAAGAAAAAGCCGCAGGTACCGGGACGATCTCCCGGTACCTGCGGCTTTTCAGACACAAAAAAAGACATGCATTTCTGCATATCTTCTTCAGGGTTGGGCTGTTAAACAGTCAGCAGCTCGTACGGGAATCGAACCCATGATTCTGCCGTGAGAGGGCAGCGTCTTAACCTCTTGACCAACGAGCCATATGTCTTGTGTCGACTTGCTTATATTACCATAGAGCAGGATTCATTGCAAGCATAATTTTTAAAAAGATCGGGATTTTATTGAATCTATTGAATTTATGGCAAAATATCGGGAAAAATAGCATTTGAAAAAATGTGTTACCTTTGAAATAATAACCGGTGGAAAGCCGGACTTCACAGATTCAGGCATTAATTATACAGGAGAACATAAATGAACAGAGATTTGACAACAGGAAAACCGGAAAAAGTGCTCTGGCAGTTCTGTCTGCCTCTCTTCGGCAGCATTATCTTTCAGCAGCTTTACAACATCGCAGACTCCCTGGTGGCCGGCAGATTCATCGGAGAAAAGGCCCTTGCCGCAGTAGGAAACAGCTACGAGATCACTCTGATCTTCATAGCCTTTGGCTTTGGCTGCAACATAGGTTGTTCCGTAGTGGTGTCGGCTATGTTCGGTGCCAGGAAGTATAAAGAACTGAAAAGCGCGGTCTCCACTGCCATGATCGCCAGCGGGGCCGTCTGTCTGGTCCTTATGGCGGCCGGGCTGATATTCTGCGGAAGCCTTCTGCATCTGATCCGGACTCCTGCGGAGGTCTTTGCGGATTCCAGGCTTTATCTCATTATCTATATATGGGGACTTCCCTTTGTGTTCTTCTACAACATTTCCACCGGGATCTTCTCCGCTATGGGAGATTCCAGGACGCCCTTTATTTTCCTTGCGGCTTCCTCCACTGCCAATATCCTGATGGATATCTGGTTTGTGGCGGGCTTTCATATGGGCGTCGCCGGTGTGGCCTGGGCTACCTTTATCTGTCAGGGAGTCAGCTGTGTCCTTGCCCTGTCTGCAGTGCTGAAAAGGCTGAAAGGGATGCGGACGGAAGGAAAATTCCGGATATTTTCCTGGAACATCTGCGGAAAGATCGCTGTCATCGCAGTTCCCAGCATCCTGCAGCAGAGCTTTATTTCTGTCGGCAACATACTGATTCAGAGCGTGATCAACGGCTTTGGCCCCGGCGTCATGGCAGGTTATTCTGCAGCCGTCAAGCTCAACAACCTGGTCATCACATCCTTTACCACCATCGGGAACGGGGTATCCAACTACACAGCCCAGAATATCGGCGCCGGTAAGCTCCGGCGGGTATCGGAAGGATTCCGGGCAGGTCTGAAGATGGTATGGCTGCTCTGCCTTCCCCTGGCATTTTTCTATTTCCTGTCCGGGAAGAGCCTGCTTCTTTTATTCATGAACGATCCATCGGAGACAGCGGTCTCTTCGGGCCTTATGTTCCTCCGCATTGTTTCTCCTTTTTACTTTGTGATCTCTTCAAAGCTGATCGCAGACGGGATCCTGCGGGGAGCCAGCCGTATGGCGCAGTTCATGACGGCCACTTTTACGGATCTGATCCTTCGGGTGGTTCTTGCCTTTATTCTGTCAGGAACCGGACTGGGGGATACCGGCATCTGGTGTGCCTGGCCCATCGGCTGGTCCATAGCCACCGTCCTGTCCATTACGTTTTACCAAAGAGAGTTCCGGGAGGGAAAGGAACTTAAGAAGGATTGAGTCTGAGGGATGCACAGGAAGCATCCCTTAAAAATTGAATTAAGATCCTGCCTTTCGCTTCGGAAGGATGCGCTTCCTTCCTCATATACAGCTTTTTGACAATGGTTCGGAAGACTTTTCAACTGATAAAGGTCCGCCTCCCCGCACTTGGGGAAGCGGACCTTTTTATGATTTTCGGATCTTATGACTCCAGCCTTGTAAAGATCAGCTGGAAGGCGTGGTAGACGCCGTCCTGGATGGGAACGGGCATGCCGGCGTCCATCAGGGCGTCGGAGGAATAGGTGATGCCCAGGGTCTCTTCGTGATACATGCGGCCGCTCTCCAGACCCTGCAGACGGATATAGGGGATGGGCATGTTGCCGTGGACATCCTGGATGACCACATTCAGAAGGACCCGGCTCCTGTCGTCGGATACGATCTCCCAGGCGGCGCAGAGGTTTTCTGCGGGATTGGTCAGGCGGTAATATCTTCCGTTCTGGATGAGAGGAGCCAGCTTGTGGAAGAGGGCCACCTGGTCTTTCACCTGGTTTTTTTCTTCTTCCGTCAGCTTTGCGGGATCCAGCTCATAGCCGAAGGTGCCGGACATGGCCACCACGGCCCTGGTGTGGAAGGGGGTGATCCTGCCGTTCTGGTGGTTGGGACAGACGGAAACGTGGGCGCCCATGGCCGCGGCAGGATAGCCGAAGGAGGTGCCGTACTGGATCTGCAGTCTGTCGATGGCGTCGGTGTTGTCGCTGCACCAGATCTGGGGCGTATAGTAGAGCATGCCGGCGT
>CAMOGQ010000254.1 GCA_946614165.1 uncultured Lachnospiraceae bacterium
CGCTTAATGATATGCGGGCAGCCAGCTGCCGTGGGCCTCAAACAGATCATCGCACATGGCGACGATGTCATCGATGGAAAGCTCGGCGCAGGTATGAGGATCCAGCATGACAGCCTGGTAGACGGCCTCTTTGCTGCGGGTCATGGCCGCCTCTATGGCCATCAGCTGCACGTTGATATTGGTCCGGTTGAGGGCAGCGCACTGCTCGGGAAGGCTTCCCACATGGCAGGGCTGTACGCCGCAGCGGTCCACCAGGCAGGGGACTTCCACGCAGGCGTTGGAAGGCAGGTTGTCGATCAGACCGGTGTTCAGCACGTTGCCTCCGATCCTTACGGGCCTGTCCGTTTCCATGGCTTCCATGATGCGGCTGGCGTATTCCTTTGAGCGTACATGGCTCAGAGAAGGATTGGACGTCAGCTCATGCCCCCTCTTCTTCCACTCGTCGATCTGACGGATGCATCTGCGGGGATATTCGTCCAGAGGGATGCAGTAGCGGTCGATCAGTTCCGGATAGTCCTTCTTGATAAAGTAAGGGGTGTACTCGGAAGAATGCTCGCTGGACTCTGTCAGGTAGTAGCCGAATCTGCGCATCAGCTCCAGTCTGACCATGTCGTAGTGCTTTCCTTCCGACTGATAGAGGTCATACTCCTGTCTGGCGTGGTCGATCCTTGCCTGGTCCCACTGCTCATCCATCATGAGCATGGAGAGCCGCTCTTCAAAGCTGCCGATATCCAGCCGGCCTTCGTTATATAGCAGGGCTCTTCTTTTGATTTCGGGATAAAGATCTTTGCCGCCCTTGGTGCATTCCAGAAGCCAGGCCTGGTGATTGATGCCGGCGATCCGGCACTGCACCGTATCGTCATAGCCGATGCCCAGTTCATTGAGAAGCGTGGGAGCGCAGACCTGGACGCTGTGGCACAGTCCCACCGTCTTCACGCCGGTATAGCGCAGCATGGCGCCGGTCAGCATGGCCATGGGATTGGTATAATTGAGGAGCCAGGCGTCCGGGCAGACCTCCTCCATGTCTCCGGCAAAATCCATCATGACGGGGATGGTACGGAGGGCTCTGAACACGCCGCCCACGCCCAGGGTATCCGCGATGGTCTGCCTGAGCCCGTACTTTTTGGGGATCTCAAAGTCTGTGATCGTGCAGGGATCGTAGCCGCCCACCTGGATGGCGTTGACCACATAGGAAGCGCCGGCCAGGGCCTTCCTGCGGTTCTCCGTGCCCAGATACTGCTCGATCCTGGCCCGGGATCCGGCATTTCTATTAACGGCTTCCAGCATGGCCGCGGACTCCTTAAGGCGCACCGGATCGATATCATAAAGAGCGATGGTGCTCTCTGCAAGGGCCGGCGTCATCATGCAGTCGCCCAGCACGTTTTTGGCAAATACTGTGGAGCCGGCTCCCATAAATGTAATTTTCGGCATGGATGTTCCTCCCGTTCTGATATATCTGATACAGAAATTTTATCATGCGGGTTAAGAAAGTGTATATTATTAGTAAAGGAAAACATATCATGATGCCGCTTTTTGAAGATCCCTCTCCCGGAACGCATAATGGCATGTCAGAGAGTTTTCCTTAGGGAGCGTCCTGCCGTATAATAGACGCAGGAAACACCGCAGAACATTTTTCCCGCCTTCAGGAGGTATGCATATGAGCATCGTCGGCGCATGTATGGTCCCCCATCCTCCCATCATCCTTCCGGAGATCGGGCAGGGGGAAGAAAGAAAAATACAGGATACGGCCCTGGCCTACGAAAAGGCCGCGGACCTGGTAAGGGAGCTTGCCCCCGATACCATTGTCATCGCATCCCCTCACACCAGGATGTATTCCGACTGGTTCTACATAGGCGGAGGCAAAAGGGGCGAAGGAAACTTCGGCCGCTTCCGGGCGGGAAACGTCAGGATCAGGACAGACTATGACACGGAGCTGATTTCTGCCCTTTCCCAAAGGTGCCGGAAGACCTCCTTCCCCGCAGGCGTCGTGGAGGATCCGGACATTTCCCTGGACCACGGGGTCATGATCCCCCTTTATTTCATACAGAAAAAATATAAGGATTTCAGGCTGGTCCGCATCGGCATTTCCGGCCTCTCCTATTCCGACCACTACCGCCTGGGGCAGATGATCCGGGAGATCAGCAGCTCTCTCGGCCGCAGGGTCTTCTTTGTGGGAAGCGGCGACCTTTCCCATAAGCTGAAGGAAGAGGGCCCCTACGGTTTTATAAAGGAAGGGCCTGTCTACGACGACAGGATCATGGACGTGATGGGCCGGGGAGCCTTCGGGGAACTCTTTGACTTTGACCCGGGCTTCTGCGAAAAGGCCTCCGAATGCGGCCACAGGGCCTTTATCATGATGGCGGGGGCTCTGGACCGGACCGCTCTGGAAACAGAAAGGCTTTCCCACCAGGACACCTTCGGCGTGGGCTACGGGGTCTGCACCTATAAGGCCCTGGGAGAAGATCCCCAAAGGAATTTCCTGGACCACTGGGAGGAAAAGGAACGAGAAAGGCTCAAAGAGCGCAGGGAGGCGGAGGATATCTACGTCCGCCTGGCCAGGCTCTCCGTGGAGACCTATGTGGCAGGAAGGCGGCCCCTTTCCCTCAGGGAAGCGGAAAGTAATCTCTCCCTTCCCGAGCCCCTCCTTAAGACAAGGGCAGGAGCCTTCGTATCCCTTCATAAGGAAGGCATGCTCAGAGGCTGCATAGGGACCATCGCTCCCACCTGCTCCTCCCTGGCCGAAGAGATCCTGCAGAACGGTGTAAGCGCCTGCTCCAGGGACCACCGCTTTTCTCCCGTAGAGCCGGACGAGCTCCCCTTCCTGGAGTACAGCGTGGACGTTCTGGGAGAAGCCGAGACCATAAACTCCCCCGACCAGCTGGACGTAAAGCGCTACGGGGTCATTGTCAGCAGAGGCCGCAAACGGGGCCTTCTTCTGCCGGACCTGGAGGGCGTGGACACCGTGGAGGACCAGATCGCCATCGCCGCCAGAAAGGCCGGGATCTCCGACCATGATTTCGAACAGGGCGTGACTCTTCAGAGATTCGAAGTGGTCCGCCATACATGAAAAAGCCTATGAAAGCTACTTGCGATGTCTGCATGCACCGATGCATGCTGGAAGAAGGACAAAGAGGCAGATGCCGGGCCAGGATCTGCAGGGACGGAAAGATCCTGTCCGAAAACTACGGAAAGGTCACCTCCCTGGCTCTGGACCCCATAGAGAAAAAGCCCCTGAACTATTT
>CAMOGQ010000255.1 GCA_946614165.1 uncultured Lachnospiraceae bacterium
GAAACACAGCACATGATATAATGGAAATGTAAACGGAAAAGAAGAAAATACGCAGAATCGGAAGGGGGTTTTTGACATGGCAATGAAATTCAAGTATGTAAGGATCCAGGGAACGGAACTGGCGGAAAATACCATGTATGCCAAGGGAATCTTCAGCATGTGCGTACAGCTGGTCCGGAACGATGTGATGGAACAGGAAGACGCGGATCTCTTCCATGAAATCGATTCCTGGATCGCGGAAGTCCTGCCTTTCCCGCCCCAGTGCAGGAGGCAGGAGAGCGTGGTATGCTTTTTCAAGACAGAGAAGGAAAAAGAGATGATGCGTATGGTCCAGCCCCTTATGTGGCTTCTGGAAAAATACAACCATCCCTTCTTTGTGGTCTATACCAACAGTCCGGGAGAGATCGTCTATGAGGATGAATACCAGATCGTGGTAAAGGTCCCAGGCTTTCTGCAGATCGAAAAGCTGCAGGAGTCCTGGAGCCCGGAGGAAGAAGAGCAGGAAGATAAAGAAGATCAATAAGGCGGTGAGGGAGGCCGGATACGCCAGGGCGCATCCGGCAGCAGTCATTTCTGCAGACAGGAGAGTCGTATGGGATCGCAGCACTTGTCACAGGAGCTGGTACAGGAAAAAGCAGGTCTGACCTTTAAAAATGCAGAGCGCATATGGAAGCAGTTTCGCAGGGGAATGATACTGCAGGAAGAAATGTACAGCTCTTTGTACGGGGAAATTGTAGTAGAGGGCGTCTTCGACTTTCTGGAGGAAGGCGGCCTGAAGATGGATCTGAAAGAAGACCGTTTTGAATGCTTCTTAAAGGACTGGGAGGCTTTTCAGAAGGGCCTGCGGCAGGGAGAAGGCATCCCTTCCCCCTGGCTCTTTACAGAGCATGGGAAAGAAGCGGCATGCCCCGAGGATCACAGGCTGATCCTTCTTCTGCTGGACCGGCTTCATCTTCCGGCAGAATATTTCAGGCCTTTCCGGGCAAATCCCGATGCGGCCCGGCCGGAAAGAGTATATGTCCACGGATATGGCCCCTGTACCGCCTGGTATATTAACTATACCTGCAGGGACGACGGAGGCCTTCTGTCGGACCCGTCGCCTGTGGGAAAGACCTTTACTCTGACGGACCACTATGGCCTGAAGGCGGTCCTGACCGTAAGGAAGGTGCGAAGCGCCCGCTACTGGAAGGAGCCTGACTATGGCGCGGAGTATATTCTGTCCCATCCGGAGGCCTTTCCGTCGGGCATCGAGTATCTTACGGTGGGGTCCATTGAAGGATATACAGAGGTTCCCAGAACAAACGATACGGACATAAGGATTTGGGTTGAGAACGGGAAAATAAAAAGCATCAGCTACTCCGAATACATTCTGGACAACCGGGCTTTCTGCGCCTTCCCCCTCTGGCAGCCCTTCTTTAAAGAACAGAAAGCTTTTGGGGAAAGACTGGACAGCATTTTTAAAGCCGCAGCAGATGAGCTGATCGGGGAGTTTTCTGAGTGAGTGATTCTGACAGACCGGAGCTGAAGATCCGCTACGGAAGACCAGTGGTAAGCGGATGACGCAGGGCGGATCGGCAGATACGTCAGTGCGGATGAGATTAAAGCAGCGGAGGCTGGCATCCTGTAGATCAGGAGGATTGTATGGGAAAACAATATATCCTAAAAGTATATGTGCCGGGTCAGTCCAGGAGCGTATTCCGGACCCTGCAGATTTCGGGAAGGGAATCTCTGGACGGACTTGCGGACGCCATCCTGAAGGCATTCTGCTTTCATGACGACTACTATATGTACGAATTCTTCATGGACTGCAGACCCTTCAGTGAAAACTGTTATCGGCGGTACAGGGAGAATGAGGATGCTTCGTCTGCGGGCATCCGCCTGGATGATCTGGATCTTAAAAAGGGTCAGAATATTCTTTTTCACTTTTCTTTTGCGGGAGACTGGTGGTTTACGGTCCATGTACAGAAGGCAGAGGAGGAAAAAGAGTGCAGCAGTCCTGTCCTTTTGAAGGAAAAGGGGGAACTTGTCCAGTTTCCGGGCCTCAGACGGGCCCGCGGCAAAGACGGGGACCAGGAAGGGTAAGATCCTAAGAACTGCGGGGCTTTGCCAGAAAACAGATGAAATATTCAGATGGAATATTCAGATGAAATACGAAAGAGGGAGGTGCAGTCTGTGCATCTCCCTCTCTTTGTGTGGGGGCCGCCCCCTCATCTTATTCCGGTTGGCCGGCATCCCCCTGCAGGAGATCTTCCAGGTCAGAGCCGCTGACAGTGACAGTGCAGGTATCCTCCAGGGGGCTCACATATCTGTTGTAGAAGCCTCCGGCAGAAGAGAAGCCGGAGAGGATCCTGGGAGGCAGAAGGCGGACCATGACAAATTCCGACAGCTTCAGATCCATGTTCAGGGTATCGGCGATAAAGTCAGGCTTCTGGGGGACCAGACAGTCTGCGGCGCTGTATTCAAGGTCGCCGGTATCCGGATCTGTCATGACGTTTTTAAAGCCCACAAAGTAGATATAGCTTCTGGAATCCCCCGAGGTATTGGCGTAGCTGACCTGGAAGAGGCAGAAGAGATGGTTATGGATCTGGGCGTTGTCCGCATCCGAGGCTGCCAGGATCTGGCCAAGAGCGGTCAGCCCCGCCATCTGCTCGCCGGATGTATACTCATCGCTGATGTTGGAAACGGCGATGTCCCTGGCCTTTTCCATGATCTCTTCCATGCCGCTTTCGGAGATATCCCCTATGCTGCCAGGATAATACTTAAGGCCGGATACCCATGCCGTCTCCTGGGTCCTGGTCAGTTCGATTCCATAGGATTCTTTCAGTGCTTCCTCATCGTACCAGGATTCCACGGTGATGGTGACGGGATCTCCGTTCTTAAGGCCGGAGGAAGGAGAGACCTCGGGGTAAAGTACGTCGCTGTAATCTCCAAGGTAGGAGACATAGGCCTCTCCGTAGGGCTCTGCGCCGTCAAAGTAGATCTCCAGGTCTTCGAAGGGATCATAGGAAACGATCTCCTTCAGACCTTCCACGGGGATGGGCTCCAGGAACTTTTCCGTATCCAGGAGGACGAAGTAGCGGTCCAGGATGTCCCGGCCTCCTTCTCCCAGACTGAATTCCGGCTGCAGGGTGTCTCCGTTGGACAGGTGATCGTAGCTGGATATGTTGATTTCCATATCGGCCAGGACCTTCTCTGCATCTGCAGCAGTATCTTCTCCCTCCTGTACTTTAC
>CAMOGQ010000256.1 GCA_946614165.1 uncultured Lachnospiraceae bacterium
TTGAGTTTTCATCATTAAATGCCTCATTGTGTCCACGACGCTTTGTTGGACACCAGTCAACATTTTCATCACAGAACATTACCCTGAACCTGTCTTCTTTCTTAAAAATACGGATAAACTTTAACAGTCTGTTGTAATTATCGTATCGGTCTCCGGTACCTTCGGTAAATATTTCTGTTCCATACCACTTATATTTTTCGATATAAGGCTTTGCCGGTATGCCCTTATCCTCTGCATCATATCTGAGGCTTAGAATCTGAGCAAACACCTCACACTCTCTGATTTTACCCAAATCTGTTTTTCGGAACATGTCTCCGCTTCTGAACCTTGCGAATTCTGAAGACCGCTCCTGTTTATCATAGTATGTATTTAACGATTGGACAAAAAGCATCTTTCTATCCTCTTCCAGAACCTACTGCGCTGTTATTTCACAGGCAGATTCCACATTTCTTCTGCTTTCTGAAGCAGGGTATGAATATCATCCTGTTTACGGGTAACTACTGCGCTGTCTTCGGGATTAACGGCACTGCCGTCCGCATGGATATAGATCTGGTAAGACTCGTCACCTTCACTGAGTATCACACCATATTCATAGTCTCCGGAAACTTTCGGCCAAATGATGAGACAGTCAGTGAAGTAATTATCATCTGATACAGGAAATGATACGCACAGATTGCCGGTAAGGGACAGATAACCGGGATATTTGACACTGTAGTCGTAGCCTTCCGCATCCGTATAAAGATATCGCGGCACGATCCATGAGGAAAAAGAATTTTCATCCATTCCCCTGCTGCATGGCCCATATTTGGTAAGCCGCCAGACATACCAGCATACATTTATCAAAATAAAAACTGCCGCTGCGCAAAGCAGCGCTTTTACTGCTGTCTTTCTGCCTTTTCTCATACTTTTCTTTTTCCTTTTTAATCGGTCTGGTTTTTTTCGTCATCTTCTCTGTTAAGGACTGCCAGTCTTTCTTCTAATCCAGTCCCAGCTTTTCACACTGCTCAGAATTCCATGCAGCCCAGTCTGCGTATATCTCAGGAAAAGGCTTCTTAAAGATCTGCTCCATATCTTCCGGCGCTGTATCCCAGTTGGCAAATACCAGATCTCTGGAATATGTCTGGACAAGATAATCTATGATACTGGCTCCTTCTATGTGAGAAATCGTCTCCATGGCAGGGTTTTCCTGAATCCGGGGCGTTCTGATTATATAAACGTCTGAAACAGAAAAATATTCCATACCGACCAGCGATCCCTGTGCAATGACCCGGGCCGTACCGTAATAGAACAGTCTGGGATCTATGCATCCTTCTTCTTCGTCCCAGGCCCCGTGCTCTTTGTAGAATGAGGCTTCCTCATCATTAAATCCCATATTTACGCTGCGGAGGATGCGATTTTTACAGACAATCTTTGAAATATACTCCGCAATGCCCTCTCCCCAGAATCCATCTGTAACCGGTCTGTCTGCACAGTGCATGGTAAGATAGTGGACATATTCGTGGAGAAGCGCTTCCCTGGCCATGTCCCATCCGGAAAACACTTTGATAAAATTGCTGATCGAATGGTAGTAGGCTCCTGCAGTTTCCGATATGGAAGCTTTACCGCAGAAATCTGTATAGATGTCGACCTGAGGGATATCTTCCCATATATAACCGTCCAGTGCATCTCTTGCTTCGGCAAAGTCCTCTTCCAGATTATCCAGGGTCTCCCTGAGCCCTGCGAAATATGCTTCTTCTCCCAGAAGATCAATATCGTCCTTAGCAAGGTACCATGTGGATGATTCCGTATGAACCACGTAGGGATAGACCGCTTTATTATCACGTCCGTTTTCTTCCACTTCATAGCCGCCCGGAGATAAGTCCCCGCTTTTTCTGCAGCCTGACAGAATAAGGAGCGGCAGAATAAACAGGATCCTTCTTAAAAATATCCTGACTGTTCTTCCTGAAAAAAGTGCTGACATCATAATTCTCCTTCCATTGTTCCATAGAAAATCATTGCCGGTCAGATGAAATATAAATCCGGAATTGAATATTTTATTCAGTCAGCCTGGCATTTGCTGAACTGAATTACCGCATCTCCTCTTTTTATCACTTAATCAGCTTCAGAACAGAGCAAGAACTGCCACAGCAAAATTGACACAGCCGTGGAGCAGCCAGCTGAAAACGATCGAACCGCCGCACTGCTTTTCATTCAGCCAGCCCTGATACCATCCAAAGAGACCGGGAAGCAGCGTAAGCAGCACCAGAGCAAGGATGCTCTTTGTTACAAGCCCGAAAGGAATGCCGTGTAACAGTCCGAAAATCAAAGCCTGCACAGTATTGCCTGCATAAAATCCGGCTTTGTTTTTTATAGCTTTCAGTACAAACCCCCGGAACAGGATTTCTTCAGACAGGGCTGTCCTCAGAAACGCATAAAAGAAAACTGCCGGTATTGCTTTCAGGCCCTCTCCCGCAAACTGTGATCCGGCAGCAGTCACACCTTCCGGGAGCATCTTTATGCATATATTTGTTGCACCGATGTATAGTATTGTCGCAGCAACAGCGGTCAGAACAGCTAAAGACGTATTCCTGCAGCCCGGTTTCCTAAGCCCGATCCATGATAAGAAAGGCTCTCTTTTTCTTGCTGTAATAAACCAGACGGCCAGAGGAAGGAAAGAGAACAGCATGACCTGTACCACTGACCCAATCATTTCATTTATCATGTCATTTCCTATTAATGGTAGACAATTTATTGACACCAGACCTTAAATGATTTCCTTCTGATTCTTAATGCCGCACAGGATCAGAAAAACCAGTACACAAACCCGGAGCATTCTTTGAACCCAAGCTTTTTCTGAAGGTTTAATGACTTCTCATTTCCCACTTCAACCTGTCCAAAGGGAAAATATCCATCCTTCAGCATTTCATTCATCAGATATTTCTCCAGGTAAACGGCAAATCCCTGTTTTCTGTATTCGGGAAGGATATACAGAATGCCCAGGCTTCCTTCCAGATGTTCTCCGACAAATCCGACCGGTTTTCCATTCAGAAGACCAATGACCAGTTTTCTGCGCAGAATGATTTTTGCAAGCTCTTCCCTGCTCAGGATGTCATAATGAGCCAGAATAAAATCCAGATCTTCTTCTGCGGCATATCTGGTTGTTAATGGTGTCTGCGGCAGCTTGTTAATTTCGCCGTAATAAACAAGCTGCCGGCACTTCAGCATATTTTT
>CAMOGQ010000257.1 GCA_946614165.1 uncultured Lachnospiraceae bacterium
AAAAAATGGAAGGAAGAAGGAAAGATCCGACACCTGGGAATTTCTTTCCATTCCTCCGCAAAGCTTCTTGACCGTGTTCTTGAAGAGCACCCTGAGATAGAGTTCGTCCAGATCGCATTAAACCCTATCGACTGGGACAGCGAACTGGTACAGGCCGGAGCCTGCTATGATGTGATCAGAAAGCACGGCAGGAAGGTGGTGATCATGGAGGCCGTTAAGGGAGGAGGACTTGCCAGACTCCCGCAGGAGGCGGAAGATATCCTGAAAGCGCTTCATCCCGACTGGAGCATCGCTTCCTGGTCCGTCCGCTTCGCCCTGGAGAAGGAAGATGTCATTGCCGTTCTTTCAGGCATGAGCACCCTGGACCAGGTTCTGGACAATACGAAGACCAGCAGTGAAGCACTTCCTTTTACTGAAGAGGAAAAAGCTGCTCTGGATAAGGCGATGAAGATCTACAGAGAAAGCGCTCCCATTAAGCAGAGCGAGATCGATCTGTACAAAGGGATTTTATATCACGGTGTTTCGGTCAGCGCCATTCTGCAGGCCTACAGCATCTGCCAGATCCAGCCTGATCCGGGTTTTTCGGACGATAACAACTATATGAAGAATGCCATTGCGGAAGCAGAACATGTGGATTTCCAGAAGGGCCTTTCCATACAGACGGTGACTGCTCCCGACGGAAAGGATATTACTGAAAAGGTAGTTAAGGCCGTATCCTGGCTGACAGAGCATACATTCTGATTTTCCGGATTTTTTTAAAAACACTGAGAGTATATATTTATGGCGGCATCGGAACTCCGATGCCGCCCTGCTGTTTTCATATGCCATGATATGACTTATAAGTAAGTTCAGGCTTATTTTGCCTGCAATATTTGTCAGGTACAGTTTTTTCTTCATCCTTTACTGAGACCAGGCGCTTTCCGTTTCCCTCGGCCTGAAAAAGGCTCTGAAGTTATTGGATTTATTCAGTCACCACAGGAAGTCCTGCACCCAGCCAGCCGCTTTTCGTTTCGGCAGAGCCCATACCGCCGTTCAAGTTATAGGCCTCATATCCCATGAGACGGAGGACCGTCATAGTCTGGGATCCGCTCTGACCTGTGTAGCAGTATACAATGACCGGCTTATCCTTTGGCAGGTCTTTGAGCTGATCCTGCATGCCGGGACCGTAAGGGATGTTGACAGCACCCTGGATATGGCCCTGTTCAAAGTCTTCGGGCTTCCTTACGGATACGATGATATAAGGGACTTCGCCTGCTTCGATCAGCTCTGCCAGTTCTTCGGGAGGGAAGTTGAAGTTGGCATGTTCGTCATCCGGAGCCTTGGCATAGAAATCGGCGGCAAATGCGGCAACTTTTTCGTCAACGGGATATTCCCCTTCCGGCAGTTCATGAGGTTCTGTTTCTGTATAGGCTTCATAGCCTTCTTCCGCGGTGATGCCCTTCTTCCAGCCGCCCTGGATGTTGGTGACCTTTTTGCCCAGTGCATTCAGCAGAACAGTGGACTGGGATCCGGTCTGTCCGGTATAGCAGTGAATGTAGATCTGAATGTCATCCGGGATCTTTGTCAGATTTTCTCCCACGGTGGCATAGGGAATGTTGACGGCCCCCTTCAGATGTCCTTCCGCATAGTCTTCGGCAGTCCGGATATCAATAATGAGCATGTCTTCTCCGGCATCCATCTTTTCAAAGAGCTCCGGAACAAAGATCATATGCTTGTCTTCGGGAAGATTAGCAAAATACTGTTTTCCTGCCCATTCGGTCGGATTGGCAGCTTCTACCGGAAGGCCCGCGCCCAGCCAGCCGCTTTCTGTTAGGACAGATCCAAAGCCTCCGTTCAGGTTATAGGCTTCATAGCCCATGAGACGGAGGATGGTCATGGTCTGGGATCCGCTCTGTCCGGTGTAGCAGTAGGTGATGACAGGCTTATCCATGGGAAGATCCTTCAGCTGCTGCTCCATGCCTTTTCCGTAGGGAATATTGACGGCGCCTGCGATATGCGCTTCGGCATAGTCCTCGGGTTTTCTGACGGATACGACTGTATAGGGAACATCGCCCCCTTCGATCAGCTCATTCAGTTCTTCGGGAGGGAAGTTGAAGTTTGCATGTTCGTCGTCAGGTGCCTTTGCGTAGAAATCGGCAACTGCCGCAGCCAGGGTCTCGTCCACAGGATAATCTCCCTCGGGCAGTTCATGAGCTTCCGTTTCTGTATAGGCTTCATAGCCTTCCTCGGCGGTGATGCCATTTTTCCACCCGCCCTGGATGTTGGTGACCTTTTTGCCAAGTACGTTTAAGAGAACAGTGGACTGGGATCCGGTCTGGCCGGTATAGCAGTGAATGTAGATCTGGATGTCATCCGGGATTTTCGTAAGATTTTCTCCAACAGTGGCATAGGGTACATTGACGGCCCCCTTCAGGTGACCTTCCGCATAGTCTTCGGCTTTACGGATATCGATGATCAGCATTTCTTCTCCGGCGTCCATCTTTTCGAAGAGCTCGGGCACGAAGATCATGTGCTTGTCTTCGGGAAGCTCGGTAAAGTAGGCCATGGCGGCCTCTTTTACAGGATCTGCTTCTTCGGCTTCTGCTGCTTCCTCTGCGGCAGTTTCTTCTGCGGCCGGTTCTTCTGCCGGTTTTTCAGCCGGCTTTGCATTTGAAGCGCACGCACTGAGAATGAGCGTCAGCAGAAGAATGAATACAATTTGTTTTTTCATTACGTTCCCCTTTCTTTTTTGCTTGAAATACCTTTTTTCCTTTCCCGACAGGCTCATCCCTGCGGATTTACCCCATATATTCCGCACACCTGCCGCTGATTGAATTGCTTGACAATATGTCCTATCATTAATATTTTACCATACAATTCGAACCTGTGTGTAAAATAACAAAAATAATATTATTGTTATATTTTTGTCATGTAATCACCTGCATAAGAACAAAGGGAATGGATTCCTGCAGTGCATGGCAGCTTTTATTACATGCTGCACGGCCGAAATGCAGGGGGCAGAAAACAAATCGCCTGTTTAAATATCAGGTTTGAAATCGGCTCATGATACAGTAAAATACTATTAAGGCTGCACGCAATCAGAGAGGATGCAATTGTTTTTTTTATAAGGAGGAAGGAACATGATTTACGACTATTCCGTTACCACAGGCAAAGGCGGGACACTGAACCTGGCAGACT
>CAMOGQ010000258.1 GCA_946614165.1 uncultured Lachnospiraceae bacterium
GGTTCTCGTCCTTCTTATGGTTCCTCTTTCCGATCCTGTCATAGTCTCTGACCACGGAATTTAAGGTATTCATCAGGGCATTATACTGCCTCAGAGGATAGGCTTCGAAGGAGGCTGTTAAAAAGATCTCCTCCTCCAGTCCCTCCGTAACGGCTTTGTCCACGTACAGGCGGGCCCTGTTCAGACTGTCACTTTCATAATCCCTGTTGAAATCCTCCAGGGCGTGCCGGACCGACTTCAGGATGTGCTTTTCCCTGTCTGTCTGAGACAGGGTATCCCTGGCGATGGCATTCTGCAGCCTTCGAAGCTGGGCATCCGCATAGTGGCCGAAGGAAGCTGCGGCCCGTCTGCTTAAAAAGAGGTGACGGTTCTCCACAAGCTCCCGTCCTGTTTCCGTCATGATCGGGTACTGGTCAGGGTCCAGGCCCAGGATCTCTATGGTATTGGGGTTGCAGTTCAAAAGAAGCCGGATCAGCTTCATGAAGGAGTAGACCACCGTATCGGTAACCCTGTCCTCGAACTGCTCAAAAGAAGTCAGTCCGATCAGATCCGAGGGAAGATTCAGAGCGGCGCCCCGCAGGTCAATGTCGCTCCCCTCCCTGTTGGTCCCGTAGCCGTAGCTGCCGGAAAGCCCCAGGAGGATGATACGCCCTTTCAGGCGGGGATCTTCATAAAGAAAGCTGTACCGTGGATCCTGGAGGAGTGAACTGAAATCTGTCGTATAAGCCATGCTTTTGTCACCTCCCGAAAAAAATGCCTGCGGGGCCTCCCGGCCCGGCAGGCATCTGGTTCAGATACAATCAGTTGATATCAGGGAAAAGGTAGGGGTTGAATCCGTTGGCGGCCATGACGAACCAGGCGGCCGGCGCAATATGAGGATCCGTGGAATACTCCCAGGGAGATCCGTCAAAAAGCTCCATGCCGGTGGAAAGATGATCGTTTGTGGCCGCAGGAAAGAGGCCGCTCTCCAGCTGGATCCCGCACAGGGCGTCCATGGCTTCCCTGTATCTGGAGATCTCTTCCCGTTCCCTGAACATGAGGGCCGTATAGGCGGTCCCTTCCGCCCACCAGCCGCCGTTTCTGTTTTCAGCGCAGAAGGGATATCCTCCCTCAGGGGTCTTCATCTGATCCACAAGCTGAAGGGCCTTTTCGTAGTCCTTAAAGGTATCTCCCAGGGCCATGGCGCACCAGACCTGGGCATCCAGGGCGGTCACGCTTTCATTGGGAGTAATGCCGTCCTCGGTGGTTCCTGTCATAAAGCAGCCTTTTTCTTCGCTGTACATGGACAGGATGAAGTTTTTTGCGCTCTGTGCGGCTTCGTAGTATTTAGCCTCTCCCGTGGTCCCGTAAAGAGCTCCGAAGACGGCAAAGGCATCGATGTTGTGCTCGATGGACTTGTAGCTGAAGGGATAGACCACGGGCGGATCGCCCTCCTCCCAGCCGTCGAAGCCGGCCGTAAAGCCGTCTCTGCCGTCCTGACAGGTCTCCAGGACCCAGTCCATGATGTCTCTGGCCGCCTGCAGATACTGACTTCCTCCAAAACGGTTGTAATACTGGATCAGGGCCAGAGCCGCGTAGGAGGTATTGCCCACGTTGCTGCCCACCTGGTAGCGGTCTTCATACCATGTTCCGTCCTCCCGGTCATACCAGCCGGAAAGCCTTGCTCCGGACTCCCAGCCGGGCAGGGCGGAAATGTCGCCTGCCGAATAGGCGTTGCGGATCCGTTTTCTGCCCTGGGCCCTGTCATTTTCTATGGCATAGACAAAGGCATCCAGGATCTGCCGGGCTGATGCTTCCATGCCCTCGGACAGGAAAGCCATGGCTGCCAGAGCGTTGTCATAGGTATAGGCAGCGTTCTGAATATAAACATTGTCCGTATCATAGGACCTTAAAAGGACAGGGGGCTCCAGGATGCTTTTGATCTCTCCGATAAAGCAGATCTCATCCAGGTAAAAAATGCTGTCGCTGTTTCCGTCCATCCCGTCATTCAGGACATAGCCGAAGCCGCAGACGATGCTGGAAAGGTCCTGCCCCTGCAGAGGAATGATATACTCCTGCCATTCCTGTGTCAGAGTGATCCTGCCCAGAGACTGCTTCCCGCAGCTGTCCGGATATTCCACCGTCCTGACGCCTGTTTCTCCGTCATAGCCAAAGCCTGCCGTAAAGAACTCTACGGTCTCTCCGCCCTTTTCCCCTCTTGCATGGAAGAGCAGGCCTTCTGCCCCTGTCAGGTCAAGGCCCTGGCCGGGAGAAGAGCCGTCGTTTAAACGGGGAATGCTCTCGCCCCTGGGAAGATATCCGTTCAGAAACAGCCAGCCGCCCCAGTCTCCTTCCCTGGTGGTCTGTTCGCAGCGGATGCAGGAATCTCCCGCATAGGGATCCTCCTGCCAGTTCTCGTTCATGTCCTTTACAAGGCTCAGATCGGACCCGCCCATTTTTGCCTTCTGGGTGAAATGATTGTCCGTAAGGCCGAAATCCTTATAGACGTAGAGGGCCGTCGACGGGGCATAGAGACGGTCCAGAAGGGCAATGAGGGCTGCATCCTTCTGGGTGTCATAGGCTCTCTTCCATTCCTCTTCCGCTTCAGGAACCTGGAGCTCTTCTGCCTCTTCCTTCTCCTCAGCCTTTTCTTCTGCCGCCGCATCCGGGGCTTCCTCTGCCGCGGGCTCCTTCCCGCCCTCTGCGCTGCCGGAAGCTCCGCAGCCCGAAAGAAGGAGACAGGTACATAAAAGACCTGCCATCAGTCTTTTTATGAAACAGGATCTGTTACTGAATGTCATGCTCTTTTTCGCCTTCCTTTCCTTTATGAAACTGCCAGCACAGGGCATAGAGAGGATGTCCCCGAAAGCCGCACAGAAAGTTCAGATCCCCGGAGAAAGCCCGGATCCCTGCATCCTGCGGCCTGCACCGCATGGTAAAAAGAGGCATCTGTTTATGCTGCATGGGAAGAGGATACAGCCTGAAGGCCATGTCCGCGCCGTCATTCACCCGCTTTCCTGCCATGAAAAAGGAAAGATCTCCGGTCAGGAACAGGATCCTGGGTCCTTCAAAATCGATCCTCTTCCACTTTCCCTCATTTTCCAGGAAAAGATGGAGAGATCTTCCTTCAAAGGGATGAGATGCTTCCTGAAAGCCCATGAGTCCGATGTGGGACGTGATCAGAGCC
>CAMOGQ010000259.1 GCA_946614165.1 uncultured Lachnospiraceae bacterium
GCTTCTGGGCCTTTTCTTCCTTCTTTTTCTTCTTTTCCCGGTTCAGGATGCCGGGGCCGGCGTTGACCTTTCTGGTCAGAAGGGCGCCGATGTTCAGGCTCTTGTTGCGGATCAGAGGGAAGGGCCTGGTGGAGTCGATGGCCATGGGTGTCAGGACCGGATAGACATCGCTTTCGAAATACCGGTCCGTATAGGCTCTCTCCTTGTCCGTCAGTTCTTCAAAGCTGGAAAGGATATAGATCTGGTTGTCCCGAAGGCCCGGCAGGAGCTGGTGGTTGAGGGTCCAGTACTGCTGCTGCATGAAGAGGTGGGCATCCTCCAGGATGGCCGTCAGCTGTTCGCCGGCGGTCATGCCCGCGATATCCTTCTTCTTATAGCCCGCATGCTCCTGGTCCTGGAGGGAAGCCACACGCACCATGAAGAACTCGTCCAGGTTGGAGGCGGTGATGGAGAGGAATTTCAGTCTCTCCAGCAGGGGATTGTCCTTGCTTCTTGCCTCGGAAAGGCATCTTCTGTTGAACTGCAGCCAGCTCAGCTCTCTGTTGATATAGTACTGAGGATTTCTGAAGTCCTCTTTTTCCTTTGTCACTGTCATGATATACCCCTTCCTGCCTTAATCCTTTTTCTGCTTGATAACGGGACGGATACTGAAGATCTCCTCGAAGAAGTCGGCCCTTCTCTCGAACAGTCCCTTCTCCAGGGTGATGTCTCTCTTGGAATCCACGGTAATGATCAGCTGGTCGTCCTTGACACGGATCTTGAAATCGCCGAACTTGTGCTTGTGGGACCGGTCCAGACCGTTGGCCACCCTGAGAATGGCCGTCAGCTTGGTGATGGTGGTGTAGGCGGAGCGGCCGATTCCGGACTGCTTTTCATAATAGACGAAGTCCGCATGGTTGAAGCGGACCACGTTGGCAATGATCTCGCGTTCCAGACGGGAGATGCCGATGATCTCGGTATTCATGATGATCTGATAGGCGCAGTCGGACAGGTTGTTCATGCTGATGAACTTGCCGCAGTCGTGGAGGATGGCAGAGATCTGCAGAAGGAGCTTTTCCCTCTCTCCCAGGCCGTGGAAGCGGCGGGTGGAATCGAAGATCTTGAGGGCGATCTTCTCCAGGGTCCGGCTTCTTTCCAGGGAACCGTTGTAGCGGCGGCTGATCTCCTGGGCGCTGGCAATGATGTCCTGCTCGAAATTGTGGGCAAAGGTCAGGATCTTCTGGGTCTCCGCATACTCGTACATCATGCCGTCGCAGAGGACCACGCCGGGAAGCCACATCTTCTCCACCTTCATCATGTCGCAGACACAGCGCATGATAATGGCCGAGATATGGGCCATGGGAACGTTCTCCTCGGCGATCTCCAGCATCCTGGCCACTTCCGCCCGGTTGACGGACTTGATCTGGTCATAGATGATGTTGAACTTCTGGATGGACAGAAGCTCGCTGCCTGCGGCACCTGTTCCTTCCTTCTCCGCCAGCTCCATCAGATGGCCTTCCACGTTGGGCTTCTGGATGATATCGGAAATATAGTCGTCCACCACGATGATGTTTTCGATCTTGCGCTTTTCCAGATACAGATGCTTGAAGATCTTGAGTCTGGAATTGCACAGCTCCTCCACCAGGCTCTCGAACTTGGCGGTGGGGGCGTTGATCCTGGAGACCTGTTCATGGAGGCGCAGAACACCGATGCTGATGTTCTGGGTGGTGACCAGCTTGCCGTTGTCGAAAAGGGAAAGCTGGATGGATCCGCTGCCGATGTCCAGGATGGCGGTGCCGGTCTCGATCATCTTTTCAAAGGTGCCGGACCGGAAGGCGATGGACTTGTAGTCCAGGAAGCGCTGCTCGGCGTTTCCCAGGATATCCACGTGGATCCCCGTCTCGTTCTGAATCTGGTCCAGGATAATGGAGGCGCCGGTCAGCTCCCGGATGGCGCTGGTGCCGTAGGCCCTGTAGGCCTCCACGCCGTAGTTGTCCATGATCCGCTTGAACTCCAGCATGACCTTCTTTAATTCCTCGGTCCTTCTGAAGCTGAGTTTTCCGTAATTGTAGGTGTCCGTTCCCAGATCCAGTCTTCGTACGATGTCGTCGATGGTACGGACCCCGTTCTTTTTGGAGATCTCAAAAATCTTGAGCTCCAGTTCATAGCTTCCGACATCGATTGCCCCAAATAATCGAGCTGCCATATTTCCTCTCATTCCCTGGTGTCCTGCGGCGGACAGGGACCGCGGACGCGCCAGTTTTCGGTTTCCTTCCGTACCTCTTTCCCCCCGGAAAAGGTCCGGATCCTTCCTGCCCTGTGCTTCTCTTGTCAGTTACTGTTTCCTGCTGTCTTTTCCCAGAAGCGAGTCGATGAACTGCTGGGCCGTCCGGCCGGAGAGGCCGCCGTGCCGCATCTGCCATTTCGTTGCTTCCGAGCGAAGGGTCTTTTCGTCCATATCGATCCCGTGGCGCTTTGCCAGTTCCGCCACGATATGCTGGAACTCATCGAATTCCGGGGAACCGAAATAGATGGACAGACCGAAGCGTCCCGCCAGGGACAGCTTCTCGTTGACCGTATCTCCTCCGTGCTTGTCGTAGAGGGCATCCCCGTCCCTGTCCCTGAAGCTCTCCCGCACCAGGTGGCGGCGGTTGCTGGTGGCGTAGATCAGAACGTTGGAGGGCTTCTTCTCCAGGCCGCCCTCGATCACCGCCTTCAGATATTTGTACTCCGTTTCGAACTCCTCGAAACTCAGATCGTCCATATATATAATGAAGCGGTAGTTGCGCCCCTTGATCTGGCCGATCACGTCGTTCAGGTCCCTGAACTGGTGGCGGTAGATCTCGATGATCCGAAGGCCCCTGTCAAAGTACTGGTTGGCGATGGCCTTGATGGAGGAGGACTTGCCGGTCCCTGCCTCTCCGTAGAGGAGGACATTGTTGGCGGGCCTTCCCTCTATAAAGGCTTCCGTGTTTTCCACCAGCCTGGCCTTTGCCGTCTCGTAGCCGATCAAATCGTCCAGGTGCACATGGAGGATGTTCTTGATGGGAACGATCCGGGCCCTGTCGCCTTCTTCGGAAACGATCCGGAAGGCCTTGTGGAGGCCGAACCTGCCGACGCCGTATTCCCTGTAGAACTCGGTGACGGCATCCTTCATTTCCTCCGCGCTGCC
>CAMOGQ010000260.1 GCA_946614165.1 uncultured Lachnospiraceae bacterium
GGGTGTCCAGGGTTCGAGTCCCTGACGGCGCACTTTTAAACCGGTTCGATTACGAGCCGGTTTTTTTGTTCCGGAAAAAGGTGATGGGTACATTGTTCCGAAATAGCCCATGAGCACAAAAAGGCCCTGCCGGACATACAGTCACGCCGGCAGGGCCCTTCCTTATAAAGAATCGCACACGTAATAAAAGCAGACTGTCTGCTTTCCTTTCTCTGCAGATATCAGGTCTTTGCTTCCGGCTCCGGATGCAGAGCCTTCAGGATCTCTCCTGGCGAGGCGTCCGGCATGGACAGGATCAGGTCATAGATCGGACGGATCTTCGATTCCTCCTGTTCCAACATATCGGCAATGGCCGGAAGATCCCTGCCTTTTTTCACCTTGGCCGATATCATTTCGATGATGACTTCCTCTCTGCCTTCCTCTCTGCCTTCCTCTCTGCCTTCCTTTATGCCTTCTTCTCTGCCTTCCTTTCTTGCGACCCATCTCTCATGGGCCATTTCCATCTGGTACATCATATATTCCTGCCTCCAGACCGCATTTTTCTTGGCTTTCCTGACAGCATCCTCCAGACGGGCGATGAATTCGTCCCCCTCTGTGACGATCCCTTCCATGTAATTCAGGAAGGAAAGGATCTCCTGGGAAACATCGTCTGCCGTCCCCTTAGAATTCAAAAATATAATACAGGATCCGTCCTCCAGGGAAACGGACGGGTCCTCGCCGCATTTATACGTAAAGGTATAGATGTGCCTTCCTTTGCGGAAAAGATCAAAGGGACAGAACATCACTACAAAGGCCGGCGGAAGCGATGCATAGGACGCTCCCGATGGCAGAAGATCTTCACACATCATGGCGGAATAATAGCGGCTCCTTTTCGGAAGACTGTCGCGGTCTTCCACCTGCATCTCCAGCGTGAACGCATACTTCTTCGGCGTTTTTACGTATACATCGTACCGGACTGCCTTGGACCCCGCAGAGCCCTCCACAGTCTTTTCCGCTTCCACATACTTTACTTCCGTTATATCCAGCTCTGGAAACAGCCTCTGCAGAAGCGTAAGACAGATATCCTCCTGCTGAAATATTTTCGCGAAAATAAAGCGGCTTTTGATCGTGAGATTCTCCCATCTCGAAGACAAGGCAGCATCGGATTCGGATCCCGCCTGAGGAATCTCTGAATTGACAGTTGCATTTTTGTTCATGAATGCCTCCTTTAAGAAATGACAAGGACAGGAGACAGACATGACTGAAGCACATCTTTAGATTTCTCCTGCCGGAAGATAAAAAAGGGTTACGTACAGCAGGAAAAATCAGAAATGAAATATAGATGTGATACTTTACTGCTGAAGGGAAAAGAACATTCCCTATATATAAGAGTAAACAGAAGCGGATTTTTTGTCAACCGGTCCCTTTCTTCTGATTCGGAGCCTCTGATTCGGAGAGAGCTTTCCGGCGGTTTCCAACAATACACAAACAGGGCCCTGCCCGACATGCAGTCACGCCGGCAAGGCCCTTCCATTATAGGATCACACACGTAATGGAAAGCAGACTGTCTGCTTCCTTTCTCTGCAGATATCAGGTCTTTGCTTCCGGCTCCGGATGCAGAGCCTTCAGGATCTCTCCTGGCGAGGCGTCCGGCATGGACAGGATCAGGTCATAGATCGGACGGATCTTCGATTCCTCCTGTTCCAACATATCGGCAATGGCCGGAAGATCCCTGCCTTTTTTCACCTTGGCCGATATCATTTCGATGATGACTTCCTCTCTGCCTTCCTCTCTGCCTTCCTCTCTGCCTTCCTTTATGCCTTCTTCTCTGCCTTCCTTTCTTGCGACCCATCTCTCATGGGCCATTTCCATCTGGTACATCATATATTCCTGCCTCCAGACCGCATTTTTCTTGGCTTTCCTGACAGCATCCTCCAGACGGGCGATGAATTCGTCCCCCTCTGTGACGATCCCTTCCATGTAATTCAGGAAGGAAAGGATCTCCTGGGAAACATCGTCTGCCGTCCCCTTAGAATTCAAAAATATAATACAGGATCCGTCCTCCAGGGAAACGGACGGGTCCTCGCCGCATTTATACGTAAAGGTATAGATGTGCCTTCCTTTGCGGAAAAGATCAAAGGGACAGAACATCACTACAAAGGCCGGCGGAAGCGATGCATAGGACGCTCCCGATGGCAGAAGATCTTCACACATCATGGCGGAATAATAGCGGCTCCTTTTCGGAAGACTGTCGCGGTCTTCCACCTGCATCTCCAGCGTGAACGCATACTTCTTCGGCGTTTTTACGTATACATCGTACCGGACTGCCTTGGACCCCGCAGAGCCCTCCACAGTCTTTTCCGCTTCCACATACTTTACTTCCGTTATATCCAGCTCTGGAAACAGCCTCTGCAGAAGCGTAAGACAGATATCCTCCTGCTGAAATATTTTCGCGAAAATAAAGCGGCTTTTGATCGTGAGATTCTCCCATCTCGAAGACAAGGCAGCATCGGATTCGGATCCCGCCTGAGGAATCTCTGAATTGACAGTTGCATTTTTGTTCATGAATGCCTCCTTTAAGAAATGACAAGGACAGGAGACAGACATGACTGAAGCACATCTTTAGATTTCTCCTGCCGGAAGATAAAAAAGGGGTACGTACAGCAGGAAAAATCAGAAATGAAATATAGATGCGATACTTTACTGCTGAATGGGAAAAGAACTTTCCCTGTATATAAGAGTAAACAGAATCGGCATTTTTGTCAACCTGCCTCTTTCTTTTGATTTGGGAGCTCCTGTCCAGTACCGGCCCTCCTTTTCTTTTGATTCGGAGAGAGCTTTTGTCGGCTTCCAGTTCCCCCGGATGCGAAGCGCTTTAAAAAAGTGCCCGGCTTCCGCCGGACACTTTCCTGATACAATTGCATTTTTAATATCTCCTGCTTACTTTGGCCTTTGAGCCCATGCAGGCTTCTTATTTGAACAGGGTGCCGATGATGCCTCTGCCCAGGGTAGCGCCCAGGTTTCCGCCCAGGGTCTTGCCGAAGGAGCCGAAGGTCTTGCCTACGCTCTTGCCCACTTCGCGGCCCACGGTGCCGGCTACGCTGCTGCCCACGGACTTGGCCACCTTCTTCTTGG
>CAMOGQ010000261.1 GCA_946614165.1 uncultured Lachnospiraceae bacterium
ACAGAAGGAAAAGGATGCATCTTCTTTCGAAACACAAAACGAAGGTTCCGGAGAGAAAACATAATGGAACAAAGCGATTTTAAGAAAGCCTGGGAAGAATACCATGACATGCTCTACCGCCTGGCCATGACCTTGACAAAAAACATGGATGCCGCCATGGACGTGGTACAGGATGTCATGCTCAGGCTCTTCAGGCATAAGGGCAGCTTTGAAAGCGATGAACATATGAAGGCCTGGCTGATCCGGGTCTGCGTCAACCGCTGCCGGGACTATCTGCGGTCGCCCTGGTTTTTAATGGAAGAGGAACTGTACCCCCTCTGTATGCCTGCATGAAAAAAAAGACCGGAAGATCCTGGAGGAGATCATGACGCTGGATCCGAAATACAGGTCTGTCATCTATCTTCACTACTATGAAGGATACAGCTGCCGTGAACTGGCAAAGCTTATGGGACTGTCCGAATCGGCAGTCAGAATGCGGGCAAAAAGAGCCAGAGAAATACTCAGAGCGGAACTTGAGGAGGAATAAAAATGAACAGGGAAGATATCCGGCATATGTATGACGGCATACACATACCTGCAGGAGAGAAAGAAGAAATGTATAAAGAGATCCTGCGTCTGGGAAGAAAGAAAAGGAAGCGTCCTGCGGCAGTCATTCTTTTATGCAGCGCGGCTGTACTGGTGATCCTGATGTCTCTTCCTCCCTTCAGAGCTTTCGCAGAAGAAAAGATCCGCATGTTCAGCTATTATCTTTTTTACGGAGAGGACGTTTTTCAGGCAGAGCTTGCGGAAAAGAAAATATCCTCTGCCGAGGCTGCGGGCCCCTGTGTATTCAGGTCTCTTTCGGAAGCGGAAGAAACCTTTTGTCCTGCCTTTCTCAAATCGGATGATCCTTCCGCCGAAAGCATCCCTTCGGGACTTTTCTATCAGTCGGTCATGATCTCCGATGAAAGAATGGACCAGCATTTCGCCGGCATGTCCTTTGTAAACTATGCCTACGCATCCGGAGACCTTCAGGACATCGTCCTGTCTCCGGGCCCCTCTCCCACTGTCATGGACAGTATTTCCTTTACACCCGGAAAGGAATACGCATCTCCCATCGCCCTGCAGATCCGGATCATTACGGACAGGGATCTGTATGAAGCACCTTTCCGGAGGGAACCGATCTGTCCGTGCCGCAGGAGGGGATCCTTGAAAATCAGGCGGAAACTTTTGCGCTTCCCTCTCTTGATACAAAAGCCATGATCATCTCGACATACGCGGAAGAACAGTACGGGATCGGCCCGGAAGTATGGTCCAGGAAAGGAGGACCTGTTTCGCATATCACCTCCGCAGTCCTGACCTGTCAGGGGATCGAATATTTCTATTTCGGAGATGTAAGCACGGATACCATGAAGAAATTCTTAAATACTCTCCATTTTAACAAAATCTCTGAGATCTATTGATCTGCAGCGGATCTTTCATCCTGAAAGGACTCCCGGCCTGCCGGAAGTCCTTTTTTCATTTCTGTATGATCCTTATCTTCCTCTCTCTTTTCTTTTTTTCTTAGACAGATTCCCTATATCTGCCATTAAAATCCCGCTGCCCGCATGCTACACTTAATCCGGAAGCGATGATAAATTCTTTGATAAGGAGGGGCTTCTATGGCATTTCCGGAAAATTTTCTGTGGGGAGGCGCAACGGCAGCCAATCAGTGTGAAGGCGCATATGAGGAAGGCGGCAGGGGCCCCGCCAACGTTGACGTGATCCCCGGAGGGCCCCAAAGGCGCTTTGTGACCGGCGGAAGGCGCATCATGCTGGATTTTGAGGACGGATATTATTATCCCGCAAAGAAAGGCATCGACATGTATCACCGGTTCCGGGAGGATATCCGTCTCTTTGCCGAGATGGGCTTTTCCGTTTACCGCATGTCCATAGCCTGGACCCGGATCTATCCCAAAGGAGACGAAGCGCAGCCAAACCGTGAAGGCATAGAATTTTACAGAGAGCTTTTCATGGAATGCAGAAAGTACAATATAGAGCCTCTTGTCACCATCACCCATTTCGACTGCCCCATCCATCTCATCAAAGAGTACGGGGGATGGCGAAGCCGCAGGATGATCGGTTTTTATAAGAATCTCGTCACCACTCTCTTTACGGAATTCAAGGGCCTGGTACATTACTGGCTGACCTTCAACGAAATAAACGTTCTCTATCATTTCCCCTTCATGGGGGCGGGCATCTGCTTTCATGACGGTGAGGATCCTTACAAGGTGACATCTGCGGCTGCCCATCATGAACTGGTGGCCAGCGCCTGGGCTGTAAAGATCGGCCACGAGATCGACCCGGAAAACAGGATCGGCTGCATGATGGCTGCAGGCACCGTATATCCCGCCTCCTGCCGGCCTGAGGATATGCTGAAGGCCCAGGAGGAGAACCGGAAAAACTACAGACTGATCGACGTACAGGTCTTCGGAGAATATCCTTCCTACATGCAGAAGGAGTATGAAAGAAACGGCTTTTCCATTCCCTGGCAGGAGAATGACAGAGAAATCCTGAAGAACCATACCGTGGACTTTGTATCCTTCAGCTACTACTCCAACCGCACCGTATCCGCAGAGGAAGGTCCCGATCCCGAGAAAAACAGCTTTTTCAGCGGCACCCGCAATCCTTATCTGAAGGCTTCCGACTGGGGCTGGGCAGTGGACCCTCTGGGCCTTCGTCTGACTCTGAACGACCTCTATGACCGCTACCGCCTTCCCCTCTTTATCGTGGAAAATGGCCTGGGCGCCTATGACAGAGTGGAGGAAGACGGATCTGTCAACGATGATTACAGGATTGATTACCTGAGGAGCCACATAAAGGCCATGCGGGACGCCGTCACCCTGGACGGAGTGGATCTGATGGGTTATACCACCTGGGGGCCCATCGATCTTGTCTCTGCCTCCACGGGAGAAATGAGCAAGCGCTACGGTTTCATCTATGTGGATCTGGACGATCAGGGACAGGGGACCATGGAAAGGACCAGAAAGAAATCCTTCTTCTGGTATCAGAAGGTCATCCGGACCAATGGGGAAGATCTGGACTGATTCCCGGAA
>CAMOGQ010000262.1 GCA_946614165.1 uncultured Lachnospiraceae bacterium
CGAGGCCGGGATAATGCCTGTTAAGGCACAGGAGAGGCTGCTCCTTTCCGTCCACCCAGGCCTTCCAGCCTGTGGAATAGGGCGTGGCAATGCAGAGGATCTTATTCCGGTCCACCGAAATGTCTCCCTCCAGGCAGTCCGTCCCGAACTCTGTATTTTCCAGAACATTCTCCCGCAGCCTTAAGGTCTTTTCCTCATAGCCCTCCATAGGGATGCTGTAGACGGATATGCTGTCAAAGTGATAAATGCCTCTTCCCGGAAATGTGATGGTGAGCGAGGTGACAGGCTCGTCGCTGTAACCCAGATTTACAATGAAATCATCTCTTCCCGAAGAAAAAGTGGCATCCGGCTGCTTGTAGCTGAGGGTCTTGGATATGCCTGTGGAGGAGGTGACGGTAAAGTCTGCATTCTGGACCGGATCCCAGAAAAGCTTTTCCCTTCTGATCCGGATCTGATCGTCTCCGCTCTTCATCCTGAAATTTACCCTGTTATAGAGCTGCAGGGGGTCTGCCGGATCGCTTCCGAAATAAAGATCATATGCAGGGACCGGCGTATAGGAGATGCCTTCCAGTCCCAGATATACCTCCGAAGCTTTTACTTCCTCCCCGAAAGTAAGGACTGCCTTCACATTTTCCGAAGTGGCGGTGAAGGTGCCGCCCTCCCTTGTCAGCTCATGCCCCCGGCATTCCACGTCAAAGGGAATCTGATAGTCCGGCACCGCCTCCTTATAGGTATCAATGCCCGGGACCTCCCTGTCTGTCAGGGCAGCGCCCAGGAGGATCTCCTGCTTCTGAACAGGATCCAGTTCTTTCCAGGTCTCCTCTGTGATATAAGAATCATAGCAGTAGCCTATGGGAAGAGCATACATGTTTTTGTAAACATCATAGGCGCTTTCTGCATTTTCCCGGATCTTTCTTTCCTGCTCCGGTGTCAGTTCATCCGTTCCCAGTTCTTTCTTCAGTTCCCGGACATATTTCTCCTGAACATGGTATTTTGAATCTCTGCTTCCAAGGAATTCATATCCGTAGGGAAGTCCCTTGTCTTCACCGTGCCTTGTCACATAATATTCCACACCGGCCAGAGTCAGCGGCACGGTACGGTCATCATAGCCTTTATACAGGAAGTCCTGATCTTCCCTCATCTGCAGATCCCGCCTGTAGTCATTGACCCCGGGATTGCTGATGGAATAATAATATCCCGTATTGGAGATGCGCTTCACCATGCTCACATTGTGGGTAAGGGCCCTGTTATTGCCGGAATATCTGATGTATGTGTTCCCGGGGTCGTCCTCCTCTGCAAAAAACCTGACTGTGCCTGTCTCGTCATCAGCCCAGTCCTCGCTCCAGATCCTGCTGTTTTCCCTGAACTCCGAGATATAATTATCGGCATCCGGAGCAAACAGCCAGAAAGCGCTGCTGACAGGATGCAGGACAACGATCAGAATCAGACAGAGTTCCCTGATTATGGCTCTTCTATCCTTCATGATGCCCCGGTGCAGGACCATCATGGTAATAAAGAAGACCGGCATCACCGAAAGCGCCTTTCTGGTCCGCGACTGGTCCAGAAGGAGGACGGCTGCATAAAAGGCAAGGCTGACTCCGGTAAGATATGTCCAGTCCTTCCCGGAAAGGGAAAGCAGCTCCTCCCACTCCCTGACCATGACGTAACAAGCCAGCAGCACGAAAGCCCAGCACCATCTGTTGGTCATATAGGACATGCCGTTTAAAAGGCGGCCTCCCAGCGGGAACAGAATGACTGCAATGCCGGACACGCACAGTACTTTCAGAAGCAGATCCTGCTTTCTCCGGCGGAAAAGGAGAAAAAGAGACAGAAGGGCCGGAACGGCCAGGCCCAGACAGAGCCAGTAAGATCCGGGGCCTGTAAATAAGATTGCCGGCAGCCTGCTGTAATAGGACAGGGGATAAAGCCAGTGCATTCTCTGGGGCACGCCCAGCCTGGAATCGGCCAGGAAGATCATCGCCACCGGCAGGAAGAGAAGTCCCGCGGCGGCAAGGCCCGTCAGTGCCATGACTCCCATATAAAGGAGGGTCAGGATCCCCTGCTTTAAGTCCTTTCCGTACAGGATCATAAGCCTTACCAGGGCATAAAAGACCGCCAGGAGGGCGATGATATAGAAGAAGTAAAAATTGCTGGCGGCGGAAACGGCCGCCGCTGCAATAAAGAGATAAGGCCTCTCCTTTCTGATGATTTTTTCGATCCCCAGGATCATCAGAGGGAAATTGATCATGGGATTCAGAAAATAGGGATGCCTGGCAGCGTTAAACAGCCCCCAGCAGCAGAGACTGTAGGCAAGGGCCCCGGAAAGGACGGCCTTTTTATTCCTCCTGTCCGTGCCGAAGCATAAGGCGGAAAAAGCAATTCCCGCCGTATACAGTCTGAGGATGCAGGCAAAACCAAAGTAAATATGGGTGTACCGCATGGGTACAAAAACGGCAGGCAGGGCAAAAGGGTCTCCGAACACATAGTAGTGCATGGCGTTGATGATGTCGGCCCCTTCTCCGATATAAAAATCCCATCGGGGAATGACCAGCCTGTGCTCACGGATCAGGTTCCCCAGGATCTGCCGAAGATACTCCCCGTAATAGACCAGGCATCTGTAATGCTGCTCCCATCCGTCTCTTAACCAGATCATCGATTTTCCCGTAAAAATAAACCAGGAAAAACAGAAAAAAGCCAGGACCGCAAAGGCCAGGCTGTAGATCATATAATAACTTCTTCGACTTCCCTCTTCGGACATGGATGACCGGATCCATCTTCTGATCTTCATGATTCTCTGAACTCCGCTTAAGACTTAAGATACTTTCACATTATCGCAAAACCGCATCGCTGATTCAACAATCGGATGATCCATCTCCCAATATAAGCCATATCGTTCTCAAAATATACCTTTTGCCACCGAAAAAACGCCTTCCGGCATGGTCTGCTGACACGCAGACCATACGCGGAAGGCGTCTGTGATTCTTATGAGCGGGGGCAGCAAAGGCTGCGGAAGAAAGCTCTTTTTCAGCT
>CAMOGQ010000263.1 GCA_946614165.1 uncultured Lachnospiraceae bacterium
GCAATTAGAAGTCCAACTCCTTTCCACTTAAATGTGCAAAAAGAAGACCCCCTTTCTCCCTTTCTGCACAGAGCCGGGCAGAACAGGCATCCCCGGAACTGGCAGAAAGGGAGAGAGGATGACAGGAAGAGGACCGGTAAAAATCCGAAGGAAAGGAGGCGCCAAAAAAATCCGGGCAGGATCTCCCTTTCTGGGAAGTCCTGCCCGGACATGTATCTTCTTTTTCTCTTTTCTTCTCTTTTTTTGACCACCGGCTGCCGGCAAAGACCCGTATGCTTTATCTGAGCTTTTCCTTAAGCAGGGCCAGGATCCCGGCCGCGCTCTCCGCCTCTTCCAGAGCCTTCAGATTTTCTTCGTCTTCCGCAAAAGTCAGAAGGTCGTTCAGGATCTTCAGATGTTTTTCGTTGTCTTCCGCACTCAGAACGATAATGATCTTTGCCTGTCTTCCTGCAGGGAAAAAGACCGGCTCCTTAAAGGAGGCCAGGGACACGTCCCGTCTGTTCACCCCGTCCTCGGGCTTTGCATGGGCCAGCATGATATGGTCCGTAATGAACATATAGGGACCGTAATACATGGTCTGGGTCACGACGGCATCCAGATAATGTTCAATGATGCTGCCGTTATGGAGAAGAGGCTCTCCCGCAAGATAAACGGCGTCCGTCCACTTGACTTTTGTATCCACCATCCGGATCCGTGAAAGGTCCAGAAGCTCCGGCAGTCCCAGGGCCCTTTCGTTTTCGGCAGGTTTGTCCGGAGTAAAGGATCCGGCCAGGAAGAGGGCGATATCCTTCTGCAGGGCTTCGTGGTCCGCCGGGTCCACATATTTGCTGACCACATCAAAGAGACGCCTGGAAAAACCGCTGTTATTGAAGGCGGCCACCATGGAATTGCTCAGGATATAGCGCCTGTCCTCATCCGTCAGGATGGGATGGACCACCAGGACGGGCACCACCGTGCTGATCCGCACCGTGGAGATCACCAAATCGCATTTCTCCTGGACATTGATCAGCCTGCTGGCAGGCAGAACATCCACGATCTCCGCTTCCGGAAGCAGCTTTTCCACTTCCCTGCGCAGCATGTTCCCGGTGGATACGCCGCTGGAGCATACGATCAGGATACGGAGCCTTGTATGGGAGGAAGACGTAGTCTTCAGAAAGGCGCCGAAATGCAGGGCCAGATAGGCCACCTCCGCGTCGGGAATGGGGAGATTGATCATCTGTTCCAGAAAGACCGTCACGCGGCGGGTGAGTTCAAAGAGGTTGGGATATTCCCGGACCACGTCCTCTGTCATGGGATTGCCGATCTGGATGCCGTACTGATAACGGTACATGGAAGACCGGATATGGATAAAGAGGGCTCTTTCCAGTTCCTCCCTGCGGGTAAAAGTCACGCAGGCGACCTTTTCAAATTCCGATACAAGGGCCTTGGTGATCCCGTAAATGGACTGGTCGGACCGCTCCTCAAAGATCTCTTCCGTGGAAACTGACAGTCTGGCCCCCAGCAGGTGAATGGTCAGATAGATCTGCTCTTCGTGGGAAAGATCCGGAAACTTCTGCCGGACCTGGCGGTACTCCGCTGTCCCCGTCACTTCGCTTTCCTTCAGTTCCGGCAGGACAAAGGGATTCCGGTGCCTGTACATAAGGGGCACAAGGAGGGCCAGGGCGTCCATGCTTCCGTCCACGTAGTCCAGTCCCAGTTCCTTTCCGATGGCGTCGAGCTTCCCGTAATGCTCCTGTACCGGTCCTCTTTCCAGAAAGGGGATCAGGCCGGAAACGGCCAGGGGACGCAGCTCCTCATAGTAGAGGATAAAAAGGGCCCTGATCTGGACCGGATATCCATGGATGGTATAGCCGGTCTTATTTTCATAGTGGAGCTCCAGGGAGTATTCGTGGAGCTTCTGCACCGCGATCTTGATATCGGAAAAGACAGTATTCCTGCTGACATGGAGCAGGTCGATCAGCTGCTCGATATAGACGCTCTCCGGACTCTGGATGATATAGGTGATCAGGATCTTCTGCCTCTCCTCAGGAAGGAACTGATAGTAATCCTCATATTCCTTGACGGCCATGGCGTCGGAAATGCCCTTCTTTTCATCTGCCGTAAGGAGGATCCCCTTTCCATGCTCTGCCGTAAGCTCCGGCAGTCCGTGTTCGTCCAGCCAGTCGTTGATGTTGCAGATATCGTAATAGATGCTCCGTCTGGAAACACCTGTCTTCCGGGCCAGGTCCTTTAAGGACGTATGCCCGGATGCCCTGGTCAGGATCTCCAGGATCTGCTCACAGCGTTCGTTCAGATTGCTCATAGTCTTGCCTCTTTCAGTTAACATTTTTTATAGTACTGAACCTGTATTAACTCTAGCACGAGACAAATCTGAGGGGCAATGCCGGCCGCGTCCAATTTTCTGCACAAAAGAGGGCCTTCTGTTTCTGCAAAGTGCAGTTCTGTTTTTTAAAACTGCTTTTTCCGTATAAAGATCCTGCAGAATATCCGGCAGCGACTGCCGGTATAAAGAAAGGGGGACAGAAACATATCCTGTATGTCCCTGTCCCTTTCTCATATCCTTGTTTATCTTGAGAATGCCCCTGCGCCGCTGGCGATGCAGCCGCCGTCGCAGATGATATCGGCTCCCGTCAGATATCCCAGCTGTTCGTCCGTGACCATCTCAAAGAGGGCCGCGATCTCCTCCGGCTTTCCCTTCCTCTTAATGGCATTAAATTTCAGATAGGTTTCTGCTTCGTCCTTTTCCAGGTTCCCCATGGGAGTCTCAAAATTGCCGGGGGTCACGGAAAGGACTCTTACTCCCTTTTCACCGAATCTGGCCGCATCGGTCCTGGCAAACCAGATGACGAAATGCTTGCTGAGAGCATAGGCTACGCCTGTCCTGCTCTTTTTAGGCATCATGCGTACCCGGCCCATCATCTTTTTCATGAACTTTTCCCGGTCTGTCCGGGCCAGGGGATAGGCGCCCCTGGGCATGATGAATTCCGGCGTCAGATAAGCCGACATGGAGCTGGTGTCCACAAGGCAG
>CAMOGQ010000264.1 GCA_946614165.1 uncultured Lachnospiraceae bacterium
ACCAGCTGCTCCGCGCACTTTTCCGCAGAGGCATATCCGAAGTAGCGCATCTGCACTCCGGCGAGCTTACACTGCTTGACGATACTGAAAAACTGGCTGTGGCCCATGCGGTTGTTCTGGATCCAGACTACGTCTGCATTGCGGATGATGTCCGGGCTGAAGGAAAGGTTTTCAGCGTCCACGAACCGTACCGTGGGCAGCATGGGCTTTATGACCTTCAGGAAGGATTCGTGCCCACCAAAGACCACGGTCCGCTTTCTGGTGGTATAGGGATAGGTGAAGCCTTCCTCCGGCTCTTCCCTGCGCTCCGGATCCTCCCGGTCCAGAGAAAAGACAAGATTCCTAAGGTCTGCCAGTTCCCGGTGCTCCATGCGAAGGCTCTTTAACTCTCTCTCGTACTTTGCCCTCTCCTTCTCGTATTCCTGGCGGCTGGCAGCCATGGCGTTATGAAGGCTTTTTACCTGCTTTCTGAGGGCTTTGACTTCCTCCTCCAGCTTTTTGTTCTGATCAGGCGTCTTCTCAGCAGGTCCTTGATTCGAAAGGGCCTGTTGCTCTGCGATCTTTCCCCAGTAGCCTCCCAGCCGGACCGGAGCCGCCTGGTCTTCTTTTGTATGAAGATCCAGCTGAAGGTCTGTTTCCTCCTCCGGTCCTGCCTCTTCCTCTTCCTCAAAGTCCTCCGGCCAGAAATCCTCCCTGAATTTCGAAGCCTGAAAAGAATTCAGAAAGAGCAGCTCTGCCGTATCGGTGATCTTCCCGGCGGTCTCCTCCGGCATGCCTTCCCCGATCAGCTGCAGGCGGTCCTCCTCAAAGGGATGAAGGCCCGTGGGCACAATGGACCGGCACAGGGAATAGATGATCTGGGCCAGGTTCTTTCCTCCGTGCTTTTCGTGATAATAGTCCAGAGGCTCCGGCGGAGGATCTTTTTCAGTCCATCCGTTCCTGTCATAGGGAATACCGTTATACCAGTCCTCCCAGTCCTCATCGTCCCAGTCATCCTGGTCTTCATACCAGGGCAGCATCCCCCGGACATACTTCATCAGAGCGGATCCCGAACTCATAAGCCAGGGCGCGTCGTCTCCTGTATCCAGCAGGTAAATAAGCGCAAAGCAGAGCTCATAGGGATCGGAGACCGTAAAGTCTGAAATGATCCGGGCCGCTTCCCTGCTGCCGCTGTCATTGCGGATCTGCTTTCTGGTCATCGTCAGATATCTGGAAAACCTGAAGGTGACGGTTCCTTTCTGGTCCGACAGGTCCGAAAGCTTATCTTCCAGATCCAGTATCTCCAGTTCCCTCTGGTCCGGCCATGTAGACTTCCGGTTTTCTGTGTCAGAACTCCTCCTGGCCGGATTGGCCAGGGAGCTTCCCGAAAGGAACTCCAGATTTCTGATCTGATTTTCAATCTCGCTTTCGGCTTTTTGGAAATATGCCTCCACCTGCATTCTTCTGGATAAGATGTCCCGCTGCCTGTCCCGGAAGGCATTGCCGGCTGCCTCTTTGTCCTTATCCGGAATCAGGGAAAGAAGTTTGATCCAGGCTTCCTCCGGCTCTTTTCCCCTGGCTGCTTTCTCTGTCAGAATATGGCCGTACTCTCCCGAAGCAGGGTATCTTCTGTTCATCAGGCAGAGCACCGACCTGATCAGCTCATCCGAAAAACAGGGATGATAGAAATCCGGCGGAAGAAAGCATTCGTCCTCCTCCCAGTCCGGATCCGGCAGAACTCTGCAGGCCTCCCTGATCTTTCCTCCTGTCCTGAGCTTTTCAAGGATCCACAGAACTGCCCCAAGTCTCAGGTCGCCTTCCTCGTCCAGATCGTCATAGTTTCCCAAGGGAAAAAGTTCCAGATATGTAAAAGTTTCCACTACGCTGTCAAGGCCCAGGTCTCCGAATTCGGAAAGGGCCCTGTCCAGGAAGCCCAGGACCGATTTCTGCCGTCTTGCTCCGTACACTCCCTCCAGATAAGATTGGGCCCGGTCATTGACACGCCTGGTGGCATCTGAGATCTTCCGGCACATCGATTCCACGTACCGTCTTCTTTTGGCCGGCGTACTGTATTCTGCATCCTTAACTGATACCATTCGTTTTATCCTCTTTACATTTTACAGCGAGGTATGGATCTGCCCTCTCTTCTTCGCGCTGTTGTAGGCATCCTTCAGGGACTTTCTGACCCCTCCGCCCATGAAGATGTTCAAGGGATATACCAGGCCGTCCGTAATGATAACGCCTTTAAAAGGAAGAAGATCCGCATTGGCCAGGATGGGAAGGGGCCGGTAATGGAACATTTCTTCCAGGCTTGTTATAATGCCCCTGACCAGGTAGACACTGTCGTCCTCCATGTCGATGACCACAGATCCCTTTTTCAGATTCCTCTCTATGATAAATCTTCCGGAGCGGACGCGCTTCCAGCTTCTGAGAATCGCCTGCTCCTCTGCAGGGAGGACGCTGCCCGGCCCGGAAAGAAATTCGTCGATCAGGGATGTGTCCTTCCATACCGCTCTGGCAATGTCCTTTACGGCATTGGGATCCAGGGACTTCTGGAGCCCCAGATTCCTCAGTTCATTGATCTTTTTCTTTTCGTTTACGTAGTCCAGAAGGCCGAAGAAAAGTTTGTAAAAGAGCTTCACGTCTTCCTCCGGCAGTACGTTGGAGGAGTCTGTGATGACAGGCAGCGCATCCGGAGCAGAGGCTTCTGCATCCTCCATGCCGCCCGGAGCCTCCCCTGTACCGGGCAGACTCTTCTCATCAGATGCTTCTTCCTTCTTTTTCCACCTGATCGTTTTAAAAGTCATGTCCAGGAAATCGAAAATGTAATCCCCGCTGTTCCGGGAGTCGGCTGCAAGATTTTCCAGCCGCGTCCTGTAGGCGATATCCATTGACCCGAGACTGCCATCCGCGGATGCCGCATTCAGAGTCTTTACAAGAGAGTCCGCCATCTTCTCCACCCCTCTGTAGAGACTGTCCGGAATCCTCGTGTAATACTTTATGATATCCGTTCCGTGTTCGATATATGTGCACTTCAT
>CAMOGQ010000265.1 GCA_946614165.1 uncultured Lachnospiraceae bacterium
ATACCAGACTGGTCACATCCGTCAACACCCAGAAGAAGACCGTGACCTGCATCGAACAGTCCGGACTGGTCACCGCCAAGAGGACCTCCTGGCAGATCGACAAGACCTACACCTTCGAGCAGCTCTACCAGGGCAACTACATTCCCGTGACTCTGTCCAAATGGTATTAATGCAGGGCAGAAGGACCAGGGATCCTTAAAACGCAGAAAGAAAGAACTGAATTCCCCGCCCGGAAGGGCAGGAGAATTCAGTTCTTTTTTGGTTCAGAGGAAGTACCGCATTTATCCCTTAAGTTCCTTTCCGGAGCCGGGGGAGATGCCCTCGAAGTACCTGATGATGGCATCCCTTGCCCGGACGGTCCTGACGATCCTGAGCCAGTCCAGGGAAGGAGCGGCCTTATCGTCGTATTCCAGGCGGATGATGTCGTCGTAGGCCAGGATCCTGTCGGGCCTGGCGGGCCTGTTTCCCTTGTTGACATAGCCGCAGCGGAAGCGGAGGGCCTTTTCCGGATCCTTCAGGAAGGCGAAATCCAGGATGGTGGCCCCGGTCTCGATCTCGAAGGGCTTTTTGCCGCTGTCGTAGACCCGCATCATCATGCCCACGGTGGTGGTATGCTTTTCCAGATATCTGGACAGGACCTTTGTGGCCTTTCTGGTGAAGACATACTCGAGCCAGCGGATGGTGGCATGGGGAATGTTTTGTTCGGGATGGTGCTTGGAGGCGTCCGCCACGATCTCCACCTGGTCGCCCTCGCTCAGCTTTGTGTAGAGGGGGATGGCGGCGTGACGGCCGTTGAGGTAGGCATGTCTGGCACAGAGCCCCACGTCGTTGTGGATGGCAAAGGCGAAATCCAGGACCGTTGCCTGGGCGTCGATCTCCATGATGGTCCCGTCCTTTTTGTAAACGTGGATCATGGGCCGGAAGGTGTCGTCGGGCTCGGGATCGGCTTCGGAAGGACCCTGGACGCCGGTATCGTTCTGGAAGATGGTCCCGTGCATGTGGTCCTCGTAGTCGGTCTCATTCTGGATAAAGAGCCTGAAGCGGCAGTTGTAGGCGTCCTTTAAAAGGAAGTAGGGAAGATCCGAAACGGGATCCCTTCCGCTGCCCGAGATGGTAAGGGCAAAGCGCACCGGCTGCCTGTACTCATCTTCGGGGATATAAAGGCCCTTCTGCAGGGCGGGATAGAAGGTCAGGAAGATGTCTGCGGGCTCGCCTCTGTAGCTGTCGGAGGTAATAAAGTAGATATCGTAGAGGGCCACGGAGTCCTTGTCGATGGCGCTCTCCAGATCCAGAAAGATGTTTCTGACCTTCTGGTTCACGTCGTGAAAGATGCTGTGCATGCATCGGCGGTGGAAGGTGCAGGACTTGATCATCCGGCGGGCCTTTTTCAGGTCTTCCGTAAAGAGGATATCGGAGGAGGCGTCCTCCAGTTCATAGTCGCTCAGGGAGTAGCGGCTCCTCTGGCCCGTGAAGACGGCGGTCATATAGGTCCTGACTCCCTCGAGAGAGTGCCGGTTTTCCTGCAGCAGGGCTTCATATCTGCGGCAGACCAGGTCGTAGGCCGGAGGATTTTCCAGGCCTATGCAGAGATCCTCCAGGATCTCGATCAGTCTGGAGCAGCGGATGCTCTGCAGGAGAGGAATAATGATATGGCGGGTCTTGTCCACCTTGGCCGTGATCTTGTTGTAGGGCATGGAGCCCATGGTCCGCAGGTTGTGGATGCGGTCCGCCACCTTGATGTAGAGGGCCTGGGGATTGCGTCTGATGGAAGTGATCAGCTTGGAATCGGACATGATGTCCACATCCTCCTTGAGCATCTCCGAGACTTCGTCTAAGGCGTTGTCGATATCGGTCACGGCTTCCACCAGGGAAGCCACCCTGTGCCCCAGAAGGTCCTCCATTTCCGGGTAGGTCATGGGGGTGTCCTCCAGCACATCGTGCAGGATCCCGGCGGCGATCACGTCGTTGTCCACTTCGATGTCCGCCAGGATGGAGGCAACGGAAAGGGGATGGCAGATGTAGGGCTCTCCGGTCTTTCTTCTGACCCCGTAGTGGTAGCGTTCGGCAATGGAAAAGGCCGAGTTCAGAAGGCCCGTATCCGGCTCCGTATAGGTCCTGATCTTGATGATCAGATCGGAGAACTGCTTTCTGTAGGCAGCGACCTCTTCCGGAAGGAAAGGTCTGTCACTGTTTTTTGCCATGGGGCCCACCTCCCTTATTCTTCACCGTCCGGACGGAATTCCTTGACAAAGTGGTACCAGTCGTCGTCATCTCTCGAGGAGATCTTGACGACCCGGAAAAGGTTATGCTCCACGGTCTCCTTGATAATGGACGAGATGTGGCCGTCCAGGATGAAGCGGCGGTTCTGTTCCGATAAGTCGAAGACATCGTCCTCCTTTTTTTCTTCGGGAGTCAGGGAGGGAATCAGCCCCTGCAGGGATCTGGTCAGACTCTCAAGAGCGTTGGGCGGATAGATCTGAGGGAAGCCCAGAAGCAGGCGGCGGGCGATTTCCTCTTCGGCCACCGTAATGGGATATCTGGAGAGACCGATGATCTGCATGCAGGGACAGGAGGCCCTTCCTTTGGATACGGATACGGCCGTGCAGAGGCCTCCGATGTAGTGGAGGGACCGCATATCGGGCCGGTGGAAGACCATGGTGATCCGGTCTCTGCTGCCGGAGTCCGCCGTGATAAAGAGGTTGCTGTTGGTCATGGCGATGGTGCCGTCGTAGAAACGGTCGTCCTGGAAGTGATTTAAAAGCACGGACTGGAAATCCCTGCGCAGGCGCCTGGCCTCGTTGAAGTCCTCGTGGCACATCTCGTAGCGCTCTTTCATTTCGTCCTTGTGGAGGCCGAAATCGGCCCGGCACCGGTAGGCGTAGAAGGGGCCTTCCTTTTCCCTGTAAACGGCCATAAGACCGTATTCCAGGGATTCCCGGTCGGCCTTGTTCTCCCGCCCCTTGAAGGCGGTGGTCTTATAGTAGTACATGCAGTAGAGGCCCAGGTACCTGCTCCA
>CAMOGQ010000266.1 GCA_946614165.1 uncultured Lachnospiraceae bacterium
AAAATGTAATGTAAAAAATGTCACCTGTTGGGCAAATGGTATAACGTACATCCGGCACTGTCAACCGGTTTTGCTTAATCTTCCGCGGCATGTTACTATTAGTAAAGAAGCATCATAAAGCAGGATCTCCTGTCCTGCGCATACAGCAAGGCAAAACAAGCAGAAAGGAATATGATCATGGCATTACCCAAAAATTTCCTGTGGGGCGGAGCGGTCGCAGCACATCAGCTGGAAGGCGGATGGGATCTGGACGGACGCGGTCCCTCGGTCAGCGACGTTCTGACTGCCGGCACGGTTTCGGTTCGCCGCCGTATTACGGACGGCGTCGTAGAGGGCGAAAGCTATCCCAATCACAAAGGCATCGACTTTTACCACACCTATAAGGATGACATCGCTCTCTTTGCCGAGCTGGGCTTCAAGTGCTTCCGCACCTCCATCTCCTGGAGCCGTATCTTCCCCAAGGGAGACGAGACAGAGCCCAACGAAGCCGGTCTGAAATTCTATGACGACATGTTTGATACCATGCATAAATACGGCATCGAGCCGGTCATTACCCTCAGCCACTTTGAGATGCCCTACTATCTGGCCAAGCATTACGGCGGATGGATCAACCGCAAGTGCATCGATTTCTTTGTCCGCTATGCCACAGCTGTCATGGAACGCTACAAAGACAAGGTCAAATACTGGATGACCTTCAACGAGATCAACAATCAGTCCGATACCTCTGTGGACATCTTCGGCTGGACCAACTCCGGCATCAAATTTTCAGAGTTCGACGATCCCAAAAAGGCCCTCTATCAGGCAGCCCACCATGAACTGGTCGCCTCTGCCCTGGTGGTCAAAAAGGGACATGAGATCAATCCCGACTTCCAGATCGGATGCATGTGCGGCTTTGTCCCCGTATATCCCTATTCCTGCAATCCCGATGACATCATGCTGGCCAATGAGACCATGCATCAGCGCTACTACTTTACAGACGTCCACTGCCGGGGCCACTACCCTGCCTATGCCAGAAAGGCCTGGGAGCGGGAAGGAAATGCCCCCGTCATGGAGCCGGGAGACGAACAGATCCTCTCCGAAGGCATCGTGGACTATGTGGGCTTCAGCTACTACATGACTGACGCTGTCAAAGCCGACACAGTTTCCAACGTCAAGGTCGTGGGCAGCAGCGCTCATTCTGTAAAGAACCCTTATGTCAAGGCTTCTGACTGGGGCTGGCAGATCGACCCCGTGGGCCTTCGCTATGCTCTGAATGTCCTGTACGAGCGCTACGAAAAGCCCCTGTTCATCGTGGAGAACGGTTTCGGCGCCATCGATAAGCTGGAAGAAGACCACACCTGCGACGACAGCTACCGCATCGACTACCTGAAGGCCCACATCAAAGAAATGAAAAAGGCTGTGGAATTGGACGGCGTAGACCTGATGGGCTATACGCCCTGGGGCTGCATCGACGTGGTATCCTTCACCACCGGTGAACTGCGCAAGCGCTACGGCTTCATCTACGTAGATCTCAACGACGACGGCACCGGCAGCGGGAACCGCTATAAGAAGAAATCCTTCGCCTGGTACCAGAAGGTCATCGCCACCAACGGTGAAGAATTAGACTGAGCATACTGTTCCGCTTCATCCGCTTCATAACTTAATCAGACTGCCGGAGCGTGCCGCAGGCATGCTCCGGTTCTGCATCTGCTGACAAAAGTCCGAAAGAATCCGGCAGATCTGAAAGCAGGAAAAAGAAGCCTGCAGTCAATATAAAGAGGCCCGGCATAAACCCACTGTATATAACAGGAGCTTACGCCGGGCTTTTTTTACTGACGAACTTTGGAGTAGAGATATACAGAACTATGCCGGGTATACCTTACGAAGCTGACAGATATACGGGGATGTCTTCCGCATGCAGCACAGAATGCTAAAACAGCATCGAAACAGCAAAGATAAAAAAGACTCGGGCATCAGCATTATTTCCCTTGCGTATCCGGCTCCCCGCATACGGCCAGATACTCAGCCGCCTTCTCCCTGGACACATGCATTTTTTCCATCAGGATCCGGATGATTTCCTGATCCTCCATGTGCGCCATCTCTCTGCAGATACTGATGATTCCTTCAGCAAGCCCTTTCTCTCTGCCTTCTTCTCTGCCTTCCCTGCGTTCTGCCTTCAGGGCCATTTCCCATACCTTTTCCTGGTCAAAAATGTCAAGCATGGCCGCCATAATTTTCCTCTCTCTTTCCTGCATATGGTCATACTCTCTTCCATAAGGCGTGAAAGATACATGTGTCTTAATGCAGGCACAGCATTACAATCAATATAAACCGGGATTATTCAGAATCGGAACCGGGATGATCATATTCGTAAAGATACGCTTCCGCCTTCTCCCGGGTCAGGCTCATTTTTCCCATAAGCGTTTCAATAACTTCCCGATCCTCCATATGCACCATCTCTCTGCAGATACTGATGATACTGTTGATTCCGGCGGCAAAGCCTTCTTCTCTGCCTTCCCTGCGTTCTGCCTTCAGGGCCATATCCCATACCTTTTCCTGGTCAAAAATGTCAAGCACCGCCGCCATAATTTCCTTCTCTCTTTCCTGCATATGGTCATACTCTCTTCCATAAGGCGTGAAAGATACATGTGTCTTAATGCAGGCACAGCATTACAATCAATATAAACCGGGATTATTCAGAATCGGAACCGGGATGATCATATTCGTAAAGATACGCTTCCGCCTTCTCCCGGGTCAGGCTCATTTTTCCCATAAGCGTTTCAATAACTTCCCGATCCTCCATATGCACCATCTCTCTGCAGATACTGATGATACTGTTGATTCCGGCGGCAAAGCCTTCTTCTCTGCCTTCCCTGCGTTCTGCCTTCAGGGCCATATCCCATACCTTTTCCTGGTCAAAAATGTCAAGCATGGCTGCCATAATCTCTGCCCCTCTTTCCTTCATATCGTCAACTTCCAGGATTTTTTACCACTCATAGCACTTTAAGCCCGTTATTC
>CAMOGQ010000267.1 GCA_946614165.1 uncultured Lachnospiraceae bacterium
GCCGTATCCAAGGCAGCCGCGGTGGGGCTTGGAAGGGAGGAGATCCTTGAAATCGTAGAGATCATACTGGAGGACTACCCATGGTCATAGTTGATAACCTTGTAAAAACATACGGAGATTTCCGGCTGGAGCTTTCCATGGAGATAAAGGACGGGGCCGTGACCGGCATCGTCGGCAGAAACGGAGCCGGAAAGACCACCTTCATCAAGGCCCTGCTGGGCCTGATCCGGACCGACGCAGGACGGATCACCATAGGCGGCAAAGACGCCGCCATGCTGACGGGAAAGGAAAAGGCGGCCATCGGAGCGGCTCTGGCCGAATCCGGCTTCAGCTCCTACCTGCGGGTCAAGGACGTGGCTGCCATTCTGAAAAAGATGTACCCCACCTTCGACGAAGATTATTTCAGAGAAAACTGCAGGGCCCAGGGACTCTCCGAAGATAAGAGGATCAGCGAGTTTTCCACCGGCATGAAGGCAAAGCTGAGGGTCCTTTCCGCCATCAGCCACAGGGCTTCCCTCCTTGTCATGGACGAGCCCACGGCCGGACTGGACGTACAGGCAAGAAACGACATTCTGGACCTGCTGCGGCAGTATCTGACGGAAAACGAGGGCTGCTCCGTTCTGATCACATCCCATATCTCCTCGGACCTGGAGAGCCTGTGCGACGATATCTATCTGATCGGTGACGGAAAGATCCTTCTGCACGAGGATACCGACGTCCTTCTTGACTCCTATGCCATCCTCAAGGTCAGCGGAGAGGACTTCGAAAAGCTGGACAAAAGCCATATCCTGCGCAGCAGAAAAGATCCCTTCGGCTATGTGTGCTTTACGGACCAGAAGCAGTTTTATGCCGAGAACTATCCCGGCATCGTCATTGAAAACGGCAGCATCGACGACCTGATTCTCATGATGACAGGAGGACACTGATATGCGTGGACTGTTCGAAAAAGATCTGCGTCTTACTCTGGCCAGAAAGCAGACCCTTCTGATCTTTATCGTAATGGCCCTGATCATGGGGGCAGCCAGGGACGGAACTTTCCTGGTGGGATATCTGACCATGCTGGGGTCCATCTTAGCGGTGGGGACCATCAGCTATGACGAGTTTGACAACGGCTTTGCCTTTCTCATGACCCTTCCCTTTGAAAGAAAGACCTACGTGAGGGAAAAATACCTATTCAGTCTCTTCATGGAAGCGGCTTCCTGGTGTGCCGGCGCTCTCATCTACTGTCTGGGGAGCCTGGTACGCAGCAGCGGGGACCCGGTCAGAGATCTTCCCATGCTGCTGTCCCTGATCCCGGTCCTTTTCCTGTCGGTCTCTGTCTTCATTCCCCTGGTCCTGAAATACGGCTCGGAAAAAAGCAGGGTCGCCCTCTATCTTGTATTCGGAGTCATGGCTCTGATCGCTTTGGGGGCAAAGCAGGTCATGTCCGGCCGGGAGGCGTCCTTTGCAGGCCTGGAAAAAACGCTGGAGGCCATGTCTCCAGCGGTCGTTCTTCTGATTCTGACAGCCGTCTGCGGGATCCTTTCCTTCATTTCCTATCTGTGCAGCGTGCGCATCATGGAGAAAAAGGAATTCTGAGCCGGGTATGACACAGGATCCGGATCGCGGCAGGGCAGCGGATCATTACAAAACCGCAAATGACTGCATAACAGAATAAACTTTTTCTTTTCTTTGCACCGCAGGACCTCCTGCGGTGCTTTTTTTCCGCGGGAGGGAAATTCACGGCATTATAGGGAAGGGAAAGCTCTGTTAGAGTGGGATCAGAAAGAAGGTGAGACCCATGCTGCAGATCCTGGACGGCGGAAGCCGGATCGGTTTTTATTTCATACTGGCGCTTCTTGCGGTGCTCCTTACAGCCAGAGCCATTTCGGGATTGAAGGAATATCTGAAAAACAGGAAACTGCCTGTGATGAAGGACACGGCGGTGGTCCTTGACAGGGAGGTTCTTCCCGGGGGCCTTGTGGTCAGAATGACCTTTGCTACTCTGAAAAGCGGAGCCCTTTCCCTGGAGATGGCAGAAAAGGAAGCAAAGCTCTTTAAGGAAGGCAGCAGAGGGACGCTTGTATGGCAGGGAAGGGAATACCGGAGCTTTGTTCCGGAAAGAAGCTGAAAGCCGTTGGGGCAGAGGAGGAAATATGGCAGACATGAATGAACTGAAAAAGAAAGTCAATCCCTCGGATGTGGCACCGGAGGTGCTCTTTGAGGAAACAGAGGATCCGGCCAGGGCAAGGGAACTGATGGAAGGGGCCCTTTGTGCTGAGATGGATACCGTCAGAAAGAACAAAAAGAGCCTCATGCGGTATGCCGCGGGCGGCGTGATCCTGGAACTGGCCCTGGCAGCTGTGCGGACCAGACTGCAGGGAGACACCCTGAAGGTGCTGGTCCTTGGAGCCATCATCATCCTTGCCCTGATCCTGATCTCTCTGATGAGAGAGACAAGGCATTTTGACAGCGTACTTGCCGATGAGGAAAACACCCTGAAGGAGATAAAGTCCGGCGGGATCGACGCCCTGGATTTCCTTACGAAGTTCCGCGCCCACAAGGAAGAGGAGATGGAAGGAAAGGGCCTGAAGGAAGACTATGGGGCTTACAGAAGGCTCTGGGAGGAATCACGTCCCGGAAAGTAATCTGCCCCGGCCGCAGGTTGCTGAAGCGTCAGAAGAAGCGGCATAGATAACAGGTATACAGCCGAAAAACTTTTTTGAAGTCATGAAAGAGACAGGATGAAGGGTCCTGTCTCTTTTTGCACTTATTCTCCGATGTGCTACAATAGTCTCTGTTTGCAGCAGCAGAATACTTTTTAAAGGAATACGGCATAATGTCAGACAGAATTTCGGAAGAATGGGGAAACGAAGAAAAACTTAAGGAAAACGGGGCAGAGGAGAGTCAGGCCCTGAGCGGGCGGGACAGAAGGATCCGCACCATGGCGGAGGAGGTGCCCTGGAAGGCGGTCCTGAAGATGGGCCTTCCCATCGCC
>CAMOGQ010000268.1 GCA_946614165.1 uncultured Lachnospiraceae bacterium
CCTGACATATACCATATTTATTTACGGAAGGCTCTTTATATACTCCGTCAGAAGGGTCCGGTTGTAGAAGGTATCCACATCTGTGATGACAAAGTCGGGCTCTGTCCCGCCCTCCGGCCTGCAGAAAGCGCCTTCTTTAAAAATGCCGGTCTGCAGCGTTCCCGGGATCCTGTACTCGGCGCCGCTGGCCGTGGTGCACAGACGGTCCAGAGAGCCGCCTCCTCCTGTGGCAGTGCCTAAAAGGGTGATGCCGGCCTTTCCTTTGACCGCGGCAGCCACAAGGCTGGCACAGGAAAAGGTATTGCCGCTGGTCAGGACATAGACATGAACGTAGGAAGGCAGAAGATCCTTCTGGTCAAAGACCCCGTCCAGGTTCACATCGGCCCTGACCCCTTCCGCGGACAGGGCCCCTGTCAGAGTATTTCTGACTCCGATCAGAGCGCTGCCTCTGAGCCAGGCCGCAGTGAAGACCGCCGCATCCACGGAGCCGTCCCTGCAGCAGGACAGATCCAGCACCACTTTCGTGACAGGGCTGCCGGCTCTGGTGATCCTTTCCTGGGCATGGGAGATCATCTCAATGGTATCCCCGGGATTATTCCTGTCCCCCTGGGTATAATAATCGCTTTTGTCCGCCGTGAAGGAATCGAAGGTGATGAAAGCCGTGTCCTCGTATTCCTCATACAGGAGGACTCTTTTTCCTTCTCCGATGCCCGGATAATGCCTTTTCCTGGCATTCACATAGGTCATGTCCTGCCCGGTCCTGGCATTGGGGGCCGAAAGAACGCCCAGTCCGTTGTCGGGTTCCAGATCCTTTCCGGTCAGGACCGACGTGGTCCTGAAGCCGCTGCAGGAGTCGTGAAAGTATCTCAGCACCAGTCTTTTCAGGCTTTTGTCAAAGACCGCCGGGTCCGTTCCGGAAAGGTCTTCCGTCAGCTCGGTCTCGTTGAAAAAGTCTCCGAACCTGACAATGCCGTGCTCCGCTTTGAGGCCGTAGAAGGTATCCAGGCTCAGGCAGAGTTCCCTGTAGTTGAAATCCGCAAAGGCTTCGCTCATGGGGCCTGCCGGCACGCTGTAGCGTCCCTTGACGAATTCTCCGCCCCAGGTGCCCACCAGGAGTTCCTGACCGTTGAAGATAGCGGCCTTTCCGGTCTGGGGCATCAGCAGATCGTTCAGAGTCTGCAGGGGCACATAGCACTCTCCGTCCTCTTCCATCACGCTGATGCCGTAGGCGGCCAGGTCGATCTTCAGGACCTTTCCGCCCCTGCGGTCATAGGACTCGCCCGTATCCTCCAGCAGGGCCCTTGCGCCGTCGGATCCGGTCTGGTCCAGGACCATGCGGCCCGGCAGAACCGGGATATTGGGTGCCGACGGCGAAATAAAACGGTCATAGTCCAGAAATTCGATGGTATTGTCTGCGGTGCTGACAGCCATGTCGGACCCGTTGTCGGTACGGGAGACCACAAAGCAGTGGTCTATGGCTTTCTCGATCTTAAATACGGGCGCCTTCTCGTCTTCGTAGACAGAAGCCAGAAGAGGCATATATTCCGACAGGGAAACATAAGGGATGTCAGTACCCTCGGCAAAGACCAGGGCGATCTGGCCTGTGACGGGATCGGCTCCTGCTTTTTTCAGCATTCTCACAGGATAGGTGCCTGCAGTGGAAACAGAGGACTGACTGTCTTCCGTTTCCGGGGCCCCTCCTGCTGCCGGGGCTTCCGCGGCCTCCGCTGTCTCCGCTGTCTCCGTGGTCTCTGCGGCCGCCGCTGCCGCCGTATTCTCTTCCTGACTGGGGGAAGGGGCCGAAGCCTGTCCGCCGCCGGAAGCGGCAGTTTCCAGATTCTCACAGCCGCTGAGGACTGACACGGCCAGGGATGCGGCCGTCAGCAGGGCATAAAGTCTTCTTCTCATATATTCTTCTCCATCCGGCCCCGGGGGAGGGTCCGCCTCCTGCCGGCGCTCCGGCTCTGCCCGGCAGAGCCTTTTTACTTTTCTTTCCAAATTATGTCTGACCGTGAAATTTTATCGCAGTTTTCCCTCTGTGGCAAGTATAAGAATCCTGAACCGTAATGCTTCGCCCTGCACTTGGCCCTGCAAAGAGTCAAAGGACCGGTCTGCCCGCAGGCAGACCGGTCCCGATCTTTTTTTTGGGATATTCCTTTTCCGGATATTCCTTTTTCAGGATATTCCTTCCGGCTCGGCGTTTCTTATCCTGTCACGATGATCTCTCCCGCGGACAGGGGATCGTCCCGGATGATCTCTCCCACGGCCGGGACCCTGATGTATCCCTTCCGGGGATTTTTGATGCTGTCCACCGGTGTGAGGATCTCCGCCTCCACCTCAGACCTTTCAAAGGAAAGATCCGCAGCGATCATGCGGCAGTCTTTCATCTTCAGGCCCCTGCAGTAGCAAAGGGGCTGGGTGCCGATGATGGTGCAGTTCTCAAAGGTCACGTTCTCGCAGTACCAGGCCAGGTACTCTCCTTTGATCACACTGTCCTTTACCAGGACGTTCTTTGCATGCCAGAAGGCGTCCTTGGTATCGAAGTCGCAGTTCGTGAATACGGAATCCGTGATGTACTGGAAGGAATATTTGCCCTTCAGCTTTACATTGTCAAAGGAAAGCCTCTCGGACCGCATCATGAAATATTCGCTCTGGGCGGAGCTGTCCTTCATTTCCAGTCCCCGCACCGACCAGCCGAATTCGGGAGATACGATGTCGGATCCGCTGATCTTTACATCCGCGCATTCCCTGAGGGCCTTGATCCCGTGGAGGGCGCTGTCTTCTATGGTGATGTCTTCGGAATACCAGAGGGCCGCCCGGCACAGCTCTGTCATCTGACTGGAGCGGATGGTCAGGTGGTCGTCATGCCAGAAGGGGTAGCGGAGATTGAAAAAACAGTCCTTTACGAGAATGTTCCTGCTCTCCTTGAGAGCG
>CAMOGQ010000269.1 GCA_946614165.1 uncultured Lachnospiraceae bacterium
CTAAACAGTCGTCCAGGATTGTTTCAGGCCAAAGGGCCTTAACTGAATGACATTGCCCACCTCTCTGGCCGGATACATGCTGGCAAAGAGATCGATCTCCTTCCGGTCGGGGAAAGGCGGATAGATATGGGGCAGCATGGCTGCCTGTATGTCCGTGGCCAGGGACAGTTCCGTGCTGATCCTTTCCTTTTCCGCCGTGATCCGGGTCAGGTTCCTGACATAGGTTCCCAGGTCCTGCTCCATGGCCTTCATGGTGGAGGCCAGGTATTCGATCTCATCCCCGGTCCGGATATCCAGTCTGGAAAAATACTGGCCCTCCCGGCCGCCGCCCTTACGGTCATGGATATAGGATTCCGCGGCCTCCGCCAGTTCATTGAGGGGCTCTGTCACATTTATCCTGGTATGCCGGACGGAAAGAAAAACAGACAGGGCCGTAATTGCCAGAAGGAAAATGGCATACTGCCAGAGAAAGCGCCTGCTGGCTCTGGATGCCAGGTTCATATCCGTATCGAACATGACCAGTACCTGATACTGCCCCACATTTCCGATGGCCGTGGCAGCCGTGCAGCGGTAGCCGTAGGGCTCCATGCGGAAGATGGCGGAAGGGATGGCGCCGAAGCCGTAAAAGCTGTCTATGGCATAGGCCTTTCCCTCCAGGATGGCCTTAAGGAGATCCTCATCATATACATCCCAGCTGCCGGGAGGGCAGAAGCCCTCCGTAGGATCGGAGTCGGCAATAAAGACTCTCCGGCCCGTGTCCGGATCGATAAAGGCCGTAAAGGCGGCCCTGCCTTCATGGCTCTTTCGGATTTCATCCAGGATCTGCCTTGTTTCCTCGAAATAAGCGCTTCTTACCGGATCGAACCTGGAGAGCATCCCGGGGTCCCTGTCATGCAGAAGAAGTCTCTCCTCCTCGCTCATGCCGGCGTATATTTCCACGGCTTTCCCGGCCATTTCCAGGGTCTTTTCCGTATCCAGCATGTAGGCGCCGGTCCTGGACATCTGCCACGTTCTGGACCGGAATTCGCGGCGGATGGAAGCCATATATAAATAGCTGCCGAAGCCGGCGGCCGCAAGGCTGATGATCAGGGAAAATATAAGGATCCCACGAAAGGTCTTTCCCCCGATGCTGTAATGGAGCCTCTCCAGCGTATTCATTTCCGCAACCTGTTTTCTCGGCATTTTTCCCCTCTTCCCTTCTGCAGTTTGGGTAAACCAAAGAAAATTATCGGACAAGGGGCCGGCCCTGTCAACTCTCCTTTGGCCGTGGCATGCAGGTTTCCGCAGCTGCCTTTTCCCTGCGGCGCGTGCGGATTTGTGCATATTTTCCCCTGACATTTCCTTTCCGTCCCGTGTACTTTGGCTCCCGGAGTGCTATAATAAATTCGCTCCGGCGCTGCGCCGCCGGAAAGTCATCTCAGGAGGTCAGTTATGGAAGCATTTATTTCGTTTATGGATACGGCCCTGGTCTTTATCGTGGAGATCTCCACCACGGTTCTGGAGCTCTTCGGCATCTGCATTCTGGTCTACAACGCGGTCAGGTGCTTCTACGGCTGGATCAGGCATGAGAGCGGGATCCGCCTCAAGCTGGCCCAGGGCATCGCCCTGGCCCTGGAATTCAAGATGGGAGGCGAGGTCCTCCGTACGGTGGTCGTCAGGGAATGGGCCGAGCTGGGCATCCTGGGCGCCATCATCCTTCTCCGCGGCGCTCTGACCTTCCTGATCCACTGGGAGATCAAGAACGAGGAAAAGGCTCTGGAAAAGAAGGACCTTAAAAAGAAGCAGACCGTCCGCAGGAAAAGACAGCCCGATGAGGGGGATCTGCAGGACACTTCCCAGTTCTGATCCTTTCCCCAGGAAGGGATCTCAGAGGTTCAGCCCGCAAAAAAGATTCTTAAGACAGGCACCCCATCCGCCAAAGCGGCGGACGGGGTGCTTTTTTAACGTTTTTCCTGACTGTTCAGGTCCAGTTCTCTGCGGATGGTATTGAGGACCTTCTTCTTGTCAGCGCTCCATAAGGGGGCGGTCAGAAGCTTTTTGGGTCCGTCTCCCGTCAGCCTGTGGACCACCATCCGGTCCGGAATCACTGCCGCGACCGCCTTCAGGAGGTCCGTATATTCCTCCAGGGTCATGACGGGGACCCTGCCCTCCAGGTATTCCTTTTCCAGGTCCGTTCCCTTAAGCACGTGCAGAAGCTGGAGCTTTATGCCCTCTGCTCCCGAATCCGCCACATACCGGACCGTTTCCACCATATCCTCCCTGGTCTCTCCGGGAAGGCCCAGGATCACGTGGACAATGACTTCCAGTCCGTTCCTGTGCAGGTCCCTTACGGCCCTGTCATAGACGGAAAGGGGATAGCCCCTTCGAATGTAGGCCGCCGTCCTCTCGTGGATGGTCTGAAGGCCCAGCTCCACCCAGACGGGCTTGATCCTGTTCAGCTCCGAAAGGAGGGAGAGGACCTCCTCTCCCAGGCAGTCCGGCCTGGTCCCCACAGAAAGAGCCACGACCTCCTCTTCTTCCAGGGCTTCGGTAAAGATCTTTCTCAGATAGGGAAGAGGGGCGTAGGTCCCTGTAAAGCTCTGAAAATAGGCTATGTACTTTCCCCCAGGGTTCTTTTTCTCCACCCTTTTTCTGGCTTCCAGGATCTGCTCGTGAACAGGGAGATTTCCCTCCGCGGCAAAGTCCCCGGAGCCTCCCTCGGAGCAGAAGATGCAACCCCTGGTATCCAGTGTCCCGTCCCGGTTGGGACAGGTCCATGCTCCCGAAAGGGAGAGCTTATAGACCTTGCAGCCAAAGCGCTCCCTCAGATATTCGTTCAGCAGTTTCAAGGCTTACACTTCCTTTTCCAGATTTCCCGCTTAATGATATGCGGGCAGCCAGCTGCCGTGGGCCTCAAACAGATCATCGCAC
>CAMOGQ010000270.1 GCA_946614165.1 uncultured Lachnospiraceae bacterium
CGGATCCCTGCCCCTGCGGAAGCGGCAGGACCTATATACGCTGCTGCGGCAGGGACTGGACTAAGAAACACAGACTGTAGAATGGATAGACTGCGGAGGGCAGCTGGAGGAAACATGATCATCGACGCAAGAGAAATGGAAATGGACAGAGGAGAACTGCTTTCGGAGCTCTACGTGCTGTCCGCGAAAAAAGAGGAACTGGCACGGAAGATCTCCCGTGCCCAGCAGGCAGTGACGGATACGGTCTCGGATCTGCTGGACCAGGAACGGGGAGGGGGCGAAGCTGCCTCCGGGATACCCGGGGTGGAGATCGTTTCCTACCTGCATGAGTTCGCTGAAAAGAATACCGATGTCAGCGACCTTGCGGCCGCGGCGGCCCTGATCCTGTTCCTGAAGTCTGTCGGAGACAACGCCGGCCTTCTTTCTCTGGACATCCCCCGGCATATGACCTTTACGGCCCTGTCCATGCGGATGCCGGACATGATCGGAACAGAAGAACTGAGAGAATGGACGGACAGGGCCCTTGAGGCCTGCGGAATCAGAGAAAGGCTTCCGGAGAGGATCGCCATTTACTGCACGGATCCCGGAAGGGACGCTCTGCTGGGCAATCTTTTCCAGATGATCGAAGCCTATGACACGGACAGCCCCGAAGGCAGGCTTTCAGCGCTCATGATCCTCTGGCAGCTTCTGGATTTTGTGAACCAGAGAAGAAATGGGCCGGAAGCGGACACCCTGACCATCCGCCTGATCCTTTCCGCCCTGCAGAAGGCCGCCGAAAGGGCGGGAGACGACATGGCTGAAGAGGCGGCTCTCAGAGCCGGTTTTGAAGGGGAAGGAAAAGAAGACGCCGCTGCCATCCGGGAAGCCATGAAGAGTGTTCTGGAGCTGGAGGAGGCTTTTAAGGAAACAGAGCAGAAGTTCGACAGGCTTCTGGGGCTTTTATGAGCCGCAGTAAAAGTGACTTCCGGGTCTTTATCAAGAGGAGCGCCAGGAGGAGCCTTTCCCTGGAGATCATGCCCGACGGAAACCTTCTTGCCAGGGCGCCCCAGAGAATGCCGGAGCGGGAGATATGGGCTTTTATCAGGGAAAAGGAAGAATGGATCCGGATCCACCGCAGGCAGAGAATGGAGAGGCAGACGGAGGCCCAGGCCGATCCTCTGACCCCTGATCAGATCAGGGAGCTGGCGGACGTGGCCCTGAGGGTCCTTCCCGAACGCTGCAGATACTTTGCGGGGATCATGGGGGTCCGCTACGGGCGGATCACCATCCGCAATCAGAAGACCAGGTGGGGGTCCTGCTCCTCGGGCGGCAACCTGAACTTCAACTGCCTGCTTATGCTTGCCCCGCCGGAAGTCCGGGACTATGTGGTGGTCCACGAACTGGCCCACCTGAAGGAAATGAACCATTCGCCCCGTTTCTGGAAAGAAGTGGAAAAGGTCCTTCCGGACTACCGCCAGAGGCTCCTCTGGCTTAAGAAAAACGGTCCGGAGCTGATCGCCAGAATGCAGGAGGGAATGACGGCGGATTGGTCCTGATTATGGACAAAGGTAAGTCGTGACTAACTAGATTAATAGTGCTATTCTATTTGTAAAGTATATAGGAGAGGTATGCCCTTGGCTGTCTGCTGTACAATATGCACAAAACGCTCGGGAGGGAAACGGATATCTGTACAAAAACCTTGCGGGGGTTTTTGGATGCTTTCGATGAGCGGCCCGGCAGGCAGAACAGGTTTCTTTCAGATATAAAGGGCATTTAACTCTTTCCTGTTTTGATCGGAGTAAGGCATGAAGATAGGTTTGTGGGAACTGATTGTGGTCTTTGTGGTTGCGCTTCTGGTGATTGGACCTGACAAACTTCCCAGATACGCCCAGATGCTGGGAAAGGCGCTTCGTGAATTCCGCAATGCCACCCAGGATATGACAAAGGAACTGAAGGAAAATGTAGTAGAACCCCTCGAAAAGGCCCAGGAGCCTCTGCGGGAGGCCATGGAACCCCTGGAAGAAATGGACAGGGAGATCCGCTCCAGTGTCAGCGACGTGGACAGATCCTTTAAGGATCTGGGAAAGATGAAGAAAAAGCCGGCCGATGAAAAACCGGGAGACCAGAAGGCGGCCGAAAAGGAAAGCGCTCCGGTCCTTTCCGAAGATGTACACGAAGCTGATGAGCTGCAGCTGACAGAACCGGCAGCGGAAGCGGCCGTATCGGGAAAGCTATAAAAAGAAAAGAGGAATTACAGGATATGAGAATTGGAATGCAGGAACTTCTGATCATACTGGCCATCGTCGTGATCATCTTCGGACCCACCCAGATCCCGAAGCTGACAAGGATGTTCGGAAAGAGTGCCAAAGCATTCAAGGAAGGCATGGAAGAAGACGAAGATACTTCCGTAAAGCCTTCCGATGAAGAATAAAAAAGAAGCGGACAGTACAAAAAAGGGCGGAAAAAAAGAGCAGGAAAAAGCCGATAACGGGAGCATGCCTCTGACAGGGCATCTGAGGGAAATGCGCAACCGCGTGGCAGTCTGTCTGGCGGTCTTTGCGGCAGCCTTTCTGATCTGCCTCAACTTTGCCGCCCGCCTGATCACTCTTATGACGGATATGGGCGCGTCTTATCAGTACAGCTTTGTATACCTGGCGCCCCAGGAACTGCTCATGTCCTATCTGAACATAGCCCTGATCGGAGGCATTGTATGCACAGTGCCTGTTCTGGCCTACGAGGCCTATGCCTTTGCCGGCCCGGGCCTGAGCAGGAGGGAAAAAAACGCTTTCCTTTTTGCCATGATCTTCGGCGCGGTCTGTTTTCTGATCGGTGTCCTGTTCGCATATTTCATCACGGTCCCGTTCATGCTCCGCTTTCTGATCCAGTTCACGTCGGAGGTCAATGTAACGGATTCCATCAGCATCGGGG
>CAMOGQ010000271.1 GCA_946614165.1 uncultured Lachnospiraceae bacterium
ATAACAAATCTGCTGTGTATGTTATTCTTCTGATTCTTGCGGAGGCACAATCCTGTTCTCTGACGTCTGATCATGGCCCGTTACTAATCATCACAGGTGATACAAAGGTTTCGGAAGAAACCATCTGTGCCGATGTCTACGTAGAGGCCCACATTTCCTCTGGCAGAAGGGCCGTGTTTCAGGCCTGTGACCTTCAGTACCTCTATCTGGTCTACATAAAAAATCGCATTATCATCCCTGACCACTGCCTTTATATGGCTCCACTCGTTCAGGGCAATGGTGTCCACGCGATTCTCGTAATCCTTTATCCCAAAATTCCTCAGATAGGAAAATGTATATCCGGGAAAAGAAAAATACTGGCAGCCATGGATCTTTCTTACAGGATCGCTGCAGTCCTTTCCGTTTGTCGGCCGGATATAGAAGGATTCGAATTCCCGACCATCTTCTGCTCCCCGGAAGGCAATGCCAATAAAGCCTCTGGCATAGTCCGGCGCGCCGGAAAGAAGTGATCCGCATACATCAACTTCAATAACGCCGTTATGGAAGGACAAGTTTTTCACAGCTGCATAAGTATTGATATCCGGCTCCTCTGAGCCGTACTTCCAGACTCTGATGGTCTCAGGGTCCGGGAATTCCATGGCAGTATGCGGCATCAGATAAAAAGAAGCAGATTCCATATGTATCATTCAGATTTCCTCCGTTCTGTCTGAATCATGCCCTCAGCGGACAGGTACTTTGTCTCCTTGTCCGCTGAGGGCAGTTTTTAGTTCAGTCCTGTTTTGACGGACAAATCACGGTTCTTACAGTTCTGCTCCGTTGGTTTCGATGACATGCTTGTACCAGTAAAAAGACTTCTTTCTCCGGCGCTCCAGAGTGCCGTGTCCTGTGTCATCCATATCAACATAGATGAAACCATAGCGCTTTTTCATCTCTCCGGTTCCGGAGGACACTACGTCGATGCACCCCCAGGGAGTGTAGCCGATCAGGTCCACTCCGTCAATCAGGACTGCGTCTTTCACGGCCTGGATATGAGCTCTGAAATAGTCGATACGGTAATCATCGATGATGGAGCCGTCATCTTCTATGGTATCCACGGCCCCAAAGCCGTTCTCCACAATAAACATGGGCAGGCGGTATCGGTCATAGATTTGATTCAGAGAAATCCGAAGGCCAAGAGGGTCAATGGCCCAGCCCCACTGGGATTCCTTCAGATAGGGATTGCGGTAGGCCATGATTTGGTTGCCGCCGGTCATCTCGGCATTCTTGTCCGCTGTAGATACAGTGGACATATAGTAGGAAAAGCCCACATAATCCACGGTCCCGGCCTTCAGAATCTCAGCATCTTCCGGCTGCATCCTGACTTCGATGCCCATACGTTCGTACATTTTCAGGCGGTAGGCCGGATATTCACCACGGCACTGCACGTCCATGAAAAATTCCTTTTCGTGGTTGAATTCGATGGATTCCCAAACGTCCTCCGGGCGGCAGGTCATTGGATAGCTGGGTATATAGGAGACCATCATGCCGATCTTAAAGTCAGGATTGATCTCATGACCCAGTCTGACTGCTCTGGCACTTGCCACAAAGAGATGATGATGGGCCTGAGCCTTGGTGGCCGGGTCATTGGAATGGATACCGATCTGGGTCCAGCTCCTGAGAAAGTTGATCTCGTTGAAGGTCATCCAGTATCTGACCTTGTCTTTATAACGCTCAAAGACTGTCCTGCAGAAGAATACATAGAAATCCACCAGTTCCCGGCTGGCCCAGCCGTCATAGACGTCCGCCAGATACATGGGAGTATCAAAGTGATTGATGGTGACCACAGGCTCGATGCCGTACTTCAGGCATTCGTCAAAGACATTGTCATAGAACCGGAGGCCTTCTTCATTCACATCGTACATTCCGTTGGGACAGATGCGGGACCAGACAATGGACATGCGGAAGCATTTGAAGCCCATCTCCGCAAAAAGAGCGATGTCTTCCTTATAGTGATGGTAAAAATCAGTCGCCACGTGGCTGGGATAGTAGAGTTCAGGTGCGATATAACCGGTGGCACCCTCGGGCAGTGACTGCTCTTTGGTCACCTTTTTATATTCGCCGTCCGCAGTGCGGAAGGTAATCATTCTGGGGGAAGTATGGCTTCCCCCGGTAATGGCATCCAGTGTGGACAGGCCTTTGCCTCCGGAAAGATAGCCGCCCTCATACTGATTGGCCGCTGTCGCTCCGCCCCAGAGGAAGCCTTCAGGCATCTGATTGTTCATGGTCTCCTCCCTTAATTGATCCGGATGACGGCTGTATCTGTATCCGCAGTCATGCCGGAAATGCCTTCGATCCTGCCGTACTGGTCAAAGTTCGTTACCAGGACGGGAGTCACGGTAGAATACTTTCTGGCAATACTGTCTTTGTCAAACTCTATCAAGAGCTGGCCTTTCTTAATGGGATCGCCCGTTTTTACATGGGCGGTAAAGCCCTGTCCGTTCAGCTCCACAGTATCCAGGCCGATGTGGATGAGGAGTTCTACGCCCTCGGCGCTGGAAAGGCCGATGGCATGCTTTGTATCAAAGAGCATGTCTACGGTTCCGTCGAAGGGAGCATAAACTTTTCCTTCGGCAGGCTCGATGCCGACGCCTTTTCCCATCTCACCGCCGCTGAAAGCGCCGTCGGGCACCTGGCTTAAGGGGATGACCTTTCCCTTAATGGGAGAGCTGATCTCGATCTGGCCGCCGATCAGAGTTCTGGCAGGTTCTTCGGAAGTATGGATCTCAGATCCGGCGTTCTCTGTATTCTCTTCAGCGGGAATTCCGAACAGGTAGGTCAGGACAGCTGCCATACAGAAAGCGATCAGAGCGCCGATGATGATGAATACAAAGCTGTTTGCTTCATAAGTAATAATAGTGA
>CAMOGQ010000272.1 GCA_946614165.1 uncultured Lachnospiraceae bacterium
AGGCAAGGCGCATGAACATACCGGTGGAATAGACCCTGACGGGCTGGTCCATAAAGGGCCCCGTCTCCGCAAAGTCTGCGATCTCCCGGGCCAGCGCCTGGGCCTCCTTTCCGGTGATCCCCTGCAGAAGCAGCTGCAGGCGCACGTTCTCCCAGCCTGTGTAATCCGGATGGAATCCCGCTCCCAGCTCCAGGATGGCAGACCGGGTCCCCCGCACCGTAAGGCTTCCCCCATCCGGAAGGCTGACCCCGGCCAGAAGCCTTAAAAGGGTGGATTTGCCGGATCCGTTCAGACCGATCACCCCGATCCATTCCCCTTTCCGGACCCGGAAGGACAGATCCTCCAGGGCCCGGAAGGACTGCTTTTTTCCTCTTCCTCCGGACAGGACATAGGTCTTTCCCATGTGAAAAGCTTCAATGCAGTATTCGCTCATAAAAAAGTCTCCTTTCCTAATGCAGGCGGTCCGCAAGGCGGGGCCGGACCTTCCGGTAAAGGCAGGCCCCCAGGACCCATACGATCCCTGTCAGGACCAGATAGGCCAGGGCCGCCTCCCGTCTTTCCCAGATCCACCGCCTGCCCAGCAGGGCGTCCCGGTATCCCTCCAGGATAAAGCTCAGGGGGTTCAGGGACAGGACCTTCCATATCTCCTTTCCCTCCATGGCATCGGGATTCCAGAGAACGGGAGAAGCCCAGAAGAGCAGCTGCAGAAGGCCCTGGAGCAGGGCTTCCAGGTCTCTTATGCAGACTGTGCCCAGGCCCAGCACAAGGGCAAGGCCCAGTCCCAGCAGAAAAAGCAGAAGAACATAAAGGGGAAGCTGAAGCAGATATTTTCCGGAAAGGCCCCTGGAAAGCAGGATCCCGGTCAGAAGAGCCAGAAAAAGCAGGTGGAAAAAGAGAGCGCTCAGAGCCCGGACCAGAGGAAGGAGGGGCACCTTGAAAGGGATGCGGGTGATCAGAAAGCTGTAATCCATAAGGCAGCGGCAGCCCCCTGTCAGAAGATCGGAAAAAAAGATCCAGGGAAGATAGGCGGATGTGAACCAGAGAATGTAGGGGACATTTTCCACGGGCGGATTGCCAAGTCCCCTTTCATAGACATACCAGAGGACCAGAATGGTCAGAAGAGGCAGGGCCATGGACCAGAGGGCCCCCAAACGGGCGCCGGCATAGCGGGCCCTGATGTCGTTCCGGGTCAGCAGAAGGATCTGCCTTCCTCCCATTGCGGGGGGCCCGGAAAAAAGTTCATGAAGCATAGGTTCCTTTCTCCCTGTTCACAGATTTCTCCTTTCTCTGAAAGATCCTGTAAAAGCCTCTGCACAGGTCGTAAAGGCCCTTCCAGGACCTGCTGCCGCCAAGGAGCAGGCGCAGAAAGCCCATCTTCCACCGGGACTCCCGGAAGTCCTTCAGGAGGCGTATGGGCCGGACCAGATAGAAAAGAGGGGACCTGGGCCGCGCCAGGACAAGGACCCTTCCCTGGTCCAGAAAGGGGATCCTTCCAAATCGCCGGGCCTCTTCCGTCGTCGGCTCCATGCCAAGCCGCAGGAGGGGGGCGAAAGCCTCTCCGGGGGTAAGGTCCATGTCCCCTTTCAGGTTCTCCAGCGCCTTTTCCTGCAGGGAAAGGATCATCTCCCCCTCCGGCAGCAGGGCCCCCTCTCCGGTCCGGAACTCGCAGACACCCCTCTCGGGCAGGACCTCTCCCCCGGCCAGGATCCGGTATCCCGCCACAGACCCCTTCATTTCCAGAAAGAGACTCTCAAAAAGCCCGATAAAGGGAGCCTCCGGGGTATAAAGATGCCGGCTTCCCGGGCAGGGCGGGGCCTTGATGGCGTCGAAAAGGAAGCCTCTGGCAGGAAGCGGAGGGCTTCCCTCCTGCCCTGCGGCGGATTCCGAAAGTCCCATATACAGGCCAAGAAAGGATAGATCCATTCCCCGGGCCGCCGCAAAATCCGTCAGCATCCTCTGCATGGTGCCGCCCCAGCCCAGATCGGCCAAAACCACCCTTCCCTGCAGGCCAAAGCCCTTAAGGTAGCGGAAAAAGGCCTCCCCCTGGTCCTCCTCTTCCAGAGCCCTTCCAAGGCTCTCCCTGGAGCACTCCAGATGAAAGGCTTTCAGGCAGGCCTGAAAACCCAATTTTTCCCAGGCCTTCAGAAAAAATCCTCCCTCCCGGGACAAAAAAAGGATCCCGGAGGCATGGCAGGACAGACTTTCCCCGAAAAGCCATCGCAGATAGGCGCCGGTCAGAGGCCCCAGAAGGTCTTCTTCCCGGACTGCCCGTTCCCGTAAGCGGCACATACTTTCTCTCCCCCTTTCAGACATTTCTTCTACCCACGGAAAAAAGACGCCCCGGGGGATGCCTGAAAAAGACTTTTTAATTTTGTAACTGGAATTTTTCCGGCGAAATGCCGGCATGAAATGAATCGGGCGCTGGCCCAAAAGATGTGTCCCCGGAAATGCCGCGCGGGCATTTCCGGGTTATTCATAACAGATTTAATAATATACAAACAGGTCCAAAAGAGCAAGCCCCAAATCGGAGCCCTGTCCGCTCCTTCCTATTCGTCGTCTTCTTTTTCTTCCAATTCCGGAGCTTCTCCGGTGATGTCCTCCACTCTTGCGCCGCAGTTGGGACAGAATCTGGCTCCCTTGGTCAGGATCTTGTAGCAGCTGGGACAGCGCAGCTCGCCTCTGAGACGGTCGATCTTTGTCTCCCGGTCGCTGATCAGGTCCAGATCCTCCAGCATGGCCAGAAGGGTCTCCACAAAGGGCTTCCAGTTGGCAATGGTCAGGACCAGAGACTCGCTCTCGTCCATGGACAGCAGGTCCTGGATCTCTTCTTTCGTCTTTCCCTCGA
>CAMOGQ010000273.1 GCA_946614165.1 uncultured Lachnospiraceae bacterium
GGATGCACCGTGCATCCGGAAAAGTTCCTTTCGTTATGGCAAAGTATAGCACATCGGCCGCAGCCTGCCGGACATAGTTCGTTTACTGGCCGGGCCCGGCACCCCTGCAGCCTGTTACTGCAGGCCGTATAATAATAATTTCAATTACAATCACAATTAGTATATACAAACATTTCTGTTGAAAAACAGCAGTTCCGGTTATAAAATACTAACTGATCTGTAACGGTTACAGATCTGACTATTTTTTCCCGGAGGTAAACGACATATGGAAAGAAAACACATCCTTTTATTCCTTGGCGGCATGCTCTTTGGCAGTGCCGGCATTAAGCTCCTGTCCAGCAAAGACGCCAAAAAGGCCTATACCCACGTGACCGCTGCAGCCCTCCGCTGCAAGGATTCCGTAATGGAAACCGTCGACACCGTGCAGGAAAACTGCTCCGACATTCTGGCCGACGCCAGGAGCATCAACGAGCAGCGGGCAGCCGCTGACGAAAAAGAATTTATCGAAGACTCCTCTGATCAGGAATAAGTGCCGGGGGCTCTTATGAAATTTCAGATACTGCATGAATCCAGAGGCAGGATCCGCCTGCGGGCCGCCGTATACCGTATGAGTATGGAACAGGCAGACGCTCTGGAGGAATACGCTGGCGCCATAAAAGGCGTGGACAGAGCCACGGTCCATGAATCGGCCCGCACCCTGACCATACTTTATAAAGGGGAAAGAAAAGAACTGATCAGCGCTCTCTCCCGCTTTTCCTTTGCGGATCAGGAGGACCGCCTCCCCGCTCTCAGTCACAGCAGCAGACAGATCTCAGCCGAATATAAGGGAAAGATCCTCCGCCATGCAGCCGGCTTTGCACTAAGGCGCCTTCTCCTTCCCCTGCCTGTCCGCAGGGTCTATGAAATATACAGGGCCCTGCCTTACATGGCTAAGGCTGTAAAAACTCTGCTGCAGAAAAAGGTAACAGTGGAAGTCCTGGACGGCACCGCCATCGGGGTCTCTCTTCTGACAGGAGACTATAATACCGCCGGCTCTGTCATGTTCCTTTTAAAGCTGGGCGACTATCTGGACGAATGGACCCACAAGAAATCCGTGGATGACCTGGCAAGAAGCATGTCCCTGAACGTGGACCAGGTCTGGCTCCACCGGGAGGACGGCGTTCCTGTCCTGGTCCCCCTGGCAGGGATCCAGGAAGGGGATCTGATCGAGGTCAATACCGGCCACGTGGTTCCCCTGGACGGGGTCCTGGAAGAGGGGGATATCATGATAGGCCAGGCCTCCCTGACAGGCGAGTCCGTACCGGTTGCCAAGTCTCCGGGCATGTCCGTCTACGCCGGTTCCGTGGTGGAGGAAGGAAACTGCATCCTTAAAGTCACAAAGACCGCGGGCAGCAGCAAATACGATCAGATCGTCCGCATGATCGAGGATTCGGAAAAGCTCAAATCCGAAGTGGAAGCAAGGGCTTCGGGCCTTGCGGATTCTCTGGTCCCCTGGTGTCTGGGCGGCAGCGCCCTGACCTGGCTTCTGACCAGAAACGTGACCCGGGCCGTTTCCGTCCTTATGGTGGATTTTTCCTGCGCTCTCAAGCTCTCCATGCCCCTGAGCGTCCTGTCCGCCATGCGGGAAGCCAGCCTCTATAAGATCACCGTCAAGGGGGGCAAGTTCCTGGAGAAAGTCTCCGCCGCGGATACCATCATCTTTGACAAGACCGGTACCCTGACCAACGCCTGTCCCACGGTGGCCCGGGTAGTCCCCTTCAGCGGCCATGATCCCGCAGAAATGCTGCGGATCGCAGCCTGTATGGAAGAACACTTCCCCCATTCCATGGCAAACGCCGTGGTACGCTCAGCCAGGGAACATAACCTGGACCATGAGGAAATGCACAGCGAGGTGGAATATATCGTGGCCCACGGCATTGCCACCCGGATCGGCGGCGAAAGGGCCGTCATAGGCAGCCGCCATTTCGTCTTCGAGGACGAAGGCGCAGTGATCCTTCCTGAAGACCGGGAAGCCTTCGACAGCCTGGATCCCCGCTACTCCCATCTCTATCTTGCCCTGGGCGGCATACTCTCTGCGGCCATCTGTATCTACGACCCTCTGCGGCCCGAGGTATCGGAAATGATCCGCGGCCTCCACGCAGCCGGCATCGGAAGAGTGGTCATGCTGACAGGTGACAGTGAGAAGACTGCCAGAGCCATCGCTCTGGAGGCCGGCGTGGATGACTTCCGGGCGGAGGTCCTGCCCGAAGACAAGGCCGCCTACATACAGAAGGAGCATGACGAAGGCAGAGGCGTGATCATGATTGGGGACGGCATCAACGATGCTCCTGCCCTGTCCATGGCAGACGCAGGCGTTGCCATAGGGTCCGGCGCCATGATCGCCAGAGAGGTTGCTGACATCACCATAGCGGCTGAGGATCTGAACCGGATCCTGGTCATGAAGAGGCTTTCTGACGCCCTGATGAAGCGGACCCGACGCAACTACCGCTTTGTCATGACTTTCAACGGAGCTCTCATCGTTCTGGGCGCCTTCGGCATCCTGCCTCCTTCCTTATCGGCTCTTTTACATAACACATCGACTCTGATCCTGTCTCTTTCCTGCATGACGGACCTTTTAAGCCCCGGCTGAAGGAGTCCCTCAGGCATTTCAGGGCAGGCACGCTTCTTTCCCCCGCTGGATGGACGTGCCTGCCTTTTTCATATGTCCATTTCCGAAAAAGTTCACAAAGCATCTGACAAAATTTGCAAAAAAACTGTATTTTTCACTAAACTAACAGTAAAATAGAGGATAAGTAATTCGTGAATACTGATCTCATGTAATAAATCGA
>CAMOGQ010000274.1 GCA_946614165.1 uncultured Lachnospiraceae bacterium
CCATCTCGTACACGGCCACGTCGTCGCCCAGCTTGAAGAAATCCGTCACATGATCGGATCCGTAGCGGACAGCGGCCCATTCGCCCAGCTGCTTATGGGGATATATGATGTCGTCCGCTCCCATGCGTTTTAACAGGAATTCGTGGACGTCCTCCGAAGCCTCCGCCACGACATGCTTCACGCCCATTTCCTTTAAAAGGGTGGTGGTAACAAGCGAGCTCTTGAAATCGTCTCCTATGGCCACGATGCAGACATCGAAGTTGCCGGGCCCGAGAGACTTCAGAAAGGCGGGGTCCGTACTGTCGCCGATCTGGCCGTTGGTCAGAAAGGGCATGGCCCTTTCCACCATTTCCGCCTGCAGGTCGACGCCCATGACTTCATGGCCCTGCTCATAGAGCCTTCTTGCCGTATAGGAGCCGAAACGCCCCATGCCTATGATCAGAATGGATTTCATATATTTTTTCTCCCTTCTATTAACCGACTGTAATGGAATCCTGAGGGTAGCGTCTGATCTGGTTCTGGATCATCTGGTCCCTGATAAAGGCCTTGGCTATGGTCAGGCCCCCTGTCCGTCCTATGAACATCAGGAGGATCAGAATGATCCTGGAGACGGGGCCCAGGGTGGATGTGATCCCCAGGGTCAGGCCCACCGTTCCCACCGCCGACGCCGTTTCGAAAAGACAATCGCCCAGGGGAAGCCCTTCTATGGTGCTGATGGCCATGCCCGAAATAAGGAAAAGACCTATGTAAACGATCAACAGGGCCGTGGCCTGCCTTATGGCGGCGTCGGCGATGCCTCTGCCGAAGGCGCTGGGCTGGCCTGTCCTGGAAAAGACGCTTAACGAAGCGGCCAGGATCACGAAGATCGTGGTGATCTTCATGCCGCCTGCGGTGGATCCGGGACTTCCTCCGATCAGCATCAGGACAATGGTGATGGCCCTGCCGGAACCGGACATGGCCATGTAGTCTTTCGTATTAAATCCCGCCGTCCTGGGCGTGACCGCCTGAAAGAGGGAGGAAAGGATCCTCTCCCCTGCGGGAAGGTCCGAAAACTCCATGAAAAAGAAACAGACTGCCGGCAGCAGGATCAAGACCGCCGTGGTCGTCAGCACCACCTTGGTCTGCATGCGGTAGTAGCGGAAGCGCAGTCCTTTCTCAGCTATGTCCTTCCATGTAAAAAAGCCTATGCCGCCTGCTATGATCAGGAAGCAGACCGTCAGATTGATATTTACGTCGGAGGAAAAGCCGGTCAGAGAGGAAAAGGCTCCCTGCTCGCCCATCAGGTCAAAGCCCGCGTTGCAGAAGGCCGATACCGAATGAAAGACGGAAAAGCCGGCGCCCTTCAGGAAGCCGTAGCGGGGAATAAAGGTAAAGGACAAAAGGACCGCTCCCAGAAGCTCTATGGCGGCCATGACCTTTACGATAAAAAGGGTCATGACGACGATCCCGCCCAGCTGGAAGCCTCCGATGGAATCCTGCATGGCCGAACGCTGCAGGATGCCGATCTTCTGTCCGGCCGCCATGGATACCAGGGCCGACAGTGTCACGATGCCCATGCCTCCGATCTGGATCAGGATCATAATGACGATCCTGCCCGCGACGCTCCAGTAAAGCATGGTGTCTCTGACCACAAGGCCCGTTACGCAGACAGCGGAGGTAGCCGTAAAAAGAGTATCGGCAAAGGGTGTGACCCTTCTTTCCGCACTGCAGAAAGGAAGCATCAGAATGAGGCTTCCCATAAGGATGGTCAGAGCAAAACCTATAAGGATGGCGCTGGAGTTGGATATTGTCTTTCTTGTAAACGGAACTCTCATAGATACCTCGAATGAAAAAAGCACAGAAGAAATCTGCCGCATCATTTTTCAGTCTCAAGTATGACAGAAGGGAAATTAAAGAAGTGTTAACGGTCCGCGGTCCGGTATTAAGATAGTATTAAGGGCCGGCGGATGCCGGCCCCACATAAAAAAGTCCGGAGAAAAGGATCTCCGGACTCTGATACAACTGTATGAAAGCTTTTATGCAGGCAGGAAACGGGAAGAAGGGGCCCTTTCCCGGGGAGGACCTGCGGTCCTTTACTCCCCTTCCCCCGAAAATACGGCGGCGATCTCCTTCAGCACGGACCTGTAGAAGACCCCGTAGCGGTCCTCTCCCGCATCCGCGATCTCCCTCTCCCTGACCTCGATCCCGTAGGCTTCCATCATGGCCTTTTCCTCATCCTTGAGGTCCTTTTTGCCGGATGCGGAGACCGGGGTATAGTAGACGGTGCGGGCCTCCGGAAAATGCCGGTTCTTGCAGCAGGCAAGGTACCAGATGTCTGCTTCGGAAAGGTCCAGGCCGAAGCCCGCGATATAGACGTCTCCCATCAGGTAATAGTCGATCCAGCTCCTGGGCCGGATCAGGCCGCCGGAGGATGCGGCGTAGCGGTATCTTCGCAGCAGTCCCGGTATGTAGGACTGCATCTGATATTCCATCTTTCCATAGTAGTAGTGTCCCATGATGATCTGGGAGGGCATGTCCACTTCCCCGTGGATATGCCATATATTCCTGTAATCATCTCCCCGGTCCACATGGGAATAACGGTGGAGGAACTTGACGGAGCTGGTGCTCTTGTAGGGGACCGCATAGAGTCTGTAGGGATTATTCTTCCAGATGCCGCAGTTTCCGGAAAAGACCTTTTCCAGCTCATAGGAATAGTTGGTGGTCAGGATGGTCCTGGCCGGAATGTCCAGGA
>CAMOGQ010000275.1 GCA_946614165.1 uncultured Lachnospiraceae bacterium
CCGTTTATGGCGGCGGCAGAAATACCTGGAGGCTTCAGGGAGACTTCACTCTGAGGAGAGAAGATGGAGTCTGGAAGCTGACATCCAGCAGGGCATCGACCTACTGATGGCCCGTTGCTTCGTCATGAAGCTTCTATATTTTTTTAGTTTTTACTTGACAGAAGCAGACATCTATTATCTGCACAGGATGGGTTCTGTTCCGGTAGAGAAGGTGGCGGAAGCCATGGGAAAACTCATGAACGAACGCCTGATCCGGGGCTGGGGCCTGTCCCAGGTGGATACGGACATCATCGAAAGAGCCCATGCCGTCACTCCGCTGACGGCGGTGCAGAACATCTATTCCATGGTGGAGCGGGACTGCGAGGATCAGATCATTCCCTGCTGCATGGAAAACAATATAGGTTTCGTTCCCTTTTCCCCCATAGCCAGCGGCCTGCTCTCCGGAAAGATCACGCCCGGGACTCAGTTCGAGAAATGGGACGACGTAAGGAACTGGGTGCCCCAGCTTTCCAGGTCCAACATAGCGGGAAACCAGCCGATCGTCCGAAAGACGCGACGCCCGCCCAGATCTCTCTGGCCTGGATGCTGCATAAGTATCCGGGCCTGGTCCCCATCCCCGGATCCAAAAATAAAGAGCGCATCATCGAAAACCTGAAGGCATCGGAAGTGACGCTTACGGAGGAAGAATTCCGGGCCCTGGAAGAGTCCATGAATTCCCTGAAGGTCTACGGACACAGGGGACTGGGCGGATTCTAGACAGGCATTTCAGAAAGACGTACAGAACTATGCAGGGCTGACATCCTTTCAGAGCAGTACAGGAAGGAGAAAGACATGAAAAAAAGAACAGGAAGCATATGGGCCGGGATCCTGGCCCTGACCATGGCCCTTGCCCTGATGGGCTGCGGCGGAAGCAGCGCCCGGGGAGCCGGTGAAAGCACGGCCCCTCCGGAGCAGGAAGCTGCCAAGACACAGGAGGATAAGGAAGCAGACGAGAGTAAAACAGAGCCTTCTGCAGCCCCGGAAGACGGGGAAGGAGAAAGGGGCGGAAACGGCAGCGGTGTCCTGGTGGTCTACTTCTCCCGCACCGGCGAGCAGTACGAAGTGGGCGTTATCGAAGAAGGAAATACCGCCATTGTTGCCCAAATGATCGGGGAGGCGGCCGGAGCGGATCTGTTTGAGATCCTTCCCGCCGACGACCACTACCCGGAGACATACGAGGAACTGACGGAAGTCGCCAAAGACGAGCAGAGAAAAAAGGCAAGGCCTGCCTATGCGGGAGAGGTGCCGGATCTGACCCCTTATCAGACCGTTTTTATCGGTTCTCCCGTATGGTGGGGCGACTGGCCCATGATCATGTACAGCTTTTTCGAGGACCATGCGGAGGATCTGGCCGGAAAGACCCTGATTCCTTTCAGTACCCACGAGGGATCGGGACTGGCCGGATTTGACAGAAAGCTCTCCTCCGCCTGCCCTGAAAGCACCGTAGGAGAGGGGCTGGCCGTCAGAGGATATGACGCCCAGAACGACAGGGAAGCTGTCAGAAGCCGGGTGGAAAGCTGGGTCTTAAGCATGGGATTTTGAATGGCCGTACAGATCCGGCAGGAAAGCCCTTCCTTCAGCGGAAATTCATCCGCGGGAGGAAGGGCTTTTACGCTTTTTTTCAAAAAAGCCGCAGAAATGCCTGGAAAAGAGACTTTAACAGAGCCTGCATCTCTACGCTGAGGGCCGGTTCATGGTATACTGTAACAGAGAGCTTCCGCGCCGGATTTTTAAGGGCGCGGAGACCGCGTCCGGAAAGATTTTTTTCAGATACGCAACAAAAATGTCCTGACACCTCACTGTATATACGAAAACATCTGAAAATCCCATGGAACAAAGCACAGAGTTTCAGAAAGGCGGTTTTATTATGAAAAAGAGATCGATCAGAACAATTCTTCCGGCCCTGTTTTTAACCACGGCCCTGGTGCTGGGAGGATGCGGCGCATCCGGCGGTTCCTCCTCCGCGGACTATGCCAAGGGGAACTACGCCGCTGCCACGGAAGAAGCCCCCGCCGAAAGCTATGACGGCGGCTACTATGCCGACGAGGACTTCGAGAGCGGGTTCGACGAGGAACTGGCCGAAGCCGAAGCCCAGGCCTACGGAGGGACGGAAAAAAGTGAATCGAAGGCAGACAGGGAGGACCAGGGCGAGGACGTCAAGGCGGCCAAATCCGAAGAGAAGCTGGTCTACACCTGCTCCATCTCCATGGAGACGCTGACCTTTGCGGAAACAGAGGCAAAGATCCGGGAGGCCATAACAAAGTACAAGGGGACCATCTCCAGCGAGTCCGCCAGCGACGGCAACTACCGCTGGTACTACGAGGACGGCGGATCGGGAACCAAGACCCTCTACATGACCATCCGGATCCCTACCAAACACTACAGGGACTTTTTAAAGGACCTGGAGGGCGTGGGCGGCAGCATCCGTTCCTCTTCCATGAACGTGGAGAACATCACCCGCAGATACAATGACCAGTCGGTCCGGATCCAGGCCCTGGAGACCCAGGAGAAGAGGCTTCTGGAAATGATGGACAAGGCCGAGACCATCAAGGAGATGATCACCGTAGAGGACCGGCTGACCGAAGTGCAGACAGAGCTCAACCAGGCCAGGACCGGACTGGCCGTCATGGACCATGACGTGGCCTATTCCACCATCGACCTGAACCTGCAGGAGGTGATCCGCTATTCGGA
>CAMOGQ010000276.1 GCA_946614165.1 uncultured Lachnospiraceae bacterium
TAGACCAGTTCGCCCATGGTAAGGACCAGGCAGAAAAGGCCCGCCAGAAGGGCCGCCCATCTGTGCTTTTCCATCCGGAACATGACATAGGCCCCGGACGCTGTCAGGAAGGTAAAGATCATGGTCATGAACAGCATCTTGAGCTCCGGCTTTCCGTTGGCATACTGGGCGAATCCCAGAAGCAGGATAAAGCCTGCCGCGGTCCGGGTCAGAAGGCCGGGGGTCTTTTCGTCGTCTCCGGCCCGGTCAAAGAAGAGGGCCGCCAGAAAGATGACCGTAAAGCTGCCCAGGAAGGCATAGCGGTACCAGTAGCTGTCCACCCTCTTAAAGAGAGAAAAGACAGCGGTCAGAGGGTTCCAGAAGAAGGCCATGGTCAGGAAAAGGAAAAGGCCTGCCGCCAGGATCTTGTGGGCTCCGGGGATCCTGTCAGAGAAAAAGAAGGAGAGGGCGCCCAGGAGGGCCAGAGTCCCGCAGAAAAGAACGACTCTGCCCAGATTGCTGCTGCTTCCGATCGCAAACCCCTGGATCATGCTGATAAAGTTGTTGTAGTAGAGGTCCTGGAAGAGCCTGGGATCTCCCTGGCCCGTGCCCTGGCTCAGAAAGAGATAGACCGTGGGCAGGAAAAAGACGCCGCTTAAAAGGACGCCCAGAGCCATGGCCCAGATATACTTAAGGGTCTTTGCGATCATGGGTACCGGGCCGATCTTTCCCTCCGTCAGAAGGAGCAGGGCCTCGAAGGCGAACCAGAGGATGGAGAAGAGACAGATCATGCCTGCCGCATACCAGTTGAAGAGAATGGCAAGGCCCACGGGAAGGGTCAGACAGTGGGTCTTTCCTCCCTTCAGGATCTTCCATGCCCCCAGCATGATGAGGGGCATCATGTAAAGACCGTCCAGCCACATGATGTTGCTGCTCTGCATGAAGCTGTAATTCATCCAGGCGTAGGACAGGGTCAGGATGGCCGTCAGGATCTTTTTCAGCCGTCCTTCGAACCTGGACTGCAGATACCAGGACATGGTAAAGGCAGAGAGGGATAGCTTGACGGCCACGGCAATGTCAAAGTAGTCCTGCAGATGGTCCTTGTCGAAGAAAAAGAGCAGGAGGTTCACCGGCGATGCCAGATAGTAGGCAAAGAGGGTAAAGTTGCTCTGGCCCAGGTGGGTGGACATGCTGTAGAAGATGCTGTTCTTTCCCGCGGCGCAGTCCTTCAGATAGGCGAAGAAATCCAGATACTGGATATCGGCGTCCATGGAGGCCAGAGAGGACGTCCCGAAGGGAGCGTAATGAAAGAGCTTCAGCATGGCTATGGTACCGGCAAGGGTCATAAGGAGCATCAGCAGGGAAAAAAGGAACTTTCCTGCTGTGGAAGCAGGGCCGGAGTGATTCTGTGAATTCATGCAAATACCTCGAAAAAAACTCCCGGCGGGCCCTTTTCGGCCCGCGGGCAGAACCTGTAAGAAGGAAAGCCGCACTTCCGGCTTTCCTTCCTCTCTGAAAAACTGTATAAAGACAGGGGCCTATTCCAGAACGGCAGTGGAGACCACGATACATTCGCCCTGGTCCCAGAGCTCATAGGGATGCATGGTCCTTTCCTTTGCCTGCAGCCAGATCTCGTGCTTATGATCTTCGTCGATGTCTGACCAGTAATCCACGTCGTAGCCGAAATAGGAAAAATACTCGTCCATCAGCTGGGACTCGAACTGGGAGTGGTACCAGTCGATGGTGTCGCAGACATTGGTCTCCAGGAACTTGACGTCGGAGGTTTCGGAACTCTTAAGGACCTTTGAGCGCAGCTTATAATAAAGCTTTCCGTTCCAGCTGGAATCGTCCGCCACGATCTGGCTGCGGATCTGATTGCCCACCCAGCTGTCTCCGAAGATCAGGACCTTCCTGCCGGGATATTCCGTCACCAGGCGGTAGCCGATCTGCTGCAGGAGATCCGCCTCGTTCTCGGACCTCTGGTTGTTGAGGGCCAGGATCTTATGCATGTAGGCGCTCTGCCTCCAGCAGAACCATAGCAGAAAGATCACCGCGATCCTGGCCAGGGTCTGCTTCTTCATGTTGAGGATCCATTCCAGAAGGAGATAGAAGACGAAGCCCACGAAGGGGACGAAGTTCACCGCCGTCCTGTAATACATGGTCATACCCTGCAGGAGCATGAGGGCAAAGAGGGAAAGGCCCGAAAACAGGCCCAGTACAAGGGGCAGGACCTTTTTTCTGCGGACCGCAAGTACAAGGACAATGACCGCGAAAATAAGGCAGCATACCACAAAGGTCCCCACAGGGAAGTAGACCAGGCCCCTGACCACGTATTTTTCGAACATTTCCCGGAGCATATGAATCAGTTCTTTTCTGCTCAGGGGCCACTTGATGGCGGTGGCGCCCCGGTAGGTCCTCTCCAGGGACATGACGGTCATGATGATCTTGCCGCTGATAAAACGGAGAACGACGGAAACCGCCAGAGGGGCGGCAAAGGACATGCCCTCCGTCAGCCAGGCGGTCCTGCTGCCTTCTGTCCCCTTCCATACGCAGTGGCGGTAGAAAAGGATGAGCAGGACTGAGGTGACGTAGACGCAGGCCTGGGACTCAGCCGAGCAGACCACGAAGGTCAGGATCAGGGAGGAAAGAGCCAGGGACTTTACCGAAGGCTTTTTCTGCACCAGCTGGTAAAGAATGGCCGTGCCCACCAGAAGAAAGTCTC
>CAMOGQ010000277.1 GCA_946614165.1 uncultured Lachnospiraceae bacterium
TCCCCTGGCCCTGTCCGTGATCCTTTCCCTGGGGATCTTTGACTTCCCCCTGCATCATCTGAAGCAGGCGGTATATAAGAAAGGATAACAGAAAAAAGGCAGGAACAGAAAAAGCAGCGGATGACGATTCCTTTTGTCAGGTGAGCCTGACGGGACCTGTCATCCGCTGCTTTTCTATGGGGTCTGAGGGCCATTTATTCTTCCAGGCGTCCTGCGGCGTCCCAGATCATTTCTTCTGTCAGATCATCGTGGAAGAGAAGGTCATCCACTACCAGGGTGCACAGCTTTTCCTGGTCCGGTGCCCCGGTCACGTCCGAAACAGATATGGCGGAAGGCTGGCTGTAGACATAAGCCCGTAAGGTGATCTTTTTTATTCCGGCCGTAGAGATGCTGAAATGCTGGCCCGGATCCTTCCTGCCGGCCTCCGGCCGGTAGATGCGGCCGCTGTCGTAAAGGAGAATATCGTCCCCGTAGATCTCCAGGCGTCCGTCCGCGTCCAGATATTTGCCGGCATAGATGGTCCCTTCCAGGGTCTGGTAGCTGCCGCCCGGATCCGCAACGGCCGTAAGAGTATCCGGGGAAGTGCTTTCCGTAAACTTGCTGAATACCAGGCAGTCGTCCAGGCGGCTTCCGTCGGGCATGTTGAAATGGTCCCGCAGCATGTTTTCCTGTACCTGATGGGGCAGATCCCGGAAAGAGATCTCTTTATAGGAAGCGTAACAGTCTTCCACGGCCAGGATCCTCTGGCTTTCGGGGTACTGGGCAAGGCCCTGCTTTATGATCTCCATGGCCTGACTGGCCGATCCTGCCCTGAAAGCCGTCCAGGAGGAGGCAATGATAAGATCTTCTTCCTGACGTCCGCTGAAGCCTTCGTGAATGCTCCTCAGGGTCTCGCTGTCCGAATAGGTCAGGGCCCTGGCCAGAAGGGCTTCCGCCTGGTCATAACTGCCCGCTTCAGCCAGATCCTCTGCCTCTTCCAGGATCAGACCCTCATATTTCCTGGCAGTTTCCTCTCTGGTCCACTGCAGGGTCTGGTCTTCTCCTAGGGATGCCAGATAACCGTCCAGGGCGGTCAGGGCCTTTTCACAGTCTTCTATTGTTTCGGGGGAGGAGATATCCTCAGTCAGCCGGTCATAGCAGTCATAACGGATATCCTCCGCTGTGGATATGACCAGTGAGTCCCCCTGGATTGCCCTGAGGGATACAATGGCGTCCATATATCTGCCCTCCCCGTACAGGGTCTTGGCACCTGCACATATATCCAGATCTTTCAGGCAGAGGGTGAGCTGGTCTGTATAGAGGGCGGCCTTGCCTGAGAGCCTGCTGTCGGAGATGGACTTGAAGGCGGTCAGCTTTATAAGGGACCTGGAGGCGTTCTTTTCATAGGGCTCTGCCTGGACATAGAGGGCGTCGATCTGCTGCTCTGTCAGGCGGGTGATCCCTTCCTGCCCCGGCAGGCACCAGGGGGCAGTCACGTTATAGAGGAAGACCTCTCCTCCGTACTGACCGGAGGCGTAAAGGCCATGGATCAGGCCCGGGCGGAGGACCAGGCAGAAAAAGAAGTAGAAGATGACAATGGCGGCGGGAATGGCTGCTCTCCGTATGGTTTTCCGGTTCTTTTCCGCCAGCTTTTTCAGCTTTTCCAGCAGTTCTTTTCCGGCCGCCAGGGCATCGGCATAAAGGGTTTTCCAGTCCACAGGCTCCCGGCTTTCCTTTTCGGACGGTTCTTCTTTCCGCCCATCCGGCCAGACCATGCCGCCCATGCCGTCGGAGACGGGACGGACGAGCTTTCTGTTTACGGCCGTCTTTGCCACGGCTTCCCTGACGGGACCGAAAAAGACCCGGCGTCTTCCGGAGGCGCCCCGTACGATGCGGACATAAAGGACCAGGCCGTTGTCCAGGGAATAGGGAATATCCAGACTCTTTAAGTAGGAACTTACTTTGTCGTGGGAGGAAAGGAGGGTCTGTCTGCCGCCTGGCGAAATAAAGACAGGCTCGAAATCATAGTCCGGAAGTTTGTCCTTCTGCACGTCTTCGATCTGTTCCCGGCTCATGAAAAGCTCCATCTTTCCGGGATGCCTGGTGCACCATATACGGATATTGGTGATCAGGGACTGGTGGATGGCCAGGGATGTGGAAATGTTTTCGTCACTTCTGAAATCGAACAGAGTGCACCGGACGCGTTCAAGGCTCATGGAACCTCCTCCTGAAAATACTGACTGCATGGGTCCCGGCGGGCAGAACCGCATAACAGTATAGCACATAAGAAACGGCAGTGTCTCCATAATTTGCATATGCAACATCTGTGTTTTGCCTGTTTTTGGCTGATTTTGGCTGATCTTGAGGAATTCGCGGTACGACGGAAAGGCACCGCATGAGAGGAAATCAGAGGAGGAATTTTCTGTCCGGGATCGTGCATGGATATTTTCTGCCCCAGCCTGCTAATATGACTGCAGGAGGGGAACAGGAAGCGGCATGCCTTCGGACAATGGCGGCTGGCAGGGGAAAGAGCCCTGCGTCCGGCCCGGAAGGACCTGTCTGTGACCAGAAAAGGAGGCGTGTGCCCGGATCAAAATAATCTTTACTTTTCTTTAACTTATGGTATATTGACAGAGGAATCTGGCAGAGAAGCCAAGGAGAATAAAGGCAGGAGAATAAAGGTACTGAAAGAGAAT
>CAMOGQ010000278.1 GCA_946614165.1 uncultured Lachnospiraceae bacterium
ACGGGGCAGATCGTCTGCCTCTATGGCTTCCAGAAGAGGGGACATGATGGCTTTTCCTTTCATTACGGATAAATAAATGCTGAAAAAGTGTAAATTTGCAGTTTCAAAATGGAATGAAATGGTATACACTGACTGTAAGCGCTTTCATTATACAGCGTGCGAAAGGATATGAAAAGGATGGATAAGGCTTCTGGCAGTGAACAGGCCAATATTTACGACATAGCAAGGATGGCAGGCGTGTCCATCGCCACCGTGTCCCGGGTCCTGAACAATTCCGGCAAGGTCAGTGAGAAGACCCGCAGGAAGGTGGAGGAGATCATCCGGGAGATCGACTATACCCCCAACGCCTTTGCCCAGGGACTGGGCCTCAACACCATGCATACCATAGGGATCCTGGTCCCCACCATAGCGGATACATATATGTCTTCAGCCGTCAGCTATGTGGAGGGCTTTCTGGCCAGGGAAGGCTACCACTGCCTTCTGAGCTGCAGCGGCTTCCTCTACGAGGAGAAGAAGCTGCAGACGGAGATGCTGCTCTCCAAGCACATCGACGCCCTGCTCCTGATCGGATCCACCTATGCGGGCAGGGGAGAGGGCCCTCATGAGACCGACTATATCCGTGAGGCGGCCCAGAAGGTCCCTGTTTTTACCATCAACTTCAACATCGAGGGCGAGAACATCTACTGCACGGTCTGTGACGACCGCAGCGCCGTTTACGACATGACCATGCGGATGATCGCCGCCGGCAGAGAGAAGATCCTTTTCATGACGGATTCAAAGTCCTACAGCGCCACCAAAAAGCTGCAGGGCTATCTGGACGCTGTGAAAGAGACCCGGCTCCCCGGGGGAGAGGACCGGATCGTCTACGTGAAAAATGACATTGCCTTTGTCAGAGACTTTTTAAGGGAAGCAGACCTGCCGCCCTTCGATGCGGTGATCTCCACAGAGGACGGGATCGCCATCGGGGCTGTCAAATATGCGGCGGCAGAGGGGCTGCGGGTCCCGGAGGATCTCTTTATTTCCGGCTACAACAACTATCCCATCGCCCTGGCCTGTGAGCCGGAGCTGACCAGTATAGACAATCACATGGACCAGATCTGCAGACATACGGCGGACAGGATCCTTGCCCGGCTCAAGGGCACCGATCAGTATATGCCCCATAAGGTCGTGGCCCCCTACAGCATTATTGAAAGGAAGACCACAGCCTTCCGGTAAGATACCGGAAAAGGCTGCGGCACAGGTAAACGCATCATGGCTTTAATGGATGAGTTCCGCGAAGAGCGGGAACAGATAAGGACAGCGCCGCTGCCCAAAAAGATCCAGTACTTCAAGGATTACTACCTGATCCCCACCATTTTCATTGCTTTTGTGGTGACGGTGGCCGTCCTTGTACTGAAATCCACCATCTTCCGCAGGGAAGAATCCCTCTACGTCTGTATGGTCAACTTCGCCGCCGCGGAGGAAGCGGAGGAAAATGTGACGGAGGCCTTTGAAAAAAAGGCCCTTTCCAATAAGAAGGATTACATCGTGGTGGACAGCAACACTTATATCGCCGCGGACGAGGAGGAATCGGACCTGATCAAGTACTCCTATGTGGACGAGGAGAAGCTCCTGGCCATGGTCATGAGCGGGTCTCTGGACATCCTGGCATCCGGCCAGGATGTGATGGAGCGCTATATAGAACAGGACTGGTTCGACGATCTGTCCGGCATCCTGGATCCGGACCTTCTTAAGAAGCTGGAGGAGGAAGACAGGATCCTCTATAAGGGCAGCGTTCCCGTGGCGGTCTCCCTGGACGGGAGCGCCCTGGTCCGGGACAATTTCGAATACAGGGGAAAGAAGGGCGAGGCTCTTTACGGAGGCTTCCCCGCAGGAAGCGAAAGAAGAGAGCTGGCGGCACAGTTTCTGTATTTCCTTCTGGGAGAGCAGTAAGAGGAAAGGAATCTGCTTATGCAGTATGTGATCACGGACTCGGACAGGACCATCGAGGACATGCATTATACCGGCGCCAGGTCGGCTCTGGAGATACACCCCGACGGAAAGCCCTATCATACCTTCCGTACGGCTACGGTCCGGGTGACAGGGAATCATCTGACCTTCAGAAGGTGCAGCTTTGCCAACACGGCAGGCCCTGGAAAGACTGCCGCCCAGGCCATCGCCCTTTATCTGGACGGGGATAACATCCGCCTGGAGGACTGCGTCCTGGAAGGCCACCAGGACACCCTCTTTCTGGCCCCCCTTCCCCCCAAGGAGATCCAGAAGGACGGCTTTTTGGGTCCCGGCCAGTTTACCCCCAGGACCGACAGGACCGTTTACTTTAAGAACTGCCGGATCGAGGGCGGCGTGGACTTCGTCTTCGGAGGCGCCACGGCTTTCTTTGACGGCTGCGTCTTTGTCAGCAACGAACCGGGATTTGTATTTGCCCCTTCCACGCCGGAGCATGTGAAGACGGGCTTTGTGGCCAGGAACTGCCGCTTTGAAAGGACCGTGGACGTTCCGGATGCATCCTGCTATCTGGCAAGGCCCTGGCGGGAATACGGAAAGGTCCGTCTGGAGGACTGCTTCCTGGACGCCCACATCTGCCCGGAGGGCTTCCACGACTGGAACAAGCCCCGGGCCCACGAGACGGCTCTCTTTGAGGAATACCGGTCCTACG
>CAMOGQ010000279.1 GCA_946614165.1 uncultured Lachnospiraceae bacterium
AGGGACCTTCCGTTCCTCTTCCCGGATAAAAGGGGCACCTTTCATGGATGCACTGGGGATTGCGCGGGGAATAGGCGCAGGGCACCTCCTTAAAGTCCAGTTGAATACCGAAACGATGCCGGACGTAAGGGACCGCTGCCTTCAGGGCGATCAGAGCGTCCCTTTTGCAGCATCTGGGGCCGCCGCTCTTTCCCAGCTCCTTCAGGGCTTCGGACGTATATTCCATGTGATCTCCCCAGCTTCCGTCGCCTGAAAGGGGGCCTGTCCCTTCCATAAGAGCCAGAGCGGCTCCCACGGAGGTGACCGCGCCGCAGACGCCCCAGAGGCCGCACATGGCTCCCGGCATGCGGAGCCCCTCCCTGAGAAGGCCTTCCAGGGCTTTGTCCAGGTCCATGGAAAAACCTGCGTTATAACAGGCCGTAAGGAAGGCCGCCCCGTCCAGCACATGATGCTCCGGACCGTGCATGGACACAAAGTCCAGATCCGCCAGGTGCCGGAAGATCTCTCCCGGGTCCTTTCCCTTTTCTTCTCTGACCCTGTCTATCACAAGTCTCCCCTTTTCTTCGAGCGTCATAATAACCCTCCTCTTTGTCCTCTAAAGCTCCGCCAGGATGTCGCATACGGCCACAGGCACTGCCTGTCCCCGGATGGCGATCCTGCCCTGGCCAAGCAGAGTGCATTCGAGGGATCCACCCCTGGCGGATGCCTGGAATGCCCTTATGGTCTCTTTCCCCAGGACCCCTGCCCAGTAGGGAGCGATCTGGCAGTGGGCCGACCCGCAGACCGGGTCCTCCGGAATGGAAAGCTTGGGGCAGAAGCTCCTGGATACGCAGTCCGTATCCGGTCCGTCCCCCGGGGCCGTGGCGTTCTGGATCCTGCCGGGGAGTCCCGAAAGAAGCTTCTGGTCCGGCTCCATCTCTCTTACCTGGCTTCCCCGCTCAAAAACGCAGACCAGGTCCATGCCAAGAAGGGCTCTGACCGGCCTTTCCCCGAAAGCCTTTTCCATGGCGTCCGTGACCGGGATCTCCTCCATGGAACCTGCGGGAAAATCCATCTCCAGCAGCTCTCCCTTTCTTTTCACCGTCAGGTCCCCGCTCAGGGTATGGAAGGTCACGCTGCCCGACTCCTTCTCATAAAAGGTCAGGACCACAAAGGCGGAGGCCAGGGTGGCGTGGCCGCAGAGGGTCACCTCCGTCCCGGGCGTGAACCAGCGCAGGCGGTATCCCTGGGCCTCCCTGACCAGAAATGCGGTCTCAGAAAGGTTGTTTTCCCTGGCAAGGGCTATCATGGAGGCATCCTCCGGCCACCTGTCCATGACGCATACGGCGGCAGGATTCCCGGAAAAGGGCCTGCCCGTAAAGGCGTCTACGATATACTGCTTCATAGGTCCTCCTTATCTGTGAAGGCGAAGATATCTGTCCGCCAGATGGGCGGGCAGCATCTTCCTGTAAAAGAAATCCGCTATGTCGAAGATCTCCTCCCTGGTATGGGCCCCGGAAAGGGGCAGCTCCACCAGACGGTACTCCACGTAGTAGAGCCACTCGGCGGCCCCGGTATCCCTGAAGCCGTTCCTTATGTAGAAGCGGAGCCTTCTTTCCATCTCTTCCTTTTCCCCGGGAGTTTCAGCGTAGTCCGGGTTTTCCACCTCTCCGAAAAGGCAGTCCGCATCTTTCAAAGCGCCTGCCAGTTCCCTTAAAAGGCATGTCCCTGTGCCGGACCCCCGCCGGTCTTTGTCCACGGCGAAATAGTCCAGCAGATAACAGGGCTTTTCCCGCCAGATCTCCCTTACCAGAAAAGCATAGGCCAGAAGGGCCTCTTTTTCATAAAGGCCAAAGCCCACATACTCTCCCTTCCCGAAAAGGGAGACGATGCCGGAAAAGGGTCTTCTTTCGTTATCCGGGAAATCCTCCCTCATCCGCTGGTCGTATATTTCCCTCATCTGATCCAGCGTGAGCTTTTTCATTTCCATTCAGTTTTCTCCTCCGAAAGCCGGACTGTCCTCAGTAAGCTTCCTGCGGATCCATTCCGCCTCCAGGATGTCGTAGACCGCCTGGTTGGGAAGGCCCGTGGAAAAATACCTGCTGTTGTCCCCTCCCAGCATCTTTACGGCAAAGGCCGCCACGGCCCGGGACCTGGAAGCCCCTCCGTGGCAGTGGACCAGAAGGGTCTCTGCTTCCCGGTTCTTTTCGATAAAGGAAATGATCTGCCCCGCCATCTCCTCCGTAAACATGACGGCCCCTTCCGTTTCCCTGACGATATCGTCGAAATAGAGGGTCAGCACGTCCCTGCAGTAAAGATTCTTTTTGAATTCCAGTCCGAAGCCCCCGGTATGGGTATCCTGGATGGAGATCACAGCGTAAGAGTCCCTGCGCTCTGCCATTTCCTCCAGTCCCGGCGGATAGAAATGGTCCATCACATAATCAAAGGCATCGTAGACAGAACGGAAAAGCACTCTTTTCATCATTCTCCTCCTTACGGATCCAGCTCCGGGAAAGGGATCACCGGGGCCTGGGGGCTTGTATGGTCTCCCAGCATCTTTTCCATCCAGACCATGCTGTACCAGCGGCCGAACTTGCAGCCGCAGCTGTGAAAGGTCCCCGCCAGGCGGTAGCCCATTTTTTCATGGAAGCGGACGCTGTCAAAGGTCAG
>CAMOGQ010000280.1 GCA_946614165.1 uncultured Lachnospiraceae bacterium
GAAGGGGCGTAATGTCTTCGATTTCATTGCCGGAAATATACAGGCTCTCCAGGTTTCTGAATTCCGCCAGAGCACTGATGTCCGTGATTTTTTCGTCTTCCTCTTCAAAATCTGCGGAAAGATCGATCCAGGTGATAGAAAGCACATCGCTGTACATGATGTCTTCCTCTTCGATCCCGGTGATCTCGCGAATCCTCTTTTCCAGCACAGGATCCTTCCATTCTATGACATGATCCGCCGTCAGGACGACCGGACCGCTGTAGTCGGACAGCCCTTCGTGCTCATTAGCGTCATAGTCCTCATAGTCTCCAAAGCCATCATCCTCCAGATCATCCAGCATATCTTCCAGTCTGAAATGCAGCGCCATATCGTTTGTGATGGTAACAAAGACCGCAGCGATGATCCCCACAGCCATGCTTATGATCAGGACCGTAACAACAATGATGGCCCTGGCGTCCAGGCCTCTTCTGTAAGACCTTCTCCCCGTATCTTCGAAAAGGGTCTCCCTGTATCCTGTACTGCCATCCGCCTGGGTTTCCTCCTGCTCTGCGTCATAGACATGTGCGCCGGTATCTGTATATTCCCGGCTTTCCGCCCGGTAGTCCCTCTCAAACTGACTGTTCTCCCTGGCCTCCTGCTTATTCTTTTCATGGATCAGCCTTACGGAGCATTCGATACACTCCGCACAGTGCTTTTCCAGAAATCTCTTTTCCGCGTCTGTACATCCGCCTCTTGCATAGCGGGGAATCATCTGTTCCGCTATGCCGCATGCAAAACGATCGCTCATGACACTGTTCCTTTCTGTACAAAACCGTGCTGCAGGGGCGTCTGCGCCTTCCTTACAGACAGGGCATCTGTGTTCTGCCTTTTTCCCAAGTATAGCACTCTATGCCCTGCAGGTAACAGCAATCCTGTTAAGAATTCGGTCCCGCAAAAGGGTCCAGTCAGGGCGAAGGGGCAATCCTTCTCCCCGGGGCGGAACCTGGCCCGGACTGCACGGAAGTATGCCTGAGATCCAGGCGGCAGAGGCCGGGCAGGCAGTAAAAAAACACGGCTTATGACAGAAAATAAAAATCCCATCAGGAAAGTACCATTCTTTCGGTACTCTCCTGACGGGTACAGAGCATAGCAATTTTTAGTCCTGCTGTTTCAGAGCCTGCAGGATTTCCTCCGGAGAGGCTTCCGGGTTGGCAAGGATCAGGTCATAGATCGGACAGATACTGTCCTCCTTCGTCATAAGACGGTCAGCAATTGCCGCAGAATCCAGGCCTTTACCGATTCCCGCTTCAACCTGACTGATCAGCATCATTCTGGCGCCTTCCTTTATTCCTTCCTTTCTGCCTTCCTTTCTGGCAAGTTCCTTCTCATGTGCCAGTTCCATTTCATAAAGCATATATTCCCGCCTCCAGTCTGTATTCTTTTTGGCTTTTTTTACCGCTTCGTCCAGCATTTTTATATAAGGATCTTCCTCTATAACGATTCCTTCCATGTAGTTCAGAAAAGAAAGGACCTCGGATGAAACGTCATCAGCAGTTCCTTTGGAATTTAAAAACACTACAGAAGATCCGTCTCCCAGGAGAACCGAAGGTTTCCCGCCGCACATCTGTGAAAAGGTGTACCGGTGCAGTCCCTTATGGAACAGATCGAAAGGGCAGAACATCACTACGCAGGCAGGAGGAAATGACGCCCAGGTCGTCCCTGAAGCCAGAAGTTCTTCGAACATCATGGCCGAGTAGTATCGGGTCTTTTTAGGAAGATCGCCTGCGTTTTCCGCCTGCATCTCCAGTGTAAATGCATACTTTCTGAGATTCTTCAGGTAAACATCGACCCGGAATCCCATGGGCCCGACGGATCCTTCCTCTGCTTTTTCCGCTTCAACATACTCGACGTCCGCTATTTCCAGCTCAGGGAACAGTCTCTGCAGAAGCGGAAGACAGATTTCTTTCTGCTGCATGACTTTTGCGAAGATGAAGCGGCTGGTTATATCCAGGCTTTCCCACTTTTTGGACAGCCGATCGGCAAATTCCACTTCAGATGACGCGGTTTCAGGATTTACAGTTACAGTTTTGTTCATGAGTGCCTCCTTAGAATTGAATAAGTCTGCAGGAGACAGACGTGCATGAAACACATCACCGATTTCTCCTGCACAGAATTAAAAAAGGGATACATACAGCAGGAGAAATCAGAAATGAGAAAAGAAATGATGATTTACTGCTGAAGGGAATAGATCATTCCCTGTAAATTACAGTAAACAGAATTTGTTTTTTTGTCAACCGTACAGCAGAAGATTTCCGGTGGGCCCCCGGTCGGCAGAGAGGGGAAGGATCAGGGGATCCGTCAGTCGGGCAGAGCTTCTTCATTATTTTTCCGTCTGCTTTCTGCAGAGGTCTGTCATGTATGCTTTTGTTTTCTGCCCGGAAACACATGTCAAAAAAGTATTCGGAAATCCCATATTCTTCTTTCAGAAGGCGGCACAGGCAAAGGGGGACTGAAAAAGCTCCCGGACCGGCAGGTCGGGGAGCTTTAAGTATCGGGATATGGACAGATCAGTACACGCAGATCTCGGAGATGCAGGTATCCTGAAAACGGGGGCCGGGCCTGACCTTGTCGATCCGG
>CAMOGQ010000281.1 GCA_946614165.1 uncultured Lachnospiraceae bacterium
GAAGACAAGCCCGTTATCAGAAAGGCTCTGGTAGAGCTGGACGGCAAGCCCTTCAAGTATTTCGAAGCACACAGGGCAGAATGGGCTGTCAAGACAGAGTTCACATTCCCCGGCGCGATCCAGTACTACGGCCCCGCTGAGGTCTGCGATCTGACCACCAGGACTCTGGCTCTGGAAAAGGGCTGATCATTCTGACAGGCGGATCTGATCCGCAGGAAGAAAAGCACTTATAACAATTAGAGATGCCCTCCGGCTTTCCGGCCGGAGGGCATCTTTATGAGAAAAACACGGTGACAGGAAAGAGAAGAAGGACATGACAGACAGAAAAAAATTTCAGACAGACCCCCTTCACGATCCCATACTGAAAGGCATGCTGATCCTGGGTATGCCGGTGGCTCTTTCGGCCCTTCTGACCATGCTCTTTTCCTGCGCCGATACGGTGGTCATAGGACGCTTCGGCCATCCCGGGGCCATCACGGCCATCGGGGTATCCGCCTCGGTGCTGAATCTTCTGGTGGGCGGCCTGACGGCCCTGGCGGCGGGCGTTACGGTGACCGCGGGAAATCTCTACGGCCAGGGGAGAAAGGACCGTGTCCGGGAACTGGCCCAGACCCTGCCCCTGACGGCTCTTTTTCTGGGGGCCCTTCTTTCCCTCTTTGCCCTTTCGGCATCCCGCCCCATCCTCCTTGCCATCAACTGTCCGCCGCAGGCCCTGTCGGATGCCCTGGTCTATTTCAGGATCTATTTCTGCGGGGTGCCCTTTACCATGGTCAGCACCTTTCTGTCCGCCCTGCTGCAGGCCAGGGGAGATTCCTTTACCCCTTTCTGCCTGCAGATGGCAGCTTCCCTCCTCAACATCCTGCTGAACCTCCTGTTTGTTATCGTCTTTGACTGGAACGTGGCCGGCGTAGCCCTTGCTACGGTGATTTCCCAGTTCCTTCTGGCGGCGGCGGTCCTTTTTCTCATGACCGGGCAGGAGAATGAGCTGAAGCTGGACCTTTTATCCTGCACCTTTTTTCACCGCACCGGGAGCCTCTTCTCCATAGGCATTCCCTCTTCTCTGGAGGGCATGGTCCTGAACCTGTCCGGGGTGATCATCGCTTCGGTCATCAACCGTTTCGACTCTGCCGTGATCGCGGGCAACAGCATAGCCACCACCCTGGAGGGCCTGATCGTGGTCACCTTCGCAGGCTTCGAAAATGCTTCCGCCGTCTTCATTTCCCAGAACTGCGGAGCAGGCAGGCTGGACCGGGTCAGAAAGACCTACAGGATCACCGTGGCCGCCGTATTTCTTTGCGCGGAGGGGGCCGGCATCCTGATCTGGCTGGCATCGCCTGCACTGCTTGGTATCTTTACCGGGGATGAGGCTATCCGGCTGGCAGCTTCCGTAAGGCTCTTTTACATGTGCCTCTTCTTTGGACTGCTGGGCCTTATGAACGTGGTCAGCGGCTGCGTAAGAGGCCTGGGGGATGCCAGGACGCCCCTGTATATTTCCGTTCTGGGCTCTGTTTTTTTCCGCCTGGGCTGGATCTTTACCTTTGCCGCCAGGGCAGGGACCATAGAGTCGGTCTACCTTTCCTACCCCCTGTGCTGGGCCCTGTGCTCTGCCCTGAATATGGCGGCCTTTGGAAGGCTCATGAAGAAGGAGGAGAAAAGAAGAAAAGATACATGACCGGCTGGCCCTTTTCCGGTCATGACGCAGCAGAAAAAACGGTATGCCGGGCGGCATACCGTTTTTTAAAGTACTTTTTATGGATCTCAGAACTCTATTTCCAGCAGGATGGGGGCGTGGTCCTGACGGGCCCCGGAGTCCATCATGTCGGATCTTGTGACTTTTTCCTTTATTCGGTCGCTGACCAGGAAGTAGTCGATGCGCCAGCCCGAGTTGTTGATCTTGCTGGTCCGGATCCTCTGGGCCCACCAGGAGTAGGCACCGGGAAGATCTCCGTGGACGTGGCGGAAGGTGTCTGTAAAACCTTTTGAGAGGAGGTTGGTGAAGCCTTCTCTTTCCTCGTCGGTAAAGCCGGCCGACATGTGGTTGGCGGCAGGGTTTGCCAGGTCGATCTCTTCGTGGGCCACGTTGTAGTCTCCGCAGGCGATGACCGGTTTTACGGCGTCCAGACTGGAGAGGTAATCAGCATATTTCCGGTCCCAGACCTGCCTTTCCCCAAGGCGCTTTAAGCCGTCTCCGGCGTTGGGAGTGTAGACCAGGTTGAAATAGAAGTCTTTTGTTTCCAGAGTGATCATGCGGCCCTCCAGGTCCATGGGCTCCGGTGCCCCGATCTCGGGATAGAGGGCAGAGACCTCCATGTCCTTTTTATAGAGGGCCATGGTGCCGGCGTAGCCCTTCCTGGCGGGCTCTCTGGAACTGACCCAGACGGTCTCATAGTCAGGGAAGAGCCTTTCCAGGGCGGCCTTCTGTTTCGCGTTCATGCCGGCTGCGGGGAGCTTGGTCTCCTGGATGGCGATGATGTCCGCATCCTCGGCGGCTATGTTTTTCAGGACTTCTCTTGTAAGAAGGGCCCTGGGACTGTCGGAAGTCAGGGCGGCGTTCAGGGAATCGATGTTCCAGGAAATAAATTTCATAGG
>CAMOGQ010000282.1 GCA_946614165.1 uncultured Lachnospiraceae bacterium
TTGGCTGCTCTTTGCGTCTTATTTAGGTACTTTCAAAAACCGTGAATAGTAACCTCAGCTTCCCGCTTTTCCGGCTGCCGCCAGGGGAAGATCCGGGCAGAGCGCCTTCCGGGTCTTCCCCTGGATCAGAAAAGCCGGGCAGGGGAGCTCCCGCTCCCTGCCCGGCCCCGAAAGGTTCCTTATTATTTCAGATACTCTGTAAAGAAGCTCTCCAGCTTATCGAATGGGATGGCATCCTTTCCGCCGCCGTCATAAAGGTCTGTATGGACCGCGCCGGGATCAGAAGCTCCTTGTTGTCTGTATATCTGTTGCCGTTTACCATGTCCGCGAAGGCATCCCTGGAGAAATAGCAGGAATGGGCCTTGTCGCCGTGCATGACAAGAACGGCGTTTCTGATCTCATTGGTATACTTGAGGATAGGCTGATTCATAAAGGATTCGCAGCCGATCACGTTCCAGCCGCCGTTGGAGTTCAGTGACCTTTCGTGATAGCCTCTCTCTGTCTTGTAATAATCATAGTAGTCCTTTACAAAGAAGGGTGCATCCTCAGGAAGCGGATCCACGACACCGCCGCCCAGCTTGTATTCGCCTTCTCTCAGGTCCTGGAGCCTTCTTTCGCACATGGCCTTCCTGCTCTCATAGCGGGCCTCTTCGGAATCCGCGCCGTCGAAATAACCCTTGGCATTGACTCTGGTCATGTCATACATGGTGGAAGCCACAGTGGCCTTGATCCTGGTATCCAGAGCTGCCGCATTGAGAGCCATGCCGCCCCAGCCGCAGATGCCGATGATGCCGATCCTGTCGGGGTCGACCCTGTCTTCCAGGGACAGGAAGTCCACTGCTGCCATGAAGTCTTCCGTATTGATGTCGGGAGAGGCCATATATCTGACATTGCCGCCGCTCTCGCCGGTAAAGGAGGGGTCAAAAGCGATGGTCACAAAGCCCCTCTCTGCCATGGTCTGGGCATAGAGGCCGGAGCACTGCTCCTTGACGGCGCCGAAGGGGCCGCATACTGCGATGGCGGGAAGCTTTCCCTCTGCATTTTTCGGTACATACATATCGGCTGCCAGGGTGATCCCGTAGCGGTTAACAAAGGTCACCTTGCTGTGGTCCACTTTTTCACTTTTGGGGAAGGTCTTGTCCCATTCCTGTGTCAGTTTCAGTTCTTCTTTTCTGATCATCTTATTTTCCTCCTTTTATCTGAGTCTGTTCCAATTCTTTTTCCGTAAGGCGGATCAGAAGGTCCATACGGTCCACCTTCCTCCCGCATTCATGCATCTCTTCCATGAGTCTGCAGCGGTCTTTTTTCATAAGACGGAGGGCATCCGACGTCATCCCCATCCCGCAGAGTCTGACGATCTCTCCCGCCGCCTGCAGAGGGCATCCCGCGTCAGAAAGTGTCTGTCTTAACCTGTCAGCTTCCATGATCGTGCTCCTTTGCACTGCCGCGCCTCTTTCGAAGTGCTGCAGCAGTTCCTTTCTTCTTGTCCGGGGGATCATTTCTCCCTGCACTTACAGTGTAGCTTCTTGCCGGAAACCGTGCTAATAGTTATAATGAATATGATGTTATTCTTTGTTGGCATATCACCAGGCAGTAAAAAACAGAAGGAGACCCCATGGAGATCAGAACCCTGCGTTATTTTCTGGCAGCAGCCCGGGAGGAGAACATGAGCCGGGCAGCCGAGATCCTGCATGTCACCCAGCCCACCCTGTCAAAGCAGATGAAAGCCCTGGAGGAAGAACTGGGCAAAAAGCTCTTTACCCGCCACAGCTTCAGCATCCGTCTGACGGACGAGGGGATCCTTCTGCGGAACCGGGCGGAGGACCTGGTCCGCATGGCCGACAGGATCGAGCAGGAATTCATCTCCCTGGACGATATAAGCGGAGGTGAGCTGTATCTGGGCCTTGCGGAATCCTTCCAGATCAAATATCTGGCCAGGGCCATCCGGGAATTCAAGTCCCGCTATCCGGGCCTCCACTACCACATCACCAGCGGAGATACGGAGCAGATCGCCGAGAAGCTGGACAAGGGGATCCTGGACTTTATTGTACTGGCAGAGCTGCCGGACAGCCGCAGGTACGAATATCTGGCCTTTCCCGAAAGCGACGTCTGGGGACTTGTCATACCGGAGACCGACCCTCTGGCCGGAAAGGAAAAGATCACTGTCTCGGACCTTCGGGGACTCCCCCTCTTCTGCTCCGACCAGGCCTGGTCCAATGAGATCCGGACCTGGGCAGGAAACACCTATGCGGACCTGATCCTGGAAGGCTCCTTCCGCCTTTCCTATAACGGATCGGTCTTTGCCAGGGAGGGCCTGGGCTATCTTCTGACCTTTGCCCATCTGATCGATACCTCCCCGGGCAGCGGCCTGGTCTTCAGACCCCTTTCTCCCAGACTGGAAACAGCCCTCTACCTGGCCTGGAACCGTTACCAGACCTTCTCTCCCATCGCCGAAAGGTTTCTGGCCCATCTGAAGACATCCTTTCGGGAAGAAAAAGACAGAAGCTGAAGGTCAGATCCACAGAGACCCTGGAACTTATAAAGTAACGACAGAATAATTCTGTCTTTCTGATGATCAGTTTTCC
>CAMOGQ010000283.1 GCA_946614165.1 uncultured Lachnospiraceae bacterium
TGCCATCGGGACCTCCTTTCAGTGCTTTGTCGAGTGCTTCCTGCAGCATCCTGGTAATGGGGGAGACTGCTCCGGATGCTTCTTCAGTGCCTGCGCCCTTTTCCGGGAGCAGGCCCTGCTTCTTCATGGTCTCGGCAGTGTTCCTGTCGCGGATGGATATTTTTTCCTTTTTGCGGTTCGCTTCTATTTCAGAGATCCTGGCAGCCCTGCTCCTTCCGGCATCCTTCGGGCGTTTTGCCAGGGCGTCTGCTTTTGTCCTGCTGATGAATTCCTCCAGCTGTACCTGGTGGAAGGTCTCTGTCGGCTCGTAAGCCATCTTCTCCTCGTGGTCGAATGCGGCCAGACGGGCGGCCTCTTCTGTGCCCATGCCTTCAAAGCCCCTGTCCCTGTCCAGCAGATGGCATTCCACCGGCTCCCCGCCTGCCACAGGGCTGATGTAGATCAGGCCGGCATCCCGGGGGTCATAGGCGGCCGTCACCTTCCAGGACGAATCCGTCCTTGCGATATCGAACCATTTTTCCTGCTCCGCCTGCTCACAGGTGTAATAACGTCCGTCGAAACGGATGCCGGACCTCGTTACGGACGCTTCGCCCTTCGGGAGGAGATGGTAGCGGACATGCTCCCTGTCCATGGTCCTGAGGCCGCCGCTCATGTAGCGTATACCGAAGTTCCAGATGTCCCTGGGGATGGGCCTGACATGGAGCTGGCGCATCTGGGGCGTCTTCCGGAATGCTTCCATGTAGTGGTAGTTGTTGTACTGCAGGACGCATCGGATGATGATGGCCGTGAATTCATAGAGGTCAAGTGCGGCATCCAGTCGGTAATCCTCTGCGCAGCGCTGCCGGAAATCTTTTTTCACCTTTCCCGGCAGGGACGCCATGTCGATGTTTATGAGGTCGAAGTGCTTTTCGATGAGCCCCTTGAGATCCCCCCGGTACGGCGGCGCGTTCTCCACTGTGATCCCGAGATGTTTGCAGAGCAGGTCTGCCGTGCGGCTCTCCATTTCTCCGCGGTCCGCGAGGATCACGGAGGGAAAGTGCATGCAGGGCCACTCCTCCTCTGTGATCGTTATGCCGTACCTGGCACAGTATTCCACCTTGTCCTCCACAGAGTTGAGGATCGTCCTGGCCGCGTTCTCCCAGGAAGGAGGGTCCAGCGAAATGTTCATGCCGGTCACGATGTGGGAGGCGCTGTCCATCTGGAAGTACATGGTCGGCCTTCCGACAATGGCCGTGCGGTCATCACGGCTGACCAGGTAAATGTCAGCGGTCGTCGCGTCGATCTGGCAGGCTATGCCGGGGCCCCTCAGGTGTGTTTCCGTCCGCCCGGTCTCCCCGCGGTTCTTCAGCTGGTAGGACCGTTCCCCGTCCCTGCAGAGCACTTCTTCAAGAGTATCCTTATTCTTCCTGTGCCAGTACAGGAACTGCTGGCGGGAAGGCACCTCGTCGGGATCCATGGGCGCGACGCTGTTACCGTCCTTGTCCTTTATGGTGTAAAAGTCGCCGACCAGCAGGGTATACGTTTTGCTGAGGGATCTCTTTTCTTCCCCGAGGTAGTACTTTGTGAAGGCTTTGCGGAAGTTCCGCAGATCCTGGGCATCCAGCTTTTTGCCTGCCGCTCCGGGGACTTTGGGCCTGCCGGAACGTTTTGAGGATTTTTTGTAGGGATCCCGCCTCTTGCCGCAGGCCGAATAGTTCGGGATCAGCGCGTCCGGGACCTTTCCGTACCTCCAGTATTTACCGATATATTTATAGAGGTTCGGGACTTTTGTCCCGGTCGCTTCTTCGATCTCCAGCAGGATCGTCCTGCGCTTTTTCGGATCGTAGATATCCGGTTCATTCATGACGGCATCGCGGATCAGTTCCCAGGCCTTATCACGGAGACGGATGGCGGTCTCTCCGGCCTCACCGCTCCTGACGGGCCGCCAGACGTCCGGGGCGTAAGAATAGCGGCCTGCCTCGATCCCCTCCGAGACCTTTTCAAGAGATATCTTCTCCGGGACATTGGAACTTCCGGGCAGGCGCAGCCAGTAGGACGGGCCCTCCTGTGGGGAAGCGGTCCACAGGATCCGGTAATCGCAGTCCTCCTGCAGGTCATGGATGACCTGGTTGACGAGTAATAAGCTGTCTGGCATAAAAAACGACCTCCTTTGAAGGGGATGGCTCAGGAAAAGAGCTTTGAGCTCATGTCCGGTGAGATGGAAGCGTTGATGATAAGGGATTTATAGAGGGCGACAGCGCTTCCGGCCGGGAGGCGGAAGCTGTCTTCGAAAGGCCGGATGCAGTCTGCCGGGAGAAGGCCGTCTTCGTCTGTCAGTTCCAGAAGGGAAGCCTGCGCTTCCTTAAGGGCAGCCGGGTCCGGAATGATGTTCTCCGGCGCCTCGCCGGAATAAAGCCACTGGCAGTTCAGGGCCCGGTCCCGGCATATCTGTTTTTCCGTGACGATCTTCCAGTCGACACCATGTGCCCTCCAGTAGGCATGCTCGATAGTGAACTTTTCAATGACCCTGGGCTTCTCCAGTTCATCAGAGCACTTGACGGTCCTGGCGTGGAGCCCGTC
>CAMOGQ010000284.1 GCA_946614165.1 uncultured Lachnospiraceae bacterium
AGTATACAGGTAAATCCACGTTGCTACAAATGTGAGGTCACTTCATATTATCTTTCTGTATCCGGGCTTTCAGGTACAGGGGCATAAGCATTCCCTTGTCCGCTTTAACTGTCACTGCGTGATTTCTTTCCGATGTCGATCCATGCCAGGATCATGTTGATAAGGGCCCAGCCGCCCCAGACCTTCAGATCCCTGAAGATTCCCGGTACGGCAAAGCCGATCAGCGCCGCCAGGCCGAACAGAATGCTAAGGGCAATATCTCCTCCTGTCCCCTTCTGCTCTCGGACGGCAATGGATACGATGCCGCCCGTCAGAAACAGCACGGCCACCAGAAAGCCTGCCAGGCCGGAAAAATCATATATTTCTCCCAGGGCAGATCCCAGCGTGGCAGCGCAGGACTGCAGGAGGATCATAAGGAACATGAGAATGGAAAGAATGCCCGATACCAGTTTCCATGTCTTCATTGTCTGACCTCTCTTTCCTTACTGCTGGTCCGTACTGAAGGATACCGTTCCGTGATAGACAGGGTTCATGATGTCAAAGTCCCTGTAGGCCATCAGGTCCATTTCCACAGAATCGATCTTCTCTATCCCCGCGCTCTGCAGCATGGATTTCATCCAGGTGACCTCACTGAGGGCGATCTTTCCTCCCGCCACTGTATCTGTCCAGTAGGGCTCGCACATATAGCCGTTGACGGATACGTTGTCGGCGCTGAATGTCAATGTCTCATCCGTTCTGTTTTCTATGCCCAGATATACGGAATATCCCATAAGGGCATCGGGATCCGTTCCCATGAAATAGACGCCGATGCTGTCGTTATCCACAAGGGCAGTGTCATTTTCATGGGTGAAATATTTCGTCATGACAGCTTCCTCTCCGTGGGGCGCCACCCTGACGGTCTTGAAGTAAAGGGGATCTGCCAGCCAGTCATTGCTGTCATAGATCTTAAGCTTCATTTCAACCACGGTGGGATCAGAGATGTTATATCTGCTCAGTTCGGTCCTGAGCCAGTTGATCGTTGTATTGGCCATCTTTCCCGGAGCTACTTCCTGTGCAAAAACAGCGTCGCACATGATACCGTCTACGGATACATCCTCCGCCGTATACATAAGGGCCTTATCCGTATGGTTCTCCAGATGGACATTCCAGGTATAGCCCAGCATTCCATTTAAATCGATGCCTGTCAGTTCTGCCCTGTAATCGTCGCTCTCCGCCAGGATCTGATGATAGGATGACAGATCTTCCTCAGGGGCCGCTGCTTCTTCTGTCTTTTCTTCCTCCGTGGGAACCGGCTCTTCCTGCTGTTCCTGTACCGCCCCTTCTTCCGCAGGAGCTTCTTCTGCAGTCTCCTCTGTTTTTTCCTCTCCTTCCGGGCTGCTCTCCGTCTTGCCCAGTTCGTAGGAATCCTCGAACAGAATATTCCCCTCTTTGTCCTTATAGATGATGTTCAGGACAGACGATTCCATACCGGAATACTGGCGGTAGGCTTCCGCAAGGTAATAAATACCCAGGGCTGCCAGCTGATGGGCAAAATCCGATTCACTTTTGTCCAGCACGGCTTCATAGGTCATGTAGTCATCGGAGACCGTAATGGATTCAAAAGCATAGTCTTCGCTCTCCTCCAGATTTTTCATTGCTTCTCTGATTTTCTCGCCCATGGTTTTGAGAAGCTCATCGTGCTTTGCTTTTGTCATGACATAGGTGACCTGGGAAGCGTCTTCGCTTAAAGTTACGCTTTCGTATCCCTGTTCCTTGACCAGTTTGTCGCAGTCCTCCTGGGTCTCCACGGTCGCAAAGGACTTGTCTACTGTCACAGTGACCTTCTGAGCGCTCCCGCAGCCCCACAGCCCAATAAGCAATGCCGCGATCAGAATCCATACTGCCCTATTTGTTCTCATAGTATCCTCCCTTCATCAAAAAAGCTCTTCTGCCGAAATTCGACAGCCTTTCACACATAGAAAATAAAACAGAGCCATGTAAAGTTCCATGACCAAGATGTTTCCATGTTTTGCCGCGGCCCCGGTCATCCGGCTTTGGCTCCGCCTTCCAGGTTCCGGGATTTCACTCTCCCCAAAATAAAAAGCATCCGCTGACAGAAACAATCAGAATATAGAAAAGGCCAAAGGAACGGCATGACACCAGCCCCTTTGGCCTGAACATGAATGAAATATTATTTGATCAATACTGTCGCAATATAATCCTACGCTGAAGGATAAATCCTGCACCTCTGTACCAGGTTCTTCTTTTGAGAGTAAAAAGCGTAATGATTCTGCTTTGAAATCCAGTATAAATAACCTTTATTAATTTCCCACCTGATCCTGACATTTTTCTCCCGGTTCAGCCCAGAGAATTACGTTTCCTGACATGAGCACTTTTCTGAGTCTCTCTTTTTCAAGATTATAAAACAGTAACTCAGAACGTAAAGAATAAACTCCTTCTGCAGATTTGACTATGTTCAATACCAACAGTGAATCGGCAAAAGATATCAGAGCGATTATCGAAACGGCGCGTAAAACCCCGGCCGACCAAAGTCGTCCGCGGGATATAA
>CAMOGQ010000285.1 GCA_946614165.1 uncultured Lachnospiraceae bacterium
CGTCGGAGGTGCCTGGACAAAACTCCCGACTTCCAGTTCCAGCCAATTCTTCTCCGTAAAAAAGAGCGCCGGCCACAGGCCGGCACTCCCTTCACGTTCTTTCTTCTTATCTGACAGCCTTCTTCCGGATGCTCTTTTACTTCCTTCTTCAGGACTCTCTTTTCCTTCATTCCCTTCAGGGTTTATAGATCTTTATGTCCTTTCCGATGCTGTCTTTGATCCGCTTCAGGATCCGGTCCCTGCTGCTCAGTTTCAGATCGGGGCTGAGCTCTTTGATCATGGGGACCACCGCGAAGGGATCTCCCAGGGCCGTGCTGTAGACATGGCAGGGGATATAGGTATTGTCCGCAAGGACCACCTTTCCCTGATCGTTCCGCTTCAGGACCAGGCGCATCAGAACGGAATCTCTCTGGCCTTCCAGGGAGCTGAGGCTGGTGATGAAATTGCCCATGCAGTAGATGCAGGGGACCTTTCTTCCGTCGGAGGCCTCTATCTCCACGTACTTCTGGATCAGATGGGGATGGGACCCGGCTATATAGTCCGCTCCCAGATCCGCCAGCTCCTTTGCCGCTTCCTCCTGAAGCTCGTTATACTCCGTGGTATTGATGGTCCCCCAGTGCATGCAGACGATGATGAACTCGGCCCCCTTCTCTTTCAAGGCCTTTATGTCCGCCTCCGCCCTTTCCCTGGAGTAGGCGTTGAGGATGGTGTTCACATCCTCCGGGTCCCAGGTCTCTTCCCTGTGGTTGAAGCCCAGGCCTCCGCCGTCATAGGCAAGAAAGCCGATCCGGATCCCGTTCACGTCCACCGCCAGGGTCCTGTCCTCCTTTTCGGAGGTATAGAGGCCCGTATGCATGAAGCCGTAGCGGTCCGCGTTCCTTACCGTATCCATGGCCGCTCCGGTGCCCCAGTCCGCATTGTGGTTGTTGGACATGGTCAGCACATCGAAGCCCACATCCTTGAGGGCGTCCAGGAAGCGGGGGGTGGTATTGCAGACCGGTCTGCCGTCCAGGTAATTGATCTCGCTGCAGTAGGACCAGGTGGGGGAGACCAGGGTCTCCAGGTTGCCCGCTGCCAGGTCCGCGGACCGGATCAGATCCTTTACATAGCGGAAGCTGTCATTGAAGACATAGCTCTGGTCCTTTTCGTTCCAGGCCGCATTCATCTGGGACTTCATGGACATGAGGTCCCCTGTCACCAGGACCACGGCCTTATTCTTTTCGGAAACGGTCTTTTTCCTGTAGACCTTATTCTTCTCATCGTAGGCGAATGGCTGCTTGTACTTTTTCAGAGGCTCTGGATTCTTCCGGTCTATGATGACCGTGGAAGATGTTTCCTGGGAAGAGTCCGGCAGGGAAGCAATGATCCTAGTGGATCCATGCCCTACGCCTGTGACCAGACCGTCCTGGTCCACGGAGGCCACATCTTCGTTCACTGCGGACCACTTAAGGCCCTCTCCCTTTCCCCATCCGTAAAGGGCAGTCAGCTGCAGGGACTCTCCCGAAGGGAAGGCGGACCGCGCCGGCCTTACGGTCAGGGTCTCCTGGAACTCTGCGGTAATGACCTCGTCAAAGGGGGATACCTTTCTGACCCCGTTCTCCTCCAGCACAGTCCTGACCATGTAGTAGACAGGGCTGATGGACTCGTCGAACTCTATGTCGTCGTAGGATACCCTGGAGGGCTTTCCGGGCTCTATTTCATCGGCCAGCCTGACCCAGCTTCCTTTTCCGGTATAGGACCGGAAGATCTCGAAGCCGGTGCAGTACTCGGGCTTTTTCCACTGGATCAGGAGGCCTTCCCCCTGGTCCATGAGGCAGGTGATATCGAAGGGGGCCGCCACGTCGTCGTCCACCCTTGCTTCATAGAAGGTCTGGGTGACGGGGCTGCTCCACTCGCTCCTGATGATCTCGTCTCCCTTCACATATCTGGTGCGGATCCGGAAGGCGTACTCTTCCTCGTCCTCCAGCCCTGCCGCCAGGCAGTGGCCACTCTCTCCGTCGTCCAGAGAGATGATCAGAGTCTCGTTGAACTCTCCGCCCTTTCCGGCCTGGATCTCGTAGGTATCCGCGTCCCCCACAGGGGTCCAGTAAAGGTCCACCCCCCTGCCGGTGCCGATACCGGTGCCGGTCAGCTCCGGAACGGGGAGGGAATCGTCTGTTTCGAGTTCCAGTTCTTCTGTTATAGGCTGCTTAGCTTCGGCCATATCTTCCGCCTGGTCTTTAGCCTTTGAGATCATCCGGCCGCAGCCCATCATCAGAAGAACGCCCGCAAAAAGCAGGAAATATCGTAAATGGTATCTGGTCAATGAAAAAATTCCTTTCTGCCCGGGAGCCTTTTCCTCCTCCCGGGAACAGGGCTCTCCGGTCCGGTCTTATTCTTCTTCGGGTGCCTCCCCCATAAAAGCGTCGATGCCGTTCGCTATGCCCTTTACTATGGCGGCCTGGCCTTCCTCCGAGGCCATGCGCAGGTCCTCTTCCTTATTGGACATATATCCCATCTCCACGATGGTCACGGGGACCCGGCACCAGTTGATGC
>CAMOGQ010000286.1 GCA_946614165.1 uncultured Lachnospiraceae bacterium
AGATTGGCCAGCATGCAGTGCCAGAGATTTCCGTAAAAGCCGTTGACGGCAGAAAGGTCCAGGATGTCGTGCATGAGGCTGTAAAGGTCTTCTCCGGCCGCCTTCAGGGAAGCGGCATCCTGCCAGCTGTCCTTTTCAAAGGCTTCGATCAGGCCGGCCGCCTTCTCCAGGATCTCTCCGCCTGCAGGGTTTCTGTAAATGATGAGTTCGCGGTACTTCATACTTATCACCTTTTTTGAAACTATACCAGTTTAAGAATAAACGATTCCCTTACTGACTTCCAGTAAAGCACATGTAAATTTGGAAAAATCGGAGCCTGTCAGATCTCTCCTCAGAAGGAGTCCATCTTCAGGAGCTTTGCGGACTGATCCGCCGCGGTCAGGGAATCGATGATCTCGTCCAGATCCCCGTTCATGATATCGTCCAGGCGGTAGAGGGTCAGCTTGATCCTGTGGTCCGTGCACCTTCCCTGGGGGAAGTTGTAGGTGCGGATCTTTTCGGACCGGTCGCCCGTTCCGATCTGGCTGCGCCGCAGGTCCGCCTCTTCGTCGTGGCGCTTCTGCATCTCCAGGTCATAGAGCTTGGACCGCAGCAGGGCCCAGGCCTTGGCCTTGTTCTGGAGCTGGGACTTTTCGGTCTGGGAATAGATCACGATGCCCGTGGGATAGTGGGTCAGACGGACCGCGGAGTCCGTGGTATTGACGCACTGGCCGCCGTTGCCGGAAGCCCGCATGACATCGATCCTCACGTCCTTGTCGGGGATATCGATCTGGATATCGTCGTCCACCTCCGCCATGACGGCCACGGTGATGGTGGAAGTATGGATCCTTCCGCCGGACTCCGTGGCAGGGACTCTCTGGACCCTGTGGACGCCGGATTCGTATTTGAGCCGGGACCAGGCGCCCCGGCCCGAGATCATGAAGTTCACATACTTCATGCCCCCGATACCGATCTCCTCGAAGTCCAGGGTCTCCACCTTCCATCCTCTGCCTTCCGCGTAGTGGACGTACATCCGGTAGACTTCGGCGGCAAAAAGGGCAGCCTCGTCTCCGCCGGCTCCGGCCCGGATCTCAAAGATGACGTTCTTTTCGTCGTTGGGATCCTTGGGGATCAGCAGGATCCGGATCTTCTGGTCCAGGTCCTCCAGGCGCTTTTTGCCGTCGGAAAACTCTTCTCTGGCCAGTTCCCGCATCTCCTCGTCGCTTTCCTCTTCCAGGATCTGCCGGGATTCCTCCACTGTTTCCAGGACCCGTTTGTATTCTGTATAAGTTTCCACGATGGGGGTCAGATCGCTCTGTTCCTTCATCAGGTTCCGGAACCTGGCCTGGTCCGACACCACCTCGGGACTTGCAAGCTCTCTGGATATGTCTTCATATCTGAGGAGCAGTGTATCCAGTTTTTCGTACATATCTAACCTTCATTTCTTGGGCGTTTCCGGCAGGCGTGCCGAAACGACTCTAGCGTTGTCTGCGTAATCCTTAATGACTCTGACCTCCTCAAAGCCTTTCTTTTTCAGAAGGTCCGAGACGTCCTGTCCCTGGTCGTAGCCAATCTCCAGGAGAAGGCGCCCTCCCTTTTTCAGATAGGCAGGAGCCTTTTCCGCGATCCTTCTGTAAAAGACAAGTCCGTCCCTTCCTCCGTCCAGAGCCATGAAGGGCTCGGCGCTTTTCACCTCGGGCTCCAGAGTCTCTATGACTTCTGTCCTGATATAGGGCGGATTGGAAACGATCAGGTCGAAGGGTCCGGAAGCGTCACGGGACGCGGATTCCTCTTCTCCGTTTTTATGCAGAGCTTCGAACAGATCTCCCTGCTTCCAGGAGACTCTCTCCTCCATTCCCAGCCGGATCCCGTTTTCCTCCGCCACCGCAAGGGCAGCCGGAGAAAGATCCGTTCCGGTCCCGGACGTGCCGGGGCACATGGAAAGGAGACTGAGAAGAATGCAGCCGCTGCCGGTACAGAGATCCAGGATCCTGTCCCCTGCCTTAAGGACTCTCATGGCTTCTTCTGCCAGGGTCTCCGTATCCTGATTTGGAATGAGGACCGAGGGGGAGACGGAAAAGTCCAGTCCCATGAACGCCTGATGTCCCAGGATATAGGCCACGGGCTCCCTCTTCCTTCTCCGCTCCAGGAAAGACCTGTAAAGTGCCTCCTCTTCAGGACTGACCGGCCTTTCGGGATGGGCCAGAAGGGTCTGGACATCCGTGCCGCAGGCCTCCTCCAGAAGGAGCCTGGCGTCCAGCCTGCCGTCCGGAAGATCGGAAAGCATCCGTGTTCCTTCATTATATATAGTGCGGTAATCCATAGCCGGTCACTTCTTCCTTAAGGAGTTCATGCCTCCAGGGAGAATTCCTCCTTCAGATACTTCTTCCAGTCAAAGACCGCGTTGACCGAAGCGATGGCCACTTCCAGCATGGAATCGTCGGGCTCGCTGGTGGTGATGTGCTGCAGCCAGATGCCGGGCTTTGAAAGGACGGCGATCACGGGATTGTCGGAGGAGCCGGCAAAGCGGATCAGCTCAAAGGAGATG
>CAMOGQ010000287.1 GCA_946614165.1 uncultured Lachnospiraceae bacterium
GTCATGATCATTGCCCTCTTTGCTCCCTGGCCCGTGATCCTGGTCCCCTTTATAGGCCTCTGGTTCCCCATCTTCCTCTCCGAACTGATCATCTACGAGCCTCTCAACCGGGAGCTGCAGATCGAGGAAAAGATCCTGGAAAAAATAAGAGAGCAGGAGCCGGAGGAAGAAGAAAGCGCGGGGTTCCCGTAAAGAAGGCCTCTGAGGCTCCTGTACAAAAAGAAAGAACCGGACCCTCTCCGGAGCGCTTTCAGGTAAGCGCATCCGGGAAAGGTCCGGTTTTTCTTTTGTTCAGATCTCCAGGATCTTTCTGAGCAGGCGGTCCATCTCCATGGCAAAGGCAGCGTGGCCCGCGGGAGAAAAGTGGACCTCGTCATAGGTCATATGGATTCGCCACCCGGCCGTATCGGCAAAATAAAGGCCGTACTTTTCTGCAATGGATCTGTATACGGCGGCAAGGCCCGCGGAGGCTTCCAGCAGGACCCCGTCCGTATCGTCGGCCATATTTAAAAGGGGCGGAGAAAGAAGAAGGGTCTTTTTTCCGCCCGTCCGGAAGGCCGAAAGGCCGGGGACCTTCACGAACAGATCTCTCATCCGGATCCCCACCCTCCCGGCCGTGGGACGCCACATGAGGGCCAGGTCGTTGGTCCCCAGCATGATGACCAGGACGTCCGCGTCGGCGTGCCGCTCCAGGGTATACTCCAGGGAGGCGAAGGCGGACTGGGTATGGGGGATCTCCCGCCCGTTCTGCCCCCGGTTGATGACCTGATAGCAGGGCATGGCGTCCAGGATCCCGGTCCAGCGCTTTTCATAGGGAAGCTGCTCCGGCGCCCCCATGCGGGGGTCGAATCCATAGGTGTTGGAGTCTCCGAAGCAGAGGATCTTATAAACTTTTCCAGACATACATCTCCCTCCTTACTTTTGAAAAAAGCGGATGCGCCGGGCATCCGCTTTTATGTTTTTTATTTCTTTTTCCTGCCCGGACCTTATTCCTCCGGGACTTCTTTCTTTTCTTCCTCTGCAGACGCTTCCTTTACAGGTTCTTCCTTAAGAGGTTCTTCCTTAAGGGGCTCTTCCTTTACGGCTTCCTCTGCCGGGGCAGATGCCTTTTCCTGAGGGGCAGGATCCTCTTTCTCAGGCTCGGGAGAAGTCTGCACCGGAGCTTCCTCCTTTTCGGGGGCCTGCGGCTCTTCGGCAGGGCTGGCTTCCGGAGCCTTCTCTTCCTTCTCTGCAGCGGCCGCTTCCTTCAGCTCATGCTTTTCGGCGCTCTTTGCCGCGGGGCCTGTATGGCCCTGTCTGGGCTTTCTTACGGCCTTTTTCGCTTTTTTCTTATCCTTGTAGAAGAGCCTGCCGATGAAACGGACCAGGGGCACGTAAAGAGCTGCCAGGGTCAGGCCCAGCAGGACGCCGCCCACGATGTCCGTGAACCAGTGGACGCCGGAGAAGAATCTGGTGACCACCACCAGAAGGCCCAGGGCGATCAGGATCTTCTGGTTCCTGGCCTTTCTTTCCAGGTTCCTGTCCCGGAAATTCAGCTGCAGGGCGGCGGACAGAGACAGTGTCACGGCCAGCAGGGTATGGGAGGAAGGATAGGAGGCCTCCAGCTCTCCGTCCATCACAACGGGCCTGTAGTTGAGGACCACCGTGTTGAAGAGGACGTAGAAAAATGCCATCAGGACGTAGATGCAGAAGGCCCCCAGGACGTCCGGTCCGATCTTGAAAAGGCTCTTTTTGCGGTAGATGTCCCTGAGGGCCACGCCCGCGTTGATCACCGGGATCAGAAAGCAGATATAGCCCAGGATCTTGGACAGCACATAAAAGAGGTCGTTGTATCCGAAATACGAATGAAGAAAGCCGTTGATGGCGGCAAGTCCCACCTCCGACCCGCGGGGACCGATGGGTTTAAAGTCCACCATGGCCACAAGCAGTGTAAAGAGCAGGAAGGCCGTCAGCATGATCACCGGCTGCACGAAGGAAGCTTTTCTGGTTTTCATATATCAAATCCCTTATTCAGATGTCTTATCGTTTTACGCTCCTGCAGAAGGCCGTCCCCGCCCGGGCGCGGCCTTCTGCACCCTGTATTACTATACCACAAAGAAGAGCCAAGAAGAACAAAGAACGTTAACCGGGGCAAAAAATGCCTGCGCTCCCCCGGACTTTCTCAGTCCAGAAGGCCCTTTGCCGCGCAAAGGTGCCCGTCCGCAAAGGCTTTTGGGTAGGGAAAGGTCTTGACCATGCCGTCGAAATCCACCCTGAGATACATGCCCTTTTTCCCCTCCTTCATGGAAAGGACCCGGCCCAGTCCCCAGGCGCTGTGGCGGACAAATACATTTATCCCCTGCTTTTCCTGCCAGATCCCCCAAAAGGCCAGGGCCTCCTCCTTTCTCAGATCGTCCTCCATCTCCTGCATAAAGGAGGAGGCCTTTCCGCTCCCCAGGATATAGAGGACGTCCTTTGCCCTGGTCATGGCCACGTAGAAGAGCCTTCTCTCCTCTTCCGTCTCCACCGCCG
>CAMOGQ010000288.1 GCA_946614165.1 uncultured Lachnospiraceae bacterium
GCCGCCGCATGTGCGAGCGCTTAAAGGACGAGATCCCCAGACAGCTCTTCGACGTACCCATCCAGGCCGCCGTGGGCGGCAGGATCATTGCCCGCGAGACCATCCGCCAGCTCCGCAAGGACGTCCTGGCCAAGTGCTACGGCGGCGACATTTCCAGAAAGAAGAAGCTTCTGGAAAAGCAGAAGGAAGGCAAGCGCCGCATGCAGGTGGTAGGAAACGTGGAGATCCCCAAGGAGGCCTTCATGAACGTCCTGAAGCTGGATTCCGGAAACTGAGGGCGGCAGCCATGGACCGGAGCCTTTCTTTGTATATTCATTACCCTTTCTGCGTCCGCAAGTGCAGGTACTGCGACTTTCTCTCAGGCCCTGCGGACTCTGCGGCCAGAAAGGCATATCTGGGGGCACTGGAGAGAGAGATCTCTCTGGTGCCCGAATTTATAGGAAAAAGACCTGTCAGGACCCTCTTTTTCGGAGGCGGGACCCCCTCTCTGATGGAGGAAGGAGAACTTTCCTCTCTGATGGAGGCGCTCTGCAGTAAATTTACCTTTGAAGAGGGTGCGGAGATCAGCATGGAGGTCAACCCGGGAACGGCGGACCTTTCAAAGCTGAGAGCCTTCAGAGAGCAGGGGATCAACCGCCTGTCCATAGGCGTCCAGTCCTTCCATGACCAGGAACTGGCCCTGCTGGGCAGGATCCACAGGGCGGAAGATGCGGTCAGGACCTTTCATGAGGCCAGGCAGGCGGGCTTTGACAATTTGAACCTGGATCTGATGAGCGCCCTGCCGGGACAGAGTCCGGAGAAATGGCGGGACAACCTGGAAAAGGCCTGCAGTCTGGGACCGGAGCACATCTCTGCCTACAGCCTGATTATAGAAGAGGGGACTCCCTTTGCTTCCATGGAACTGCCTCCCCTGCCGGGCGAGGAAGAGGACAGGCGCATGTATCACGAGACGGGAGAAATCCTTTTATCCCGCGGCTATGAGCGCTATGAGATTTCCAACTATGCAAGGCCCGGCTTTGCCTGCAGGCACAACTGCGTCTACTGGACCTGCAGGGACTATCTGGGACTGGGCCTGGGCGCATCCTCCCTGATGGGGGAGAGCCGCTTCGACTGCGTAAGCTCCATGAAGGACTATTTGTCGGCCGGAAGGTGGGAGGATTTTCATGAGGAGAAGATCCCTCTGACCCTTGAGGACCGGATGGAGGAATTCATGTTCCTGGGACTACGCATGACAGAAGGGATCCGCACAGGGGACTTCGAAGAGCGCTTCCATGTGCCCTTTGAAGAAATCTATGGGAAGACCGCGGAAAAGCACCTGAAGGAAGGCCTGCTGGCCGAAGATATGGGAAGACTCTTTCTGACGGAAAGGGGCCTGGACATAGCCAACTATGTCATGTCCGACTACATCCTGGACAGATAAGAAGCCCTTCGGAAGCGTTTTTAACGGAAAACGGCATTCCGGATGCCGCCCCTGATAGTTCTTTTTGCTTTCAGCAGACATTTACCGGGTCATATATGGTATGATACAGGGCAGGAAGGAAAGGTCCGCGGGACCTTCTTTCCTGTCTTTTTTCCTTTCCGGGCGTCCGCCCGCCTTTTCCCCCATGCAGTTTTATTAAAGAAGGAATGCATGACCATTCCTTTATTTTTGCATGCCCGCAGCAGCGGAAGGAGGAAAAGAATGAACGGAAAAGACGGCTTCGATCCCTGGGGCCTCTGGCTTTCCCAGGCGGAGGGGATCGGGACCAGAACGGCCCTGCGGCTCTTCGGGGCCTTCCGGAGGCTTTCCGGAGAAGAGGGGGAAAAATCGGTCTACGAGCTGGCTCAGGCCATGGAAAAGAGCGGCTTTGCAAGGCAGCTTTACGAAATGGGAGAAAAGGACCTGAGGGATCTGTCCCGGGCGGCCCTGGGGGAGCGGGGGGCTATGAAGATCCCGGAACTTTTAAAAAAGGCAAAGAGGATCACCCCGCAGGAGGCGGCAGAGGACCTTTCCCGGCGGGGGATGGCTTTTGTTTCCCTGGAGGATCCGGCCTATCCCGCAAGGCTCCGGGCCATACCGGATATGCCCCTGGGCCTTTACTATAAGGGAAGGCTGCCGGATCCCTCGGCGCCTGCGGCGGCGGTCATAGGCTCCAGAAGGGCAGACCGCTACGGCCTGGAACAGGCGGAGCGCTTTGCTGCGGCCCTGGCCCGGCAGGGCGTCAGCGTCATCAGCGGCATGGCCCTGGGGGTGGACGAGGCCGCAGGCAGGGCAGCCCTGAAGGCGGGGGGAGCGTCCTTTGCCGTTCTGGGGTCCGGTGCGGACGTCTGCTACCCTCCGGCAAACAGGGACCTCTATGACCTCCTTTCCCGGAGGGGAGGGATTCTTTCCGAATACGTCCCGGGCACCCAGGCAAGGCCCGGCCTTTTTCCGCCCCGAAACCGGATCATCTCCGGCCTTTCGGACCTGGTCCTGGTGATCGAAGCCAGGGGAGGATCCGGGACACTGATCACCACGGACTATGC